>JBKOVG010000238.1:0-14097 GCA_046723845.1 Candidatus Methylomirabilota bacterium | reverse complement strand
TCGGCCCCGGCTTCACGCCAGCCGAATTCCTGGCCGCGCTGGGTGCGGCCGTCGTAGCGACGCTCGGCGTCCTGATCGTCCGCATCCTGAACGCCCCGAACCAGGGGCCCGCCGTCCCCGCCGCGTCGCCGCGTCCCGCGGACGACGGGGTCAAGCGGGCCGCCTGAGGTCCCCCACCTCCTGGGCGGTTGAGCTGCTCGGCGATCTCAAAATCGCCCGCCCGGAAGGGCTTAGGGGTTCGATTCCCCTCCTCGGCATTCCTCCACCGACGACGATCTGCGCGTCACGTCGCAGACTTCGCCGGTTTCGCCTTGCGCCGGATTTGTTACCGGGGGTAACAAACTGTCCGCTTTCGCGGCGCGCGCGAGCTGATCGAGCGCGCGCGACGCCGCGTCGTCGGTGCGGCGCGGCAGCCATTTTCGCGTAGTGCTTCTTGAGCGTCGCGTAGACGACGCCGGTCTGCTCCTCGATCCAGGGGATCGGCTTCAGCGGCAGCACCGTCGAGAGGTAGGTGTCCTTGCACGAGTAGATGCCGCGGCTGCGGATGCCGAGCGCCCGCAGGCACGCATACCAGTGCGGCAGGAACGCGCGCGGTTCGAGCGGGCGGCCCACGGTGTTCACGAAGACGGGCATCGCCGGGGCCACGCGCACGGGCTGGATCGCCGCCACCATGCGGACCGTTTCCGGCAGCAGCTCGACATGACGCTGGGCGCGCTCGATCTTCGTCGCCGAGTCCTCGTACAGATGGCGCGACCGCCGCACTTCGAGTCCGCCGCCACCGAGGTCGACATCGCTCCACCGGAGCCCTGCGGCTTCGCTCGGCCGCATTCCCGTCCAGAAGAGCAGATGTACGTACGCATGGTAGGGCGGGTGTGGCCGCCAACGGAGCCCGACGGTCCCCGTGCCCGGATGGAAGCCGAAGTGCTTGTCCCGAAACCAGCCGAGGATGCGGTATCGCTCTTCAGCGGTGAAGGGCGTGGGCGAGGGCACCTCAACCCGCGGCCATTTGACGCCAAGAAACGGATCGTGGTCGAGCTTGTGATCGATGATCCGCGCGTCGCGCAACATGGCCTTCAGGCTGCCGGCAATGATGTTCTTGACGAACTTGAGCGACAGGCCGCGGTGGCGCAGCTCTGTACGCAAACCAAGAAGGTCACGCGCCGAGAGGTCCGCCAGCGCGGTATCCCCAAGCGTCGGGAGCACGTAACCACGGAGGTGCCGGCGGTAGTCCTCGCCTCGGCGCGGCGCACCTCGGGCGGCACCTTGTCGACGATCCAGCGTTCGAAGTAGCCCCGCACAGTGAGCGCCGTGCTGGGAACCGTTCTCTCGGCAGTCCCAGGACCGCGTAGGCTCGCCTCCAGAGCTGGTCGGGGGTCGTTCTCGGCCACGAGGTTCGCGGCCACCTGCCGGCAGACCGGCGCGAGCGCTCGGCGGTTTTCGGCCGTATCCGGGAGCCCGGTCGAGATGGCCTGCTGCTGCCCGTGCCAGCGGAACCGCAATCGCAGACGACCATGCGCAGCATCGAGCGTGCAGCCGCGGATCGTCCGGGTGCGCCGTCGAGGACGGCGCCTCTGCCGGGGTGTCTCAGGTGTCTCGCTCATCAGGAGTCCGCGCGACGAGTTGGCCTTGGAGCGCGCCGGTGGCCGCCTCGTTGTCGAGGATGCGGTGCCTCGACGGGGAGGTCGCGGTCGTGCTGATGGACTCGGGATGTCGATCAAGGCCACGATCGAACTCCATTTGAACAGCCGTTGAGTTCCCCGGCCGAATGGCTGGAAGAAGTGAACGCCAGGTCGAAGGGTCCGCCGGCTCACCATGCGGTTGATCGCCTCCACGCTCCAGGGCGTGAGCACCGAGAGCTGCTCGGCGTTCAGGTACGCGCGCGGCGTCACAGGCCGGGTTTGTCCCTCGGGATCGATGACCAGCTCCTCGTAGATCTGGACTTGCTTCTGATTCCTGATCGGATTTCCCGTACAGTAATGGCTCTGGAAGGTCTGCTGCTTGGGACTTCCGAGTTCAACTGCGAAAAGAAGATCGGGTCGCGACCTGCGACGCCCATCATCGAGTGGCGCCACTCGCCGTATTCGGAGAGATTTGCGACCGGCGTCATCGAATCCGGCCACAGCATGCTCGGAAGATCGGTGCGGTTGGTGCCGGAGACCGTGCCGGTCGCGTCGTGGCAGGCAGCACATTGATCCGAGGTGAGAAACTCCTCGGGCCGGTCGCCTGGCCACCGGCCACCACGTGGTCGAGTGCTTCGGGCAGATAGAGGCAGATAGACGGGACAATGCGGGTATTTCGCCCTCCGCCCCTACCACCCGTCTGCCCGGCGCGTCTACCAGCCCGCTATCGTTCCGCAAAGACGGAGCGCATACCCGTGGATGCCAGCGAACGGATCGTCATCAGCGATCTCGGCGCCGACACGCGGGTGCCGGAAGGCCGCACGCCGGGGCGGTACGTGGCGAGCATCCCGGAGTGGTGGAAGGCCCAGTTCGCGTTCGGCGGCATGACCTCGACCATCGCCCTGCGCGCCGCCGAGGCCGCGATCAGCCGTGCGGAGCTCGTGCCCGTGAGCGCGACAGCGATCTTCTGCAGCCCCGTGCCGTGCGGCGACGTCGTGGTCGACACCGATGTCCTGCGCACGGGCAGGTGCGTTGTGCATGGCCAGAGCGTGCTGCGGGCGGCTGGCTCCGATCAGATCGGCGTCCGCATGCTGGCAATCTTCGGCCAGGGCCGCGAGAGCGACCTGAGCTTCGTCGACGTAACGTTCCCGGACGACGTCGCGCCTCCCGGCGAGTGCGATGTGCTGGTGCCTCCTCCCGGATGGCCGCTCGCGCAGTCACCTGTGCTTGCGCACAACGAGTTGCGCCGCGCGGTCGGCAAGGCGGCCTGGGAGGAAGGCTGGTCGCCCAGGCGCCCCCGGATCGCCAGCTGGACGCGCTATCACAAGCCGGCGCGGCTGGCCGACGGCAGCATCGACCCGGTAACCTACTTCCTACCCGCGGATCACATGATGCCGGCCGTCAGCCAGGCGCTCGGGCCGAAGCAGCAGCGGATGCTCGTCAGCCTGAAAATATCGATGCAGTTCTTCGGGACCACCACGCGCACGTGGATCCTCCAGCATTCCTACGCGCAGCACGCCGGCGCTGGCTACGTGTTCGGCTCCGTCGAGCTCCGGGACGAGGAGCGCCGCCTGCTGGCGATCGCCGCGCAGCGCGCCCGCGTGGCCGGCATCCCGGGCTGACTTGGGCGCCGCAAGGTTTTAGTGAGCCCGGCACATCTCCCCTGTCGCGGCCGCCCTTCACCGGGGCCGCAACTATCGGACGTCCTTGCGGACGTCCTTGCGGACGTCCTCGCTCACCTTCCACCCGAGCGCTTCGAATTCCTTTCGTGCCCGCGGCGACATGTTGCCCGTCAACACGATGCTGCGCTCCGCCACCTTCAGATCGGCGCGATTGGCGAAACGCGCCACGCGCTCGGTCCACGACACGTAGTCGACCGGCGCCGGCACGACGATGGCGTCGCCCTTCTCCCGACCGACGACCGTGCCGGTCGCGGTCATTTCCTCGAGCCCGTGTCCCTTCCCGAGCAGGCGAACCGCGGCGACGAGAAAGCGCGCCTGCTCCTCGGAGCGCGCGGTCGCGGCGAGTGCGACCACCGCCGGGCGACCCTTGACGTCGCCGAGCTTCTCCAGGGCCTCCACCAGGTCGGTCTTGACGCTGAGCGGGATCGCCGCGTTCGCCATGAACGCGTGCGCGGTCTTCTCGGGCACCTCGAAGTCCTTCAGCGCGGTCTCGTTGCGGACGATCAGATCTCCCCGCGGTGTGTCCCAGACCAGGTCGTTGGTGAACCTCGTCGCGGTGATGACGATGGAGCCCGGCACTACGGCCGACATGACCACGTTCGTCCCCAGGCGCCCGGTGAACGACACCCACGCCACGTCGTCGAGCAACTTCGCGAGGACGGGGTTGCTCGTGTACGGATCGACCTTCAGCTCCCTGGCGAGGGAGCGACGCTCCTGCTCGTATCCGAGCGCGTCGCGCGCGGCCGTTCCGCCACCCTTCAAGATGGCGCCGGCGCGGTCCTCGTCCGATCCGGCGCCGGAGGCGGCTTCGACGAGCCGGTTCGCACCCGACTGGACGCGATCGAAGAAGCGCCCGATCCCGGCGGGAAGCCCCTGCACGGTCTCCTTCGGGTGCGTCACGATGTTGACGGCCGCCTTGACCGGCTTCTCGGCGGCGCCACGGGCGGCCGAGAGGAAGACCTTGCTGCGACTGACCCCCTTCAAGTGCTGGATCGCCGGCAGCTCGGAGACCCGCACCGACAGCATGTCGAGACCGTGCGCCGGGAAGGTGCCGGCAGCGGAGCGGATGGTGTAGCGACCGAGGAGGCCGTCGGTCGGCACCTTGGAATCGATCGTGTATCCCTTCCCGGCGAGGATCGCGGCGGGGACGATGTCCTTTGCCGGGAGGACCGGTGACTTCTCGTAGTCGGCCGCGACCGCGATCGCGGCGAACCCGAGCGTGAGCGCGAGCATGGTGCGCGTCGTGATCAAGCCGGGCCCGCCACCACGCCCAGGCCGTGCAGCGCGGTCACGATGATCTGCACCGAGAGCGCCAGCTGGAGCAGGCCCAGCACGGAGCCGATGACCAGGAGCACGGGCCCGACGGTCCGGAGGACCGGCCGGAGGAAGGTCATGGTGAGCAGGTTGAGCAGCATCACTGCGAGGAGCACGGCGACGATGACCCCGGTGCGCCGAGCTCCATGGCTCAGGGCGAGGAGGACGATCACCGCCGCGAGGCCGTAAGGCGTCAGGACCATCGGGAAGACCACCTGCATCAGGTTCGGCGGGTCCACGGCAGCACCGGGCGCCGGGTGGGGAGCCGGAGGCTCGTAGGGCTGCATCACGAGCCGGAAGGCCACCACGAACAGGATCAGCCCCGCGGTCAGTCGCATCGCGAAGACCGGGATCTCCCAGTTCTCCAGCAGCGCGCGGCCGAGGAACCCGCCGGCGATCGCGATCAGCAGGGCCAGGGCCGCGGCACGCAGGGCCATCGCGCGCAGCTCGGTGGTGGTCATCCCCGCCGTCGAGCGCGCGAGCGGTCCGAGGAGCTTCATCGGCCCGAGCGTCACGAAGAACAACGTGAAGAGCTTCGTCACGCCGAGGGCATAGTCCGCGTCCGACATGTCCACCTCCTCAGAGTCCCAGCAACCAGAGAGCACAGAGACCCCCCAGGAAGATCAGCCCGTGACGAGCGCGCTCGATGTCCTCGGTGGCTGACCAGAAGCGATGCAGCGCCCAGACCATGAGCACGAGACCCAGGGAGCACAGGTTCGCAAGGCCCGTCCGCTGCTCCGCGAGCGCGTCGGCCGTCGTCATGCGCTCTCCCTCGCCGTCGCCAGCGCGGCGCCGTCCCAGCCCGCCTTGGCCGCGGCTTCGAGATCGCGCTCGAGGAAGAAGTTCAGGAAGGTGCGGATCAGCGCGATCGCGGCGAGCTGGCCGATCTCCATCCACGTGGGCGTGATCACGGTGCGGACGACGTCCGCTGCCAGCATGAACTCGAGGCCGAGGATGAGCCAGCGGGCGAAGTCGAGCCACGCGCGTCGCCGCACCCCGTGGGTGGCCCGGCCGCCCACGAGTGACCAGAGCGACTCGTACGCCGCCTGTGCGCCGCCGATCGCAATCACCAACACCGACAGCGCCTCGAGCGCGAGCGCGACCGGTGCGGCGAGTTGCTTGAACAGCTCCTCGATGGCGCCGCCTCCTCAGGGCCGGACGATGCAGCGGAAGCCCAGATGCGAGGTCGAGGTGTCCATCGGTTGCGCCATGCGCGCGGCGGGACGGTAGCGCCGGCAGTAGTTCGGCGCGCAGAGGTGCGAGCCCCCCTTCATCACCCTGCGCGGAATGCGGACCCGCGGCTCTGCGGGATCGAAGCTCTCGTCCTCGCGGCCGCCGCGCGGGTTCTTCGGAACGCAGCAGGCCTTCAGGGGCTCCTCGGGATGCCGCGAGCGGTACCAGTCGGTGGTCCACTCCCAGACGTTGCCGATCATGTCCTCGAGGCCGTAGCCGTTGGGCGGGAAGGCATCGACCGGCGACGTGCGCTCGAACCCGTCCTCGAGGAGGTTCTGCCAGGGGAACTCGCCCTGCCAGGTGTTCGCCATGTGCCGGCCGCCGGGAGCGAACTCCGTGCCCCAGGCATACTCCGCGCCCTCGAGGCCGCCGCGCGCGGCGTGCTCCCACTCGGCCTCGGTCGGCAGCATCTTGCCAGCCCAGCCCGCATACGCCTCGACGTCGGCGAAGGCGACGTGCACCACTGGGTGGTCGTCCATGCCCTCGATCAAGCTACCCGGGCCCTGCGGGTGTCGCCAGTCGGCGCCGGGGATGAAGCGCCACCACGCGAAGTGGTTCAAGAGGTCCACGGGGCCCGTCGTCTTGACGAACACGACCGAGGCCGGCTGGAGCATCTCGGGGAGCGCGCCCGGATACTGGGCCGGATCGGGCGCGATCTCGGCGGAGGTGGTGTAGCCGGTGTCCTCGACGAAGCGGCGGAACTCGCGGTTGGTGACGGGCGTGCGATCCATCCAGAATCCGTCGACCGATACTCGATGTGCAGGCGCCTCCTCGGGGTAATGGTGGTCGGATCCCATCAGGAACGTCCCCCCGGGGATCCACACCATGTTCTCCGCTGGCGGTGTGCCGGATGCGCTCATCCCGACCCTCGCGTTGACATTCGTACCTCAATCCGTGCCGCCGCGCGAAGGCGGCGGCACGGGTCTCGTGCCAATCTCGCAGCTCAGTTGCTGCTTCCGTGAGGCGACTCCAGCTTCCGCATCGCCTCCTCCACCGCCTTGTGCATGCTCAGCGTGTCCGCGCCCTGCGACGGCGGGAAGTCCTGAAGGCTCTTCAGGTGCGCGGCAAGGAATGGACCGGCCGCCGTCGGCGCCCACAGCTTCGCGGCGAGGAACTTGCGCCCTATGTAGCCCCACTCGTGCGACTCCGGATCCATCTTCTCCATCGGGTCCATGCGCAGGTTGAAGAGATAGGGCACGCTTGGATAGTACTTTTCGTTCCACCAGCTGCCTTCCCTCTTTACTCCGATGTGCATCTTCCAGTTGTCGACTCGGACCGCCATGAGGTCGGTCTCGTCGTAGTAGTAGAACTCGCGACGCGCGGACTTCTCCGACTGCCCGGTCCAGAGGTCCATGTTGTTGTAGCCATCGAGATGGACCTTGTACGTCGTGCCGCCCATCTTGTGGCCGTGGAGCAGCTTCTCCTTCAGGTCGGGCAGACCGGCCGCCGCGGCGAGCGTGACGAAGAGATCCTCGTGGCTCTGGAGCGCGTTCGAGACCCTGCCCGCCGGGATCTTCCCAGGCCAGCGGATCAGGCAGGGCACGCGCAGGCCGCCCTCCCAGGTGGTACCCTTCTCGCCCCGAAACGGTGCGTAGCCTCCGTCGGGCCAGAACAGCAGCTCGTTGCCGTTGTCGGTGGTGTAGACGACGATGGTGTTGTCGGCGACGCCAAGGTCCTTGAGCTTCTTCAGGATCGCGCCGACGTGCTCGTCGTGCTCGATCATCTTCGCGCGCACGACGTCTTCCTCCGCGCGCCCCTCGTCCACCGCCCTCTGCACGTACTTCTTCTGCGGGTGCGACCAGACGTGGATCGCCGTCGAGTTGAACCAGCAGAAGAACGGCTTGCCGCCCTTGGCCACGCGGTCCATCCACTTGAGCGTCTCGTCGAGGACCTCCTTGTCGAAGGTCTGCATGCGCTTGCGGGTCAGCGGGCCGGTGTCCTTGATCTTCTGCTTGCCGACGCGGCCGAACTTCGGGTCCACCGTGCGATCGTCCTTGTCGGTGGCCCAGGTGTGAAGGACACCGCGCGGGCCGAACCTCTTCTTGTAGTCCGGGTTCTTCTGGCCAGGATAGTCGAGCTCCTCGGGCTCTTCCTCGGCGTTCAGGTGATAGAGGTTGCCGAACCACTCGTCGAAGCCGTGCATCGTGGGCAGGAACTCGTTGCGGTCACCGAGATGGTTCTTGCCGAACTGGCCGGTGGCATAGCCGACCGACTTGAGCACCTCCGCCAGCGTGGGATCCGACTTCTGGATTCCGCGTGGCGATCCGGGGATGCCGATCGTGGTCATGCCGGTCCGGACCGGCATCTGTCCCATGATGAACGCGGCGCGCCCGGCGGTGCAGCTCGGCTGGCCGTAGTGATCGGTGAAGAGCACGCCCTCGCGGCCGATGCGATCGATGCTGGGCGTCCAGCCCATCATGCCGTGCGTGTAGAGGCCCACGTTCCACATGCCGATGTCGTCGCCGAAGATGACCACGATGTTCGGTTTGTCCTGCTTCGCCATCCTGACCTCCCTTCAGTGAGACCGCACAAGTTCGATGGAATACCCCGAGCCAGGTTAGCAGGCCTGGTCACACCGCTCGGATGAGCACCGCGCAGAACGCGAAGATGCCGATGAGGACCATCACGATCGTGATGAAGTAGATCGGCGTCTGGATCGGAGATCGGGCGACCCCGGCGATGGGCTCGAAGTCGCCCGTCCGGAGGTAGGCGAGCATCCACCGGTATTGCAGCCCAGACACGATCAGTGACAGCACGCCCGCTCCGATCAGCGCCAGACCGAGATAGCGGGGCGCCTCGGGCAGGAGTGCCGGAGCGACCTCCGACATCTTGGGCAAGCGCTCGAAGAACTGGACGATGGTGAAGCCGAACCCGATGAGCGCCACCGAGGTTCGCACCCACGACATGAGCGTGCGCTCGACACTCAGCCGGGTGCGAACCCACGAGAAGTGACTCTCCGCGGTTGCCTTGACCTGGAACCTGGCCTGCTCGTCGGTCATCGACCGGGCAACCTCCCCCCCGTCCAGAGCGAGCGCCTCGGGCACCCGCGACAGAAAGTAGGAGAGCGGCAGCGTGGTGACAATCCCCCCGGCACTGTCGATTGGAACTCTTCACTCCGAACGCATCGTCGCGCGCCGGCAACTCGACCGACGCCCCGAGCGTTCCAGGACGGTCCGCATCTCGACGTAGGAAAGACCTACAAGCTCATCTCCGGGGGACCGGAAGAGACACCACATCCTCGATGCAACGTCGGACCCCGGTCCCTTGCATGAGGCTTGCTCGGCAGATAGACGGGACAATGCGGTTATTTCGCCCTCCGCCGCTACCACCCGTCTGCCCGGCGCGTCTACCAGCCCGCTATCGTTCCGCAAAGGTGGAGGTCACGGACGCCGCAGAACGACTTCCATCTGATAGAAGGTGAAGACGTTCGCCTGATCCGCAGACCCGTCGCGAAGCTGGCGATAGCGGTCGAGTACCTCGTCGATGAAGCCACCATGGCGATCCGGCGGGAGCAACCGGGTCCATTCGACGAACGTGGCCTCGGCGAAATGGACAAACGCCTCCCGCGACCCGAAGTCCCAGTTCTCCTGCTGTACGTCCAGGCGTTCGACGCGTAGCCCGTTGCTCTCGGCGAGTGCTCGGTACTCATCGGGCGTCAGGTGGACGTACGGCGGCTGGTAGTCCGGGAAGTAGGCTGCCCAGGCTGGTGCGCGTCGAGTGTCTTCGATGACGTCCTCGAGAGACCTGCGCGCGCCCCGGGATACGAACCGCAGGTGGGAGCGTCCCGACGGCACAAGCGCCGTGCGGATGCCGCGCAACGCCGCCGCCTGGTCGCGCACCCAGTGCAGGCAGTTGAAGGAGACGACCAGGTCGAACTGCTCCGCAAAGGGTAGCTGCGCCGCGTCCGCCACCCGGAACGTCAGGTTCGGATACGTGGTCGCCGGGAACTTCTGCGCTGCGAACGCAATCATAGTATGCGAGGCGTCGACTCCTACCACGGAGCCACGCGGCACCCGCCGGGCGATCTCGACGGTGATCTTGCCGTCACCGCAGCCGAGGTCGAGGACGCGCTCGTCGCCGTTGAGCGGCACGCGGAGAAGGCTCTTCTCCGCCAACCACTGCTGAAGCGTCGAGACCCGGTTGTAGGCTTGTGCGTCCCACTCGGTCACTGGCCCCCCTTTCCGGCGCCACGCTGGATGGACCCCCCGCGCTCGTGAGGCGACCCGCCACCTTGCCGACGACCGCTCGCCGAGCCTGGCGTGCGTCTCGGGCGCCACGGCCGTTGCATTGACCTGCCCGGACGCGGAGCGATGGTGCGGCCCACCCCGCGCATCGGCTGCAAAGGAGCGCTCATGGCCGTCGAGATCAACCCGGCATCGCCCACATCCAGCTCAACGTCAACGACCCGGCAACGTGCGTGCCGTTCTGGGAGAGGCTCTGCCGACGCAGACCATCAGGCCATGCGGCCCGAGCAGGTTGAACCCGAGCGGCTCGCACGGCCTGGGTCACCTGCGCTCCCGCCGCAGCCAGCCGCGCGCTGGCTGAGCACGCATCGGCTGCTCGCTGGGCGCAGGCGGCGCCGCCGCTCGGCGAGAAACGCCGGGATCGGCTCGGTCGCACCGGGGATCAGCACCAGGTCGACCGCCTCGCAGGAAGATAGAGGGACAATGGAGGGTTTTTGCACTTCGTCCTCCCCCCCGTCTGCCCGGCGCGTCTACCAGCCCGCCGTCGTTCCGTAACAACGCAGCGCGCCGACGTTCATCCACGACGAAGCGGACGGTGCCGGCCTCCGCCCTCGTCGGAACGACGATGGCGCACCGGCGACGACCACGATAGGCTAGCAGCCGACTTCCTCGACGCCTTCGACGAGTTCGAGCAGACGCGCATCGCGCGTTGGAATCACCCATGGCGGCGGTCGAGCGGCTGACTGACACCGAGGCGCTCATGTGGTCCATCGAGCGCGACCCCCTCCTGCGGGCGACGTTCCTGACGGTTACCATCCTCGACCGCCCGCCCGACGTCGCGCGTTTCCGGCGGCGCATGGCGCACGTCGCGGCCCGCATCCCGAGGCTGCGCCAGCGCATCGACGGCCGTCAGTGGGTCGACGATCCCGACTTCGACCTCGACTACCACGTCCGCCACATCGCGCTTCCGCATCCCGGCACCGACCGTCATCTGCTCGACGACGCCGCCCGCGCCTACGAGCACGCCTTCGACCCCGCCCGCCCGCTGTGGCAGCTGACGCTCGTCGAGGGGCTCGATGGTGACCGCGCCGCACTGCTCACCAGCATGCATCACACGATCACCGACGGCATCGGCGGCGTGCGGATGTCGGCGATGTTCCTCGACGTCGACCGGAACGCGCCCGACGAACCGACACTGGATCCCGGTCCGCCGAAGCAGACGGCTGCACCGAGCGTCGTCGAGTCGGTGCGGCGCGCGGTCGGTGAGGTGGTCGGCACCGTCCGGGATCCGGTCGGCACCGTGCGCTCGATCGGCAACCAGCTGATCGTCGTCGACGGCTCCCGCTCGCCGCTGTGGCAGGGCCGACGCTCGCTCGGACGGCGCTTCGACACGGTACGGGTCGACCTCGAGGCGGCGAAGAAGTCTGCTCACGGACTCGGCGGAACGCTGAACGACCTGTACGTCGCCGGAGTCGTGCGCGGGATCGGCGCATACCACCGGTCGCGCGGCGCTCCCGCCCAGGAGCTACGGATGTCGATGCCGATCAGCACGCGCACCGACAGGTCGTCTGGCGGCAACGCGTTCACGCCGCTCCGTGTGCTGGTCCCGACGGACGTGGTCGATCCGACCGAGCACTTCCGGGCCGTACAGGCTCGGATCGGGACCGTGAAGGGCGACCGGGCCCTCTCGCTCGCGGGTTCGCTGACCGGCGTTCTCACGAGTCTTCCCTCACCCTTGATCGCCCGACTTGCACGATCGCAGGTCGAGACCGTGGACTTCGCCTGCTCCAACGTGCGCGGCGCTCCGTTCGACTTGTACGTCGCCGGCGCGCACGTAGACGCGAACTATCCGATGGGCCCGACGGCCGGGACCGCCTGCAACGTGACGCTCCTCTCCTACCGGGGATCCATGGACATCGGGATCAACAGCGATACCGCGGCGGTCGAGGAACCCGAGGCGCTACGCGACTGCGTCGCCGAGGGTCTGGCCGAGACGATCGTCGCCGGCTCCTGACCGGCGACGTCGAGACTGCACGCGAGGCAGATAGGCGCGATGAAGGGCCTTTTTCCGCGAAGGCTTACAGAACGCGCCCATCTCGGACACTCGCGGAGTTTCTGCTCCGTAACAAGAACGGCCGACCGATCTGACAGGGAGACTCTCCCGCGGTTGCAGACGCGTTCGTGGCCGTGCCGCTGCCTATCCAGTGTGTAGCCAGGTCAGCTGAATGACGGCGGGGTCCAAAGGAGGGCTATTATATTCGTCGCCCGGCCAGATCACGGCCCGGTCCACCCCGCCATGTAGCACGGGTGGTCGTCGCAGACGGCGGGCAGGAAACCGTCGGGTCGGAGCCACTGTCCGATCGCGGCCTCGCCTTCCGGCGACTGCGCCCAGTCCGGTCCGTGCGGATCGACGCCCTCGGTGTTCGGGTTGTTGTCGAGCGGCGGGGGCGGCGTTCCGGCCTCGGAACCCTCGCACGCCGTCACGCCGTCGTTCGGGCAGGGCCGAAGCGGCCCGAGGTCGCCGACCACCATCGCCGCCGGGCCGTCGAACGGGAACGAGCCGATCCGCGCGATCCCCCAGTAGGGC
Organism: Candidatus Methylomirabilota bacterium; assembly: GCA_046723845.1. Taxonomy (GTDB): domain Bacteria; phylum Methylomirabilota; class Methylomirabilia; order Rokubacteriales; family CSP1-6; genus AR37. Next base: position 1,478 of record JBKOVG010000238.1, on the reverse strand, counting down.
GTCGGGCCCGGGTAGCGGCCGGCGTCGAGCGCCGGCTCGCGCAGGCTGGCGCCGATCGTGCGCGCCTCGACCTCGCTCGCCCAGTTGGTCACCTGGTGGTCGCCGAACGCGACCGTCATCAGCACCGCGTGGCGCGGCGTGCCCGGCAGCGGGTCGCGCGTCACGTGCTCGGCGTAGCCGTCCATCTCGCCGTGGTCCCAGAGGTTCTGGATGAACGAGTAGAGGAGGGTGCGCTCCAACGCGTCGGGGTAGGTGCGATAGAAGATCTGGGCGAACGCGGGGAAGTCGCTCGAGCGGGTGAGGAGCAGCGAGTAGTTCATACCGGCGACGTTGAGCGCCGAACGCGTGAAGTCGGGATCGATGGCCGTGAGTGCGCCGCCGAAGATCGCGCCCTGGCTGCCGCCGTCGTAGAAGAGGTGCGACGTGTCGATCACGCATCGGCCGTCGACCTGGAAGACCGGGCTCGAGCAGAAGCCCTGCGGGTTGATCAGGTCGCGTCCGAGGTAGAGGAAATCGATCAACCCCTGCTGGAGGCGGTCGGGGATCGAGGGGAAGCTCGAGAGGTTGGCGAGAGCCGCGCCGGCGTTGGGAATGTCCTCCGCCGCCATCCCGATCTCGTCGGTCGCGCAGGCCATCAAGCCGAACTGACCGAGGGCGTAGAGCGAGTCGCTGTTCACCTGGTTGGCCGTGCCGAAGAGGCCGTGGCCGTTCAGAACCGGGCGGAACGTGTCGCCGTTCTCGGCGCCGATGGGGATGTTGCACTGGAAGTTGGCGGCGATCGTGTTGCCGGGGATCGGCGTCGGCAGCGTGGCGTCCGGGCCCGAGTAGGCGAAGCGCGAGCCCGGCGGGCAGCCGGGCAGGTTCAGGTAGCACGGGACGACGACGTGGCCCTCGACGTGGGCGTACACGCGCGGATCGAGCGAGCCGCTCGTCGTGCAGCCCGCCGGCGCGGGGCTGACGGCCACGGTGCAGCGCTCGATCGTGAAGCTCGGCGCGGAGCCCTGAACAACGCCGTCGCCCGGCGTCGTGTCGCCGAGCTCGGCGAGCGCGTCGTCGCGCATGAAGAGCGCCGTGCCGGTCAGGCTCCCGCGGCTCGCGATCGTGAAGTCCCAGGCGCGATAGAGCGACTTCGGCGAGATCCGGGCCCGGCGGAGCTCCGGGAAGATGCGCGCGCGGTAGTGGAGCTCCCGGGCGCTCGGCTTGCCGCCGGGCGAGACGAGGTCGGCGAATGCCGGCTGGGGCGCGAGCACGTGGCCCTCGGCATCGCGGAGGTCGCGCAGGGCGACGATGTAGCGGTGGCCCTCGGCGAAGTTCACGGCCGGGTGGATCAGAAGCCCGGTCCGGTCGGGCGGCGGCGGATTGCCGTTCAGATCGACAGCGCGGTCGAGCTCCGCCCAGACGGGCCAGCGCACGCCGGTCGTCGCGTCCAGGACGACGATCGGGGAGTCGCGCTCGAGGCTCCGCGCGATGTCCGTGTT
>JBKOVG010000204.1:0-8012 GCA_046723845.1 Candidatus Methylomirabilota bacterium | reverse complement strand
GAGCTGGAGAAGATCGACACCTACGCCGTGCGGTGGAAGTTCAAGGATCCCTACTGGGTGTTCGTTCTGATCCTGACCGGGCCCACGGGCTTCGGCGGCCAGGCGCACGACAGCCACGTGAGCGCGCTCGGAGGGTATGCGCCGGCCCACTACCTGAAACAGTTCCACCCCAAATATGTCGCCAAGGATGGGCTGGACAGGAAGGTGAAGGAGGGCAAGTTCGATACCTGGGTCAACCTGCTCAAGTTCAAGGCTGACTGGGGACTGAACCCCGAACTGCCGGTGATCTCGCCGTGGATGACGACGCAGGGCAGAAACACCGCCACCTGGGTGCTGGAGCGCAACCCCTACTACGTCGGGGTGGACACCGAGGGCAATCAGCTCCCGTACGTCGACAAGGTGGTGCTCACCCTGGGGGAGAACCTGGAGGTCATCAACCTGCGGGCCATCGCTGGAGAGTACGACTGGGGCGAGCGGCATCTGGACCTTCAGAAGCTGCCGGTCTTCATCGAGAACCAGCAGAAGGGCAACTACAAGGTGCATCTCGACCCGGGGGGCATCGGCAGCGATGCGGCACTGCTCTGCAATCAGAGCTACGATGCCGACACCGAGATCGCCAAGTGGCTCACTAACGTGGACTTCCGTCGCGCCCTCTCCCTGGGAATCGACCGGGATCAGCTCAACGAGACGTTCTGGCTCGGTCTCGGCACTCCGGGCTCTGTCGTATGTACGGAGGAGTCGCCCTACAACCCCGGCCGCGAGTTCCGCAAGCTCTGGTCCAGCTACGATCCGAAGAACGCCAACGCCATGCTCGACAAGATCGGGCTGAGCAAGAAGGACGGAGAGGGCTATCGTCTGCGCACCGATGGCAAGGGCCGGCTGCGCCTGGAGCTCACGACCTACGTCGGGTTCATGCCCTTCACCCAGATCGCAGAGATGATCAAGCTGCAGTGGGCAAAGATCGGCATCCAGGCCGACGTGGCGGAGCTGGAGCGGAGCCTGCTGAACAGCCGAAGGGCGAACAACGAGACCCAGATCAGCATGGAGATCATGTGGGGCACCGAGAACATGTACGCCCACTCGCCCGTCAATTTGTTCCCCTACGATCCCACGAGCGCCGTGGGGCCACTGTACGGCAAGTGGTTCGCCACCGGCGGCGGCTCTGGTAAGGCGCCGCCAGGCCGCTTGAAGGAATTGATGGAGCTCTACCGGGCGGGGTTCAGTGCTCCGGAGAAACAGCACTACGAGCTAGGCAAGAAGATCTGGCGAATCGCCATCGAGGAGCAATACGTGATCGGCACCGTCGGGCTGGCTCCGGGCATCATGGGGCTCCGCGTGTGCAAGAACAGTCTGGGGAACGTGCCTCAGCGGATGTTCAACGGCTCCTCCACTCTTCATCCAAAGCAGTCCAAGCCGGAGACGGCGTTCTACAAGAGGTAGCTGGCGGAATTGGCCGGCAGGAGGGATCCGGTATGAGTCGCGGGTTGCCCGCGCTTGTTGGATCATTTCCTGCCGGTCGATAAACGGGCGTGACCGCAGCTGCCACTGCTCAAGGGTGAGCGAGACCCCCGAGGCGGCCAACTTCGAATTCACGCCCACGGTCGAAGTCGTGAGCTCGACCACCACGCCGTTCCGGTTCTTCATGATCACCGCCTCGCCGCCCCCCGCCCACCGTCCCTCCCGCGTCTCCGGCGGCGTACGATGCCCTGTTTGTTGACTTGGGCCGCGGGCTCTGACAGGATCGGCCCGCGATGCCACGGGTCGTCGGTGCTCCGACAAGGCCCGGAGGCGGTCGTGTCCGAGCACAGGCGTTATGACTTACGGGCCACGGGCACTCGTCGGCTCGCGAGCGTGGTGGACAAGGAGCCGTCCGGGCCCTTCTGAGCCTTCGACCCACAAGGCAAGACCAAGTTCCTGTCACTGGGCACTGGACCTGTCACGACGTTCAAGGCTGAAGAGAGCGAGCGCACCGAAAATAGCCATGCACGAAGCCGAAGAATTTTGGGACGAACTGCTCGCCCAGATCGAGGCGGGAGAGATCATTCCCGTCGTCGGGCCGGAGCTCCTCACGGTTCTCGTTGAGGACCGGGAGACGCGACTCTACCAGGTACTCGCAGAACGCCTGCTGGCGAAGTACGGCTTGGTCGCCAGCATCGGCGCGCCGGACAGCGACCCGCCGGCGGGTGCCACCACCGTCTCGCTGCGCCCGTACCATGAGCTCAACGACGCCGTGTGCGCCCTGGTGGCCCAGCGCGGCCGTCGCGTGCAGGACCTCTACCGTCCGATCAACGATCTGCTGAAGGCGCTGGTGGAGGCCCCCGCCGAATCCTCGCTTCAGGCGCTGCGGACTCTGGCCAGCGTGTCCGGTTTCAGACTGTTCGTCACCACCACTCCGGATGACTTACTCGCGCACGCCATCGACGCGGAGCGCCACGGCGGCATCGCGAAGACCGACCATATCGTCTTCGCGCCCAAGCTGGCGAGCGGCAGCCACAGCGATTTGCCGGAGCAGCCCTCCTCCGCCTACACCGCCGTCTGCTATCTGTTCGGCAAGGCTTCGCCCTCGCCTTTCGTCTTCGCCATTCACGACGAGGACACGCTGGAGTTCATCCACAACCTGCAGATCAACGCCGCCGAGGGCATGAAGCGGCTGTTCTCCGAATTGCGCCAACAGAACCTCCTGCTCATCGGCTGCAATTTCGCCGACTGGCTGAGTCGGTTCTTCATCCGCGTATCCAATACCCAGCGGCTCGCGGACAACCGCAGCAAGCGCGAGTTCCTGATCGAGCAATCCTCCGATAGCAGCGGCAGCCTCACCCTCTTCCTCGAGCGTTTCAGCCCCGACACCTGGGTGTTCCCCGGCGGCGCCCGGGAGTTCGTGGCCGAGCTGGCCCGGCGGTGGCAGGAGAGGCATCCGCGGGCCATGCCGCGAACCGATGAGGTGACGGAATCCGCCCCCGCTCGGGCCCGAGTGGAAGAAACCTTTTTCATCAGCTATTCGCGGACCGATCTTTCGGCTGCCCGCCAGATCTTTGCCGGTTTGCAGAAGATCGGCGCCGATGTGGCGTGGTTCGACAAGAGCGATCTCAAACCCGGCGACGACTGGGAGCAGAAGATCAGGAACGCCATCAACGGCTGCTACCTGTTTCTCCCCCTGGTGTCCGCCAACACCGAGACGCGCGAGGAAGGGTTCTTCCGCGAGGAATGGACTCTGGCCGGCGAGCGCAGCCGACGCATTCAGGGCCGCAAGTTCATCATCCCGATCGTCGTGGATCGGGACTATGACGGCCACGCCGGGCGTTTCCATCTGGTGCCCGGGAGCTTCCTCGGCACCCACTTCGGCCACGCGCCCGACGGGAGCCTGAGCGACGACCTGCTCAACGAGATCACGCGGCTGATCCGCGAGCGTCGTAGCCAGCGGCCCGCATGAGCGCCGAGCGCCTGGTCGCCGGCGCCCTCATCGACGCCGAGAACCCCTGGCCGGGCCTGAGCTCGTTCGACGAGACGGCGCAGCGGTTTTTCAACGGCCGCGATGCCGAGTCCGCCGAGCTGTTGCGCCTCGTGGGCCAGGCGCCGCTCACCGTCTTGTTCAGCAAGTCAGGTCTGGGCAAGACCTCGCTGGTGCAGGCCGGGCTGTTCCCGCGGCTTCGCCAACAGAACATCCTGCCGGTCTATGTCCGGCTTGACGTCCGGAACCGCTCGGCTCCGCTCATCCAGCAGGCTGCCGCCGCGCTGCAGGCCGAAATCACCAAGCACGAGGTGGACAGCACCGCGCCTCACGAGGGTGAGGGCCTGTGGGAGCACCTGCACGGCCGCCACGTCGAGTGGTGGAGCGCCAAGAACCAGCCCCTCACCCCGCTCTTCGTCTTCGACCAGTTCGAGGAGACGTTCACCCTCGGTGCGGAGAACGCCGACGCCATCGAGCGCCTCCGGCTCGACCTCGCCGACCTCATCGAGAACCGCATCCCTGCGGACCTGGCCCAGCGCATCGAAGGGGACGCGTCGGCGGAGCCCCTGGACCTGCGGGGCCAGCGCTACAAGGTGCTGCTGAGCTTCCGCGAGGACTTCCTGCCCGAAGTGGAAGGCTGGAAGGGCGAACTGCCGTCGCTGATGCGCAACCGCCTGCGCCTGCTTCCGATGAGCGCCGATCGGGCCCTGCAGGTCGTGAGCGGGAACAGGCCAGCGGGGAGAACTCACGAGTTGGTCCGCGACGACACGGCCCGGGAAATCGTCCGCTTCGTCGCCGCGGTGCAAACCAAGGTCGAGAAGGTCGGCCCGGGCACTAGGCTTGGCAAGATCGCCGACCCGCCGTGGGAGAATCTGGAGCTAGAACCCGCCCTGCTCAGCCTGGTGTGCGAGGGTCTCAACGAAAAACGGAAAGCACGCGCTCAGGCCACCATCGACGCCGCGCTGCTGAGCGAGACCGGCAACGCGATCATTGCTGACTTCTACCAGCGCTGCGTAGCCGACGTTCCGGAAAAGACCCGGCGCTTCATTGAAGATGCCCTGATCACCGAGGGCGGTTTTCGCAACAGCTATCCGCTGCACGACGCCCTCGACCAGGGACAGCTCACCGAGCCCCTGCTGCGCCAACTCGTGGATCGCCGCTTGCTGCGCATCGACCACCAGCTCGGGGCCGAGCGGGTGGAGCTCATCCACGACCGGCTCACCGCCGTCGTGCGCGAGCAACGGGACAGGGAACGGGCCCGCATCCGGACCCGGCGGCAGCGTCGGATGGCGTGGGTGGCGGGCGGTGTCGTCCTCGCTCTGCTCGCCATCTCCGCACAGTTCCTCTACCTGTGGCGCACCTCGGCCGCCCTACAGTCGGAGGCCGAAGCCCAGCGGTCTGCGGCGGTACGCGGGCGAGAGCGGGCCGAGGCCGAGCGTGCACGTGCCGAGGAGGCGCTCCGCCAGCTCGAGGTGTCGGTGGCAGAAACCAAGCGGGCGCGCGATATCGCCCAGCAGCAGCGCGACGTGGCCACCAAGGCGAGGGCCCAGGCGGTCACCGCCCTCGCCGAGGCCAAGACGCAGCGGGACGAGGCCAAGACACAGCGCGATGCTGCGCAGGCGCAGCGGGACGAGGCCAAGACGCAGCGCCAACTCGCGGAGCAGCAGCAGAAGGAGGCGGAGGCGCAGCGCCAGCTCGCGGAGGAGCGACGGAAGGAGGCCGAGACACAGCGCCAGCTCGCGGAGGAGCAGCGGAAGGAGGCCGAGGAGGCCAAGCGGCACGTCCTTGCCCGCCAGCTCGCCGCGCAGGCCGACCTCCTGCAGCGCGACACACCAAATCGTCGTGACCTGATCGTCCTCCTCGCCGCCGAGTCCCTGAAACGGCAGCCGCTCTTCGACAACGACCGGCTGGTGCGGGAGGCGTTCCTCCTGTGGCGACCGCAGGTGGACAAGTACCCCACCGGCGCCCCCGTGCACGCGGTCGCCTGGAGCCCTGACGGGACGCGGATCGCCGCCGCCGTCGGCGGCGGAACCGTGCTCGTCTGGAGCCGTCCGGGCAATCGCGCGCGACTCGACCTGCACCACGCCCCCGAGGCCCGCGGACTCGCCTGGAGCCCCGACGGTCGCCGGCTCGCGGTGGCCGGCGATGACAACTCTGCTCACGTCTGGGACGTGGAGTCTGGCCGCGATCTAGGACGCCTGAGACATGGCGGCAAAGTGGTGGCCGTCGCGTGGGGCGCCGGGGTCATCGTCTCGGGCAGCCGCGACCGGACCGCGCGCCTGTGGGACGCGAACAGCCTCCGGGAAACCCACAGCCTTGCGCATCCGAACCCGGTCTTGGCAGTGGCGGTCACCACTGACGGCAAGCAGGTCGCCACGTCGGACGAGAGCAAAGTGGTCCACCTCTGGAGCGCGGAGTCAGGGCTCGAGCTGAAGCCCCTGCCGAACTACGGGCGGGTCGATGTGCTCGCCTGGAGCCCGGACGGGCAGCGCCTCGCCTGCGGGTATACCGAGAGCTCCGCCATCCGGATCTGGGAGGTTCCCAGCTTCAATCAGCGCCCGGATACGCCGTTCATTCACCAGAAGCCGGTCACGGCGCTCGCCTGGAGCCGAGACGGCAAGTATCTCGCCAGCGGCAGCAACGATCGAATCGCCCGGGTCTGGGATGCGGAGAACGGCCGCGAGCTGGCTCGCCTGCCTCACGACGACAACCTCGCGGGAGTCTCGTGGGAGCGCGACGGCCGCCTCCTCGCCACCGGAGGGCTGGACCAGTCGGTGCGCGTGTGGGACACGGGGGCCGGCGAGGGCCTCCGCCTCGCTCACGACGGGACGCTCCAGACGGTGGCTGCAAGCACGACCGGCCGGCTCGTTGCTTCGGCCAGCGGGGCCGGCGGCGAGTACGCCGTCCGCCTGTGGGACGGTGAGAGCGGCCGCGAGCTCTTCCACGTGACGCAGCGCGACCGCGTTCAGGCCGTTGCGCTGAGCCTCGACGCGCGGCTTCTCGCGGCGGGCACCCGGGACGGTCAGGTCCTGGTGATGGAGACGGACACGGGGCAAGAGCGCTTCCGCCTGGCCCACGGCGGGCCGGTCCTCGCCATTGCGTGGAGCCCCGATGGGCAGCGGCTCGTGACGGCGGGATACGAGAGCAAGCCGATCGTCGTGTGGGACCTGCCGACGCGGCAGGCCGTGACCCGCATGCGCCACGACCCGCGGGTCGCGGATGTGGCCTGGAGCCCGGACGGGCGCTGGATAGCGTCGGCGGGCGAGGATCACACCGTCCGGGTCTGGGACGCGGCGACGGGCCGTGAGGGCATGCGGGGGACGCACGACAGCCCGGTCATCGGCCTCGAGTGGAGCCCGGACAGCCGGCGTCTCGCCACGGGCAGTGGCGACCGCACCGCTCGCATCTGGGACCCGACGACTGCCGCCGAGCTCGCGCGGTTCCCGCACCTTGGTCGAGTCGTTCCCCTGACCTGGAGCGCCGACGGGACCTTGCTGGTCACGGAGTCGGCGGGCGTCGCGCATGTCTGGCGTGCCGCCTCGGGCGAGGAGGTCTCGCGGCTCGCGCTCACCGGCGGCGCGCGAGCCGGGGTGCTCAGCCCGGACGCTGCCACGCTGACCACGGTCAGCCTGGTCGGGCGCACGCTGCTCGTCGTTCACCATCCGCTCGGGCCGCAGGCGCTCCTCGCCGCGACCTGCGCTCGGCTGAGCCGCAACCTCACCGCTCCGGAGTGGAAGGAGTACGTCGGCGACGAACCCTACCGAAAAACCTGCCCGAACCTGCCCTGAACGACTGCCAGCGGGCCAGCCTGGACTCGGCAGCGAGACTGGACGGCGCTCGTCATGCAAGCGCGCCTTCTCGAGCTATGGACGCTACCCTCGCTGACCCGCCAGCGCCGAAAAGGACCGATGACCCCTCGACGGCGCGTGCTGTCGTGGGATACCTTCGGCAGCGGGCCATGACGCGTCCCGGCGACGGCGACCGACCATACAAAGGTGATCGCCAACCATCACCGCCCACGTTGAGTTCCCCTTGCCGAGTGAAGGCGATCGGCGGAGAATCTGGCAGGCCGGTGGCCGCGCGAGACGCCGTGACCCGGACGCGCGCTCGACACGAGCACACGAACCTTCATGGAGTCGCGCTTCGGGCGCGACTTCGGCAACGTGCGAGTCCATACCGGTCTTGCCGCCGAGGCATCGGCACGATCGATCGGCGCGCTCGCGTACACTGTCGGCGGCGATTCACCAAGTCGTAGAGAAGCGGGTTCTCCAAGTCGACATGATAGAGGAACCACACGCGGCCGGCGCGCTCGCGATCCGACTGCCGGACGCCGTCGAGCGCTTCGACGAGATCCAGCCCTTGGGCCTGGGCCACGCGTTCGGCACGGCGTCCTTCCGACGCGGTGACGCGAGCCCGCAGCGTGTGGGGCGCTCTGGCCAGAATGATGGTGGACGCCAGGCCCACCAGCACGATGTCGTCGTGGGCCGCCATCTCCTGAACGATGGCCTCGACGTACCGCGCGAACCGCCGCTGGGCGGTGCTGAGGCGGTCGACGAGAGTGGGC
>JBKOVG010000146.1:0-7316 GCA_046723845.1 Candidatus Methylomirabilota bacterium | reverse complement strand
CGAGCGGCCACGTCAGCTCGTCGCGGGTGATCGCGGCCGCGTGGACGCGGATCAGCGCGCCGCCGGGTCCCGGGGTCGGATCGTCGATCTGCGCGATCTCGAGCCGGTTCGGCGCGGTCAGTCGAGCAGCCAGCATGCCGTTCCCTCCTGTTAACCGCTCTCGAGTTCCTTGAGCTCTGAGTCGGCCTTCTCCGGCCAGTACATCATTCCCATCTCGCGGTACATCGCCGTCGCGGTGGCGAGGTGCTCGCGCGCCTGCTTGCGCTTGCCCGTGCGCCGATAGAGCTTGCCGATGCCAAAGTGGCAATGGGCGACGAGAGGGCGCATGTCCCGCTCCCGGGCGAGTGCCATCGCCTGTCGATAGTGTGCTTCGGCGGCGTCCGCTTCGAGCGGCGCCGAGGCCGCGGCGATCTCCCCGAGCACATGGAGCATCTCCGCCTCCGTTCCGCGACGTTTTAGTCGGCGACAGATTTCGAGGCCGCGCTGCGCGGAGGCGCGCGCGTCATCTCGGCGCCCCGCGCGGAGATAGGCATGGCTCTGGAGCGGCATGATCCCCGGTATCCCGCCGGTGAACTCGATCGCCTCGGCCTGGGCGAGGCTTTGCTCCAGCAGCGCAACGCCTTCGTCGGCACGCCCGAGCAGGGCATGCGCATACCCGAGCCAGCCCATGGTCACGACGACCTGGAAGCGTCCCTCCACGGCCTGCGAGATCGCCAGGCCTCTTTCGAGCACGGGCACCGCGCTCTCCACCATGCCTCTGGACACGTAGGCCTCCCCGAGGGTGTAGTGCGGCATAGCGCGGTTGAACGCCTGGCCAAGGCCCTCCGCGACCCGCATGGCCTCGTTGAGATAATGGATCCCGTCGTCGAATTTCCCGATGCGACAGAGTGAGCGCCCGAGAAAGGCGCGCAAGGCGACCCCCGGCCCGATCCTCTGCTACGTGAAGCGTTGTATCTGAAAATCGCCCTGAAGCCGCTCGAGGGCCCCCCGCAAGACCTCGATGGCGCGACCATACTCGCCCATCCCGAAGAGGACCTGGCCGAGATAGCTGCTGACGACGATGGTGAGCTCGAAGTCTCCCAGCCCCGCGGCGATCTGCTCTGCGCGCTGGATATCCTCCATGGCCTGGTCGAGATCGCCGGTCTGGAAAGTATGATTGGCGGCGAGGAAGGCGAGCGTCCACGCGAGCCGGGGCCGGTCGTCGGACGCGGCCGCGAGCGAGCGGGCTTCTTGCAGGACGCTGATCAGGCGGCGAAAGTCGGCGAGGCGGAACAGGGGTCCTCGCAGATCGAGCCTGACGTCGATCGCCTGCTCGTCCCTCTCGCGACCGGCGGGAAGATGATCGATGGCGACCAGCGACTGGTCGTACCACGCCAGCGCCGCGCGGTCCGCCGACTGGATGCTTGCCTTCAACCCGGCCTGCCTCGAGTACCGTGCCGCCCTCTCCCACAACTCGCCGCGCAGACTGTGGTGAGCAAGCCGCTCGATCTCCTCTCCCGCGGGTTGGGCGTAGGGGTGCTCGAGAGCCACCACGATCCGCGTATGCAGCTCCCGACGCCGGTCGCTCAGCAGGCTGCCATACGCCACCTCGTGCGTCAGCGCGTGCTTGAAGGTGTGCTCGGGATCGGGGAAGAGACGCGTCTCGTAGAGGAATTCCGCGGCCTGCAGCCGCCCGAGACCGCCCACGAGCCGGTCTGGCGGAAGATCGGCCACGGCCTCGAGAAGGGCCAGCGGGACATCCTTGCCCACGACGGAAGCCGCGTGGAGAAGCTGCTTGTCCTCCGGCGGGAGGCGATCGATGCGCGCCGCGAGAAGGACCTGCACGGACACCGGCGTCTGGATGCTCTCGACCGCGCTCGCCAGATGGAAGCGTCCCCGCTCGCCGGCGAGATCACCGGTTTCGATCAGCATGCGGACGCTCTCTTCGAGGAAGAAGGGGTTGCCTTCCGTCCGCTCGATGAGGAGCCGCGCAAGTGGTTTCAGGCTGGCATCGTCTCCGAGCAGAGCGTGCAGGAACGATTCGGCGCTCTCGGGCGGGAGCGGGTCGATCCGGATCTGTCGGTAGAACGTCTTGGCCCCCCAGCCGTGACGATATTCAGGGCGGTAATTCACGGCGAGGAGGATGGACGCCGACGGCAGGCTTTCGACGAGGAGATCGAGGAAGGCTTGCGTCTCGGAGTCGATCCAGTGGAGGTCCTCGAACACCAGCAACAACGGTTGGACCTGGCTCTCGCGCAGGAACAGGCGCTTCAGAGCGTTCAGCGTGACCTGGCGGCGCGCCGGCGGGTCGAGCCGCATGAAGGCATCGTCAGGCGGCAGAGCGTCCAGCAGGGCCAGCACAGCTGGAATGGCGTCCTGAAGGGCGTGGTCGAGGGTCAGCAGGGTGCCGGTGACCTTGACGCGCACCGCGCGCGCATCATCGGCGTCGACGATCTTGAAGTAGCTCCGCAGCAGCTCGATGACGGGCCAGTACGCGGTCGCGCGACCGTACGAGACCGACGCGCTTTCGAGCGCGAGCCAGCCGTGCGTCCGGTGTGAGTGCAGGAGCTCGTAGAACAGCCGCGACTTGCCGACGCCCGGCTCTCCCACCACGGCGGCGATCTGGCCGCGGCCCGCGCGGGCCGCCTCGAGCGCGCGACGGAGCTGCTCCACCTCCTCGTCGCGTCCCACGAAGCGGGTCAGGCCTCGGGCGGCGGCCGCCTGCAGGCGGGTTCTGACCGCGCCGGCGCCGGTGACCTCGTAGGCCTCGACAGGCCCGGCCAGCCCCTTGACGTGAACTGGGCCCAGCGGCCGGACTTCGACATAGCCTTCCGCCAAGCGCAGCGTGTCGGCCGTGATCAGAATGGTCCCGGGCACAGCGAGCTGCTCCATGCGCGCCGCAAGATGCGTGCTCTGGCCGACGGCGGTGTAGTCCATGTGCAGATCGCTGCCGATGGCCCGCACCACCACCTCGCCCGAGTTGAGGCCCACGCGGATGTGGACCGCCACGCCGTCGCTCCTTCGGATACGCTCGGCGTACCGCTTCACCGCCTCCTGCATGCGGAGCGCGGCATAGCACGCCCGCACGGCGTGGTCCTCGTGGGCCAGGGGCGCGCCGAAGAGGGCCATGATCCCATCGCCCATGACCTGGTTGACGGTGCCCTCGTAGCGGTGGACGGCCTCCATCATGTGCTCGAGGACCGGATCCAGAATCTTGCGCGCCTCCTCAGGGTCGCGGTCGGCGAGCAGTTCCATGGAGCCCTTGAGGTCGGCAAACAGGATGGTCACCTGCTTGCGCTCGCCTTCGAGGGCAGCCTTTGAGCTCAGGATGCGCTCAGCCAAATGCTTCGGGGTGTACGTCTCGGGAGAGGTAAAGCGCGGGATCGCGGGGCCTGTCGACGCCGAGCTTGATCCGGTCGGATGGGCACACTCCGAGCAGAACTTGCCCGTCGGGGAAAGCTGCGCGCCGCAGTTGGCACAGGCGCGGGACAGGGGTGCCGCGCACTCTTCGCAGAACTTCGCGCCGGAGTGGTTATCGTGCTGGCACCGCGGACACTTCATCCGGGTCCCTCAACCTCGGCGGTGTGAAGAATGCAGCCAGTTGACTTCACCAGCCCGTCGGAACCTGTCAATGGGAATGAGACAGTGGAGTCAAGAGATTAGTGTAGGGGTCGTTCCTCGGTCATCCAGTTCGCGGAGCAGCGGCAGCGTGAACGTGAACGTCGAGCCGTGGCCGAGCTCGCTCTGCACCCAGATCCGCCCCCCGTGGAGTTCGATGAACTTCCGGGAGAGCGCCAGCCCCAGCCCCGTGCCCTCCACCTTCTTGTCCGCCATCCCCACCTGCCGGAACTCCTCGAAGATCGCCTCCTGATCCTTGGGGGCAATGCCGACTCCCGTATCGGTGACGGCAATCTCCGCCGCCCCGTCCCGCAGGTGGGCGGAGACGTCGATCCGGCCCCCCTCGGGCGTGAACTTCAAGGCGTTGGACAGGAGATTCAGAAGCACCTGCTTGACCTTGCGCTCGTCCCCGCGCAGCATCCCCAGACGGTCGTCGATCGTGCGTCCCACGGTGATCCCCCGCCGGGTCGCCCGCTCTCGCACGAGAATCAGGGCGTTGTCGATGGCGCTCGGCAGATTGAAGTCCGCCGCCTCCAGCTCCATCCGCCCCGCTTCGATCTTGGAGAGGTCGAGGATGTCGTTGATCAGCGAGAGCAGGTGCTGGCCCGAGGCGTAGATGTCTTTCAGATACTCGTCCTGCTTCTCGTTCAGCTCCCCAAACATCCGCTCCGACAGCACCTCGGAGAAGCCGATGATGGCATTCAGCGGCGTCCGGAGCTCATGGGACATGTTGGCGAGGAACTCTGATTTGTGGCGGCTGGCCGCCTCCAGCTCCCGACTCTTCTGCTCGATCTCGCGGAATAGCCGGGCGTTCTGGATGGCGAGGGCAGACTGGGTGGCGAAGGTCTGGAGCAATTCGATCGTCTCAGGCGGAAATTCGCCCGGCGTTTTCCGGTTCATTGTCAGCGCGCCGATCAGGTGATCTTCGCGGATGAGCGGCACGGCGACAACCGCGCGATATCCCGCCTCGATGAGCGCATCACTGATCGGGCTGGAATAGGAGCCGGCAGTGATGTCGGGCACTTGGACTGCCTGGCGCGCCGTGGGCAACTGGCCGAGGATGCCCTGGTCGCCCTTGCGCAGCGGCATCCCGCGCGCCAGCTCGACCAGTCCCGGCTCCAGGTTGCGCGTGGCACGCAAGTGGAACTGCTCGGTGACTTCGTCGTACTCGAAGATCGTGCAGCCGTCCGCGCCAATGAGATCGTTCGCTCGCGTGACGATCGTGTTGAGCACGACATCGACGTCGAGCGTCGAGCTGAGCGCGTGGCTGACCTCGCCGAGGGCACGTAGCTCGCCCACGGATCGCGTGAGCTCGCCTGTCCGCGCCTGGAGCTCCTTGAACAGGCGCACATTCTCGACGGCGATCACGGCCTGGTCGGCGAAGGTCTTCAACAGCTCGATCTGCTCATCGCCGAAGGCCCCCGGCTCGCTCCGGGTCACGCCGATGGCTCCGATCGCCGCACCTTCCCTGAGCATGGGCACCCACACCGCGCTCCGGATCCCTCGGACCCGAATGGCCGCCCGCCACGCCGGCACAATCCGTGGATCGGTCTCGATGTCCGTCGACACGATAATGGTCCCCGTCCGGATCGCTTCACCGGATCCCGAGAACCCATCCAGCGGTCGGGGATAGAGACTCCGGACCACTGCGTCGCCCGCTGGAGTTGTCGACGTGTAGGCGGCGATATCTACCTCATCACCCACTCGGCGGAAGACTCCGCCGGAAAAGCCGCCGAGGAGACGCCGTGCGCTGCTCACGATGGCGTCGAATACGGGCTGTGTGTCCGTCGGCGAGCTGCCGATCACGCGCAGGATCTCGGCCGTGGCCGTCTGCTGTTCGAGGGCCTGCGTGAGATCCCGGTTGCGTGCCCCCAGCTCAGTGAACAGGCGCACGTTCTCGATCGCGATCACGGCCTGGTCGGCGAAGGTTTCCAGGAGCTGGATTTCCTTCGCCGTGAACGGCCGGATCTCGGTGCGGCGAATCAGGATCGCGCCGATCGCCACGCGCTCCCGCACGAGCGGCACTGCGAGCATTGTCCGCCATATCGGCCCCGCGTCGGCAGGCAGGGTGGTTTCGGGATAGTCTCGGGCCGCGTCGGCGGCGAGAATGTCGTGAACGTGAATCGTTTGACACTCGAGGATGGCACGGCCCGCGACGCTACCCTGCGTGAGGGGTCGGAGTGCCGGCAGAACCAGTGGAATGGGCCCGAAATGCGCGACGCGGCGGAGAGCTTGCCCTTCAACACGCATGATGAGGGCATCAGTCGCCCCGCAAACCGACGCCGCATTGGCGGTCACGGCATCCAATACGGGCTGGATGTCGGTCGGCGACTGGCTGATCACGCGCAAGATCTCGGCCGTTGCGGTCTGCTGCTCCAACGCCTCCTTCGTCTCGTTGAAGAGACGGACGTTCTCGATCGCGATGACCGCCTGCGCCGCGAAGGTCTTCAACAGCTCGATCTGCGCGTCCGAGAACGGCTCGACGCGCGCCCGCGCCATGGTGATCGCACCGATCGGGCCGCCCTCGCGCATCATCGGCACAGACAGCACGGTGCGGTGACCAGCCTGAGCGGTCGGCACCTGCGCAAGTTCGGGATCCTCACGCATGTCGTGCACGTGCACCAGTCTCTCCCAGAGCAGCGCCCGACCGCTCACGTTCGTCGTGTTCGCAGCCGTCGGGTACATCGTCTGTAGCGCTCGGACCGACTCGGCATCCGCCTGTTGAGTGTGAGCCGCAAGATGGATCATCCGGCCGTCAAAACGGAGCAGAGCGCCGAGACGGGCATCACAGAGACGGGCCGCCCGCTCGACGATGGTGTCGAACACGGGCTGGAGGTCCGTGGGCGAGCCACTGATCACGCGCAGGATGTCCGCCGTTGCCGTTTGCTGATCGAGCGCCTCGGTTACCTGCGCATGCGCCTGGGTGAGCGCTCGATTCTTCTCCTGCAATTCCTTGAATAGCCGGACGTTCTCGATGGCGATGACGGCCTGGTCGGCGAAGGTCCGAAGAAGCTCGACTTCTTCGGGGGAATACGCTCCCGGCTCGCTGCGCACCACGCTAATAACTCCGATCGGCTGTCCGCCATGGAGCATCGGGACTCCCAGATTCGCGCGCCAGCCTTGGCTCTTGGCATGGGGCCGTAGGTACGACCACTTCTCATCCGTCTCGATGTCGGCAATCTGGCGGACGTCGCCATCGAGAATCACGGCTCCACTGAACGTCTCCCGATTGGCGGGCCGCGGGAATCGCTCGCGCAGCCTTTCTTCCGCCGACCTTCCGCCACCGCCGCTGAAAGCGGCCATGTGGAGCAGCTGACCATCGAACCGTACAACGAGCGCGCCCCAGCCGCGAAGAAGGCGACAGGCGTTCTCAGCGATCGTGTCGAAGACGGGCTGGAGGTCTGTCGGGGAACTCGCAATCACCCGCAGGATCTCACCGGTTGCCGTGAGATCGCGGTTGCGCGCCTGGAGCTCCGTGAACAGGCGCACGTTCTCGATGGCGATCACGGCCTGGCTCGCGAAGGTCTCGAGGAGCGCGGCTTGTCGGGGGGTGAAGAGCTGCGCCTCCGTACGGCGTAGGCTGATCGAGCCGATCCCGACGCCGGCCCGCATCAAAGGAACCGCGAGGACCGTGGCGAGGCCCAGGCGCTGGGCGTGTTCTTGGCCCTCGGGAAACTCATCCCCCATGGCCTGTAGATCGAGGACATGGACTCTCCAAC
>JBKOVG010000097.1:0-3841 GCA_046723845.1 Candidatus Methylomirabilota bacterium | reverse complement strand
GCGCACGTCCATGTCGAAGCCACGCACGCGGCGCGCGACCTTCTTGCCGATGTTGCCCAGGCCGATGATCCCGAGCCGCTTGCCCTCGAACTCGTAGGTCCGGATGGAGGCGAAGTCGCTGGCGCGCCAGGTGCCGGCGACGACGTTGTTGTGGTGGTAGACGAGCTTCTTGAGCACGGCCAGCATCAGCATGACGGCGTGCTCCGCCACGGCGACCGCGTTGGCGCCCCCGTTGTTGGCCACCGGCACCTTCGCCTTGCGCGCGGCCTCGATGTCAACCCGGTCGTAGCCCGCGCTGGTCAACTGCACGAGCTTGAGCTTGGGGGCGGCGCGGAAGAACTCGTTGCCGATGCCGGTGCGCGGCGAGCCGAGGTAGTACTCGGCGTCGGCGGCCGCGTCGTAGAACTCGGGCTTGCTGGGATCGGCGACGATCAGCTCCATCCCGGGAGGAAGGAGTTCGCGGGCGATCTTCATCACGGGGGTCTGCTGCGGGGGCGTGAGGATCTTGGTCACGATCTCCTCCGGACGCTGGGATGGGTGTGGGACCGCGGCCGTTGACCGTCACTTTGCCGCGAGGTGGTAGAGGCGCGCGCAGTTGTCCCAGAGGATCTTTCGGCGCACCTCGTCCCGGAACGGCAGCCGGAAGAACTGCTCCATCGCCTCGGGGAACGCGCCGTCGGAGTGCGGATAGTCGGTGGAGACCACGAAGTAGTCGGCCCCCATCTTCTCGACGACGTCGACCGCCGGCTCCTCGTCCACGTCGAGCGCGATCACGCACTGGCGCTTGAAGTACTCGCTCGGCGGTATCGTCAGCTGGTGCTCGCAGCCCGGCCCGAACTTCTCCCACTGGTCGTCGAGCCGCCACAGCCACCAGTGCAGCCATCCGGCGGTGCCCTCCAGGAACGCGCAGCGCAGCCGCGGGTGCCGCTCCAGGATGCCGCCGGTCGTCATGCTGGCGATGGCGCCCATCAGCTCGACCGGGTTGCGGATGGCGTGGGCGATCGGGTGGAAGTTCGCGTGCCCGACGTACCGCCGCCCGGCGTCGTCCCTGAGCGAGGTGTTGCCCGTTGGATGGAACCCGACGGGCACGCCCAGCTCCTCCAGCGCGCTCCACAGCGGATCGCACGCCTCGTCGTGCAGATGCTGGCCGTTGACCGGGTTCGGCGTGCCGATGACGGCGACGGCGCCCAGCTCCCGGACGCAGCGGCGCGCCTCCTCGATCGCCGCCAGGATGCCGTGCATCGCCACCTGGGCGGCGAACTTCAGCCGCTCCGGGTGCTTGCGGCAGTAGTCGTACGCCCAGTTGTTGTAGGCGCGCGCCAGGGCCGCGGCGTAGTCCGGCGCGAGATCGTCGTGCGTCAGGATCTGGCGGCCGCGCGTGCCGTACATGACGGCGACGTCGACGCCCTCGATGTCCATCGCGGTCAGCGTGGAGTCCGGATCGAAGCCGCGGGCGCGGGCGATTTGGAAGTGCGGGTGCCGTGCGCGGCTCCTCCTTCGTAGCTCACGGCTGGACGCGGTCGCGCCGGCGGCCTTGCCGTGCGCGGGAATCGCCAGCCCGGCCACCTCCATCCCCATGATGCTGTCGGTGTGGCCCTGGTCCTGGGCGCCGCCGGGGAGTTTCTGCTGCTGCCCGCCGAAGAACCGCGGGAGGTTCGCGCGGTGTGGCCCCTCCATGTAGCGCGCCCAGAGATCGTCGGGCTCCATCATGTGCAGGTCGCTGTCCATGATCCGGAAGCCGTTGCGTGCCATGTCACACCTCCGTGAGATCAGGTGCCGAGGGCGCGGGCCATCTACTGGATGACCTCGTCGGCGCGGTGGATGAGGGACGGGGATATCGCGAGGCCGAGGGCCTTGGCGGTCTTGAGATCGATCAGCAACTTGAACGTGGTCGGCTGCTCTACGGGAAGATCGGCGGACCTCGCGCCCTTGAGGATTTTGTCCACGTAGGTTGCCGCTCGTCGGAGGCTCTCGGGGGTGCTGGGTCCATAGGACATCAGATCGCCGCCACCGCGGGGGTCGCTCCGGAAAGGTACCCGATCCGCGGGATCTCGGACGTCTGCTGCGCGTCGACGGGGAGGGGCCCGGCGAGGGCGACGTAGAGAAGAGCGGCGATGAATGGGATTCGCGCTTTCATTGAATGACGTGGCCACCCCCCTTTTGACTGACCGTGATCTTATTCGGCGGCGACCGGCGCGTCAACCGAGCCGGCGGCGCGAGCTCGTCGCAGCGGTGCCGAGATCGCGGCTCGATCGAGAGCGAGAGGTTGTCGGCCTCTCACACAACATGCACGGGGATCGTCGCTTGACGCGACGCCGCCCAGGCATGATCTTCGGGCGCACGGAGCGGCGACATCTCCACGAGGAGGCACGAGCATGGTGACGATCAAGGACCTCGAGCGGCTGCGAACGGCCGGCCTCTACGACCCGAGCGCCGTGGATGCCGAGCGCCAGCGCGCGCTGCTCGAGGAGCTCGTGGCGGGCGGGCTCACCGTCGACGAGATCACGGCCGTCCCGCGCCTCGGGCCTCTCGCGCTCCGCCTGTTCGAGCGGCTGGTGCGGCCGGGGCCGCGCCGCAGCACGGCGGATGCCGCCGCCCGCACCGGCCTCCCGCTCGCCATGGTGCAGCGCATCTGGCGCGCTTGGGGTTTTCCGGGGCCTGCCGGCGACGAGCTCTGCTGGACGGACGGTGACATCGACGCGCTCGACCTGGTGCGCAGCGTCGCCGCGATCGTGGGGCCCGAGCCCGCGTTTCACCTGGCCCGCACGATGGGCATGGCTCTGTCCCGCGTCGCGGAGGCGGAGATCGCGCTCATGCGCGCGCGGCTCGAGGCCCCGCTACGCGAGCGCCAGGTGGCGGGCGCCAGCATCCTCGTCCAGTACCGGGACGTCATCGAGGTGTACATGCCGGCGGCGCTACGGGCGATGGAGGCGGTCCACCGGCATCACGTCATGCACGTGGCTGCCCGCTACACGGCGCACGCGCTCTCGCCGTCGGCGAGCAACGTGCTCGACGTGGTGGTGGGCTTCGCCGACCTGACGGGGTCGACCGCCCTCGTCCAGCGCCTCGACCTCGCCGACCTCGATCATGCCATCACGCGCTTCGAGGAGATCACGACCGAGCGTATCGTGGGTGCCGGCGCGACCCTCGCCAAGCATCTCGGCGACGGGGTGATGTTCGTCGCCGACGTGCCCGAGGCCGCGTGCCGGCTCGCGCTCGATCTGGTGGCCGCGTTCGCCGGCGCCGCCGGTGGTCTCTCGGTGCGTGTCGGCCTCGCGGCGGGACGCGTCGCCGCGCTGCGCGGCGACTTCTTCGGTCCCGCCGTGCACCAGGCGGCGCGTATCGTCGCCGTGGCGGCGCCGGAGACCGTGGTCGCGTCGGACGCGGTGCGCGCCCGGTGCACCCGTGACGATGCTTTCGCGTTCGCGCCGCTCGAGGCCCAGCGGCTTCACGGATTCGAGGATGCGGTGGAGCTCTTCCGCCTGACGCCTAGCGCCCACGCTGCCGGGTAGGGCACTCCGGTGGCCGTGACGCCGCCGTAGCCGCCGCCTGCTACACGAAGCGCTGCTGGTCGGCCTCGAGGGGATGCTCGCGCGTCTCGCGCGCGCCCGGCCAGTCCGCCCGCGCGGCCGTCACCCCACTCAGCCGTCGGTGTAATGCACGGACGACGGAGCCAGGGCCCAGCTATTACACCCCTCGCTCAACTGAAGTAGCGCGAGATACCCGTTTCCAGCGGCGCTTTGGAGATCAGAGAGTCCGATCCGGGGCGCTTTCGCGGGCCCTTCCGGGCCTGGCGAGCCTGGAGCGAGGGATTGCGGCCTAGCCTGGAGCGCCTAGGCTC
>JBKOVG010000323.1:0-5819 GCA_046723845.1 Candidatus Methylomirabilota bacterium | reverse complement strand
CGCCCTCGACGTGTTCGCGGACGAGCCGCACATCGACGCCAAGCTGCGCGAGGCGCCGAACGTCGTCCTGACCCCCCACATCGGCGGCAGCACCAACGAGGCCCTCGAGCGGATGATGGAGCTCGCCCTCCTGAACGTGACCCAGGTGCTCGAGGGCGCCCCGCCGATCAGCCGTGTGAACTAACGAGGCGGGTCACCGGCTGCATCGCGTGCGCCGTCGCCGCGGTCGGCATCTCTCTCGCGATAAGACAGGACCTGCTGGCCGGCGCTTCGAGCGGGTCGGCTACCGGAGCTTGCCGCGCACTACTGGTTGTGATATTCCCGGTCGCGTGGCGGTCGGGAGCGCGTGTAGGGTCCGCTCGCTCCGCTCCCAGGGCGTGTCACTAGCTGGCCAGCGCAATGGAGGGAGTTATGGAGGGAAACGAGCCCCCAAAGGGAAACGAACCTCCAAAGGGAGCGCTGGTGTTCATCCTGGTCTTTCTGGTGGTCGTCGTATTCTTCTGGATCAACACCTATATGCGACTCTGGCTCAGGTACTAACGTATGAACCGAGGCGCCACCGTCTATCTGTGGGAGTTGGCCTGGATCCTTCCGAGCATCGCGATTCCCGTCGGGATGCTGGCCGCGCTCCTGGTGACGGCCTTTGGAGCCGGCATCCACGTGCCGAGCATCGGTGGCCGTGTAGATCCGACCAAGGTGCTCGAGACCGCGCCCTTCGACCAGCTCGGCGTGGTGCAAACGGGGCCGCTCCGGTACGAGGTCCGGATGGTCGGCCAGATCTGGTCCTTTACCCCTAACGAGATCCACGTGCCGGTGGGCTCCAGGGTCACCTTCGTCGCCACGAGCCGGGACGTGATCCACGGCCTCTTCATCCCCGGCGTCAACATCAACGTCATGCTGATCCCCGGCCAGATCTCGCGCGTGACGGCCCACTTCGACCGGGTGGGCGAGTATTTCATGGCGTGCCATGAGTACTGCGGGATCGCCCACCACACCATGGGCGGCAAGGTGATCGTCGAGCCCCGGTCGTGAGTAGACTTGCGCAGAGAGATTCGAGGCCATGACGACCGCGACCCTCAGTGAGGCGGAAGCGCGAGCAAGTGATCCCGAGAAGCGCCTCACGGCTGCCCATCTGCTGGTGGCGCACGTCGCGTTGCTGGGCGGCATCCTGACGGGTTTGCTCCAGGGTCTCGAGCACGCCGGCGTTGAGTTCCCGGCGAGCCCGTATTTCCTGCAGTCCTACTACCACAGCGTGAGCGTGCACGGCGTGCTCAACGTGCTCGTCTGGACCACGTTCTTCATCTGTGGCTTCCTGCCGTTCATCGCCGCCCGGGGTTACCCGCTCCCCCTGGTGAGGCCTGGGCTCGGCTGGCTCACGTTCTGGGTGATGCTGGCCGGTCTCATCCTGGCGGCCATCCCGCTCGTCGGCAACGCCGCGACGGTGATGTTCACCTTCTATGCACCCCTCAAGGCACACTGGGCCTTCTATATCGGCCTCACACTTGTGGTGGCCGGCACCTGGCTCGTGACGCTGCGCCTCGCGCTGACCCACCGGGTGTGGCGCACGCAACATCCCGGTGCACGGACGCCGCTGCCGTCATTCATGGCATTGGTGACGATGGCCATGTGGACGCTGGCCTCGATCGGCCTGGCCGCCGAGATGCTCTTCATGCTGATTCCATGGTCGCTGGGGCTGGTGCAGGGGACGGATCCCCTGCTGGCCCGGACTCTCTTCTGGTTGACAGGCCACCCGATCGTCTACTTCTGGCTTCTTCCGGCCTATGTGTCCTGGTACATGCTGGTCCCCCGGCAGGCGGGCGGCCGGCTGTTCAGCGATCCGATGGCGCGCGCGGCCTTCCTCCTCTTCCTGCTCCTCTCCGCGCCCCTCGGTCTGCACCATCAGGTCACCGATCCCGGCATCCACGAAGGGTGGAAGCTCTTTCAGGCCTTCCTCACGTTCGCGGTGTTCTTCCCGAGTCTCCTGACCTTCTTCAACGTGGTGGCTTCGCTCGAGAGCGGCGCGCGCGCCCGCGGCGGCACCGGCTTGGTGGCATGGTTCGGCAGGCTCCCGTGGGGCGATCCATCCGTGGCAGCGCAGGTCCTCGGGATGCTGATGTTCTGCGCCGGCGGCATCGGCGGGCTCATCAACGCTTCCTACAATGTCAACCTGGTCGTCCACAATACCAGCTATATCGTGGGCCATTTCCACACGACCGTGGGAGCGGCCGTCACGCTTACCTACATGGGCATCAGCTACTGGCTGGTTCCGCACCTGGCTGGGCGTGCGCTCTGGAGCCGACGCATGGCGCTCGGCCAGTCCTGGCTCTGGTTCATCGGCATGCTCATCTTCTCCGTCGCGTTGCACGAGCTAGGTCTCAGGGGAATGCCGCGTCGGACGATGATCAGCCAGGCCCCGTACTTTCAGCCGGAGTGGAAGGCCCTGCTGCCGTGGGTGGGTGTAGGCGGTACGCTGCTCTTCATCAGTGGAGTCCTCTACCTGCTGAACCTCCTGCTGACGGTCACGGTGTCGCGGCAGCCTGCGCCCGCCGTGCCGGAGTTCGCCCAGCCGATGTCGCCGGCCGAAGAAGGCCCCGGTGTCCTGGATCGCCTCCGGCCCTGGATGGTCGTAGCCGTGATCATGGTCATCATCGCCTATGGACCTACCCTTGCGCGACTGGTCGCTGGTGGGTCATTCAACGCGCCTGGGTTTCGAGTGTGGTAACCGAGGGACGAGGAACGCACCATTGCACAGTGAGTGCTTGATCCCGGGCGCCATGGCCTGCTCCTGACGTCATCCCGACGGCCGTGGACTCTCCGTGAGCCGAGCCGCCGAGCTTCCTGAGGAGGCATTCGTGGCACGCGCTGGTTATCGGATCTTCGACGCCGACACGCACATCATCGAGCCCGTCGAGCCGATCGAGGCGTACCTCTCGGCCGCCGATCGGAGCGCCCTGTTGGCGCTCGGTCCCCTC
Organism: Candidatus Methylomirabilota bacterium; assembly: GCA_046723845.1. Classification (GTDB taxonomy): domain Bacteria; phylum Methylomirabilota; class Methylomirabilia; order Rokubacteriales; family CSP1-6; genus AR37. The sequence goes on along the minus strand of JBKOVG010000323.1, from coordinate 2,847 downwards.
GTCCGGCGCGTGCCCGGCAAGGGCGGCATGTCGCGATACGAGATCGGCAAGCGTCCAGCTCCACGAGGGCGAACAGTCGCTGCGCCACGCCATCGAGGCGCTGGGCGAGGACACCCTGATGTTCGCCACGGACTATCCCACTCGGAAAGCTGGTTCCCCAAGTCGGTGGACGTAGTCCTGGGCTGGACGACCCTGCCCGAGACGACGAGACGAAAGCTTCTGTGGGACAATGCCGCGCGCTGCTATCGTCGCTGCCGAGCGGGCCTGCCCACGGTCAAGGAGGGCGTATGAGACCCCGACTCCTCCTCATCGCATCGATGCTGACGGCCCTGGCCTGGATAGCGGTGACGACGCCCGGACACGCCGCCCCACCCGAGGGAACCCTGACGGTGGCGGTGGCCACCTTCGGCAACGAGCGGTGGTTGCCGCAGCTCTACGTCGGGGCCGAGGACGTTGTCCTCAAACCCATGTACGAGAATCTCTTGACCCGTGACCTCCGGACGGGCGAGCTCGCCCCCATGCTGGCCGAGCGCTGGCAGGTCCTGGATGGCGGGCGCACCTGGAAGTTCCACCTGCGCAAGGGTATCCAGTTCCACGGAGGCAAGGGCGAGCTCACCGCGGAAGACGTGAGGTTCACCTTCTCCTCGGTGGCCAGGGAAGGCTCGGCCAACTCGCTCGCCCCCGAGTTCCGGCTGATCAAGAACGTGGAGGTCGAGGATCCCTACACCCTCACCGTGCGCTTCGAGAAGCCGTCCGTCGTGTTCGGCAACAAGGTGAACCAGGGGCTGTTTGCGTCGTCCGCCTTCATCCAGTCCAAGCGCCACATCGAGAGCGCCGGCGAGCAGGGCGCCGAGCGGCAGCCGGTGGGCACCGGTCCCTGGAGGTTCGTGGAGCACGTCCGCGGCGACCGCATCGTCTACGAGGCGGTGGAGAACCACTGGAGGGCCACGCCCCACTGGAAGCGCCTCGTCTTCCTGAAAGTGCCCGAGCCTGCCACGCGCATGGCCATGCTGCGCGCCGGCAGCGTCGACGTTATCGAGATCGGCGGCGAGTACGTGGACGAGCTGAAGAAGGTGAGGGTGCGGACGGTTGTCATGCCCAACGTGTCCTGGGTCTACGTCATTCTGGGGGGCCAGTGGCCCACCAAGGCCACCTACGACCCCAAGGTGCCTTGGGCGCAGCCCGACGCGGAGCGCGCGCGCAAGGTACGGCTGGCCCTCAACCTGGCCGTGGACAAGCACGCCGTCATGCAGCGGGTGCTGGGGGGGCTCGGATCGGTGGTGGGCTCCTGGCTGACGTACCCGAGCGACCCGTGGACCACGGACACCCTGAAGAAGCCCCTTCCCTACGATCCGGCCCGCGCCAAGGCGCTGCTCGCCGAGGCTGGCTATCCCAATGGCTTCGAGGTCACCATGAACCTCACCGCCTGGCCGGGCCGCGGCTACCTGCCCGACGTCGGCGAGGCGGTGGCGACGTACTGGGAGAAGGTCGGCATCAGGGTGAAGCGGCGGCCGGTGGACCGCGCGGTGTTCGCGGCGGACTTCCGGGCCCGCGCGTACTCCGGGGTGACCCTAGCCTACGCCGCCCCGCTTGTGGCTCCTGAACCCTGGGAGGTCCTCTTCCGCGGTGGCTACACCCGGGCCGCCTTGAACCTGTTCATCGAGCATCCCAAGCTCGACGAGTTCATCGACCGCCTCGCCGTCCAGCCGAGCCAGGCGGAGCGGGTGCGGATCATGCGGGACGAGATGGGCCCGTGGCTCTCGGATTACGTGCCTGGCGTGGCCATCGGGTCCGCCCACGCCATCGCGGGGGTCGGGCCGAAGGTGGGTGAATGGCCGCTGATCCCCGGGCACATGGGCTTCCACAACTGGGAGTACGTCACCCGGGCGAGGTAACGCGATGGCGCGGTACTTGATCAGCCGGGCTCTGCAGACGCTGCTGAGCATGCTGGTGGTGATCAGCATCGTCTTTGTCTTGACCCGGCTGTCGGGCAATCCCATCCATCTGCTGTTGGATGTCAACGCCACTGAGCGCGATCAGGAAATCCTGACGCACCATCTGGGCCTGGACCGACCCCTTCCTGTTCAGTACGGCATCTACGTGACGAGCATCGCGCGGGGCGACTTCGGGAGCTCCATCCTCACCCGGAGGCCGGTCGCCGAGCACATCTGGGAGCGCCTGCCCGCGACGGTCGAGCTGGGGTTCGTGGCCATGTTCCTGTCCGTGCTCATCGGGGTCCCGCTCGGCATGTACTCCGCGGTGCGCCGGGGCGGGCTCGCGGACGGGGCGGCGCGGGTCTTCGCCGTGCTCGGACAGTCCATGCCCACATTCTGGCTCGGGCTCATGCTGATCCTCTTCTTCGCTGTGACGCTGGGGGTGCTGCCCGCCGGCGGTCGCGGCGGCCTTGCGCACCTGATCCTCCCCGCCTTCACGCTCGGTTACTTCACCTCGGCCGCGATCCTTCGCCTGACGCGGTCCAGCATGCTGGAGGTGCTGGGCGCGGACTACATCAAGTTCGCCCGATTGAAGGGACTCCACGAGCAGGTCGTGCTGTGGAAGCACGGCCTGCGCAATGCCCTCCTGCCCGTCGTCACCTTCGCCGTCATGCTCTTCGTGCAGTTCCTGGGTGGGGCCGTGGTCACCGAGACGGTGTTCGCCTGGCCGGGCCTGGGGCGACTGATCCTCGAGTCGATCACCACGCGCGACTACCCCATCGTGCAGGCCGGCGTGCTCGTGCTCAGCGCCCTCTATCTCACCGGGAATCTCTGCGTGGATCTCCTGTACAGCTACCTCAATCCTGTCTCTTATACACATCTCCGAGCCCACGAGACGGATTATGGAATCTCG
>JBKOVG010000261.1:0-8825 GCA_046723845.1 Candidatus Methylomirabilota bacterium | reverse complement strand
CCGGGGAGCACCTCCATCTCGTCCGTGTTGTGGGCTGCCCAGTATTCCGCCGACGGCGTGTCGATCTGCAGGGCGTTGGCACGGCCGCTCTTCACCGCGAGAAACTGCGCGGCCGGGGTGTCGAAGGTCAGCACCTTCGTCTTCGGGAAGAAGCGCTTGGCCCGATCGGCCATCTGCGGATTATTGAGGTTGGCGATGGTGTACTTGTCCTGGTCGAGGTCCTTGATCGACTTGATGCCGCTCTTCTTGCCGACCAGTACGGAGATGCCCGAGTCGATGAACGGCCGCGTGAAGGCCACGCGGATCGCGCGGTCCGGGTAGGTCGTGGTGCCGCCCACCCCCATGTCCGCACGCCCGCTCTCGATGGCCGGCCAGCGGCCTTCGGCCGTCACGCTGACGAACTCGACCTTGTTCGGATCCTTGAAGAGGGCGGTGGCGATCAGCCGGGCGATGTCGATGTCGAACCCGACGAGCTGGCCCTTCTCGTCGGTGAAGGCGAACGGCGGCACCGTGGTCAGCGTCACCACGATGAGCTTGCCCCGCTCGAGCACCACGTCCATGCGGGACTTCTCCTGCGCGCCCGCCGGGTGGCTGGCGGCCAGCAGCAGCGCGACGACCACCGCGGGAAGGACCTGGCGAACCGACCACATGTTCATGAGGACCTCCTTTGGGCTGCGCTCAGGAAACGCAGCCGCCGTCGGCCTTGTGTGTCAACGCCCACGTCGACCGTCATGATTCACACGCTCACGGCTCTCCGAGCAGGAGCATCCGGATCGACGCCGGGTCCCTCAGCATCTCGCCGAGCCTCGTGAGGGCGGCGTCCACCGCGGCCGCGAACTTCTCCGGTCCGCCGAAGCGCTCCAGCGTCTCGGGTGGGATGAACTTGAAGAGGATGTCCGCGCCGCCGGGCGGCATGCCGACGAAATGCACAGTCAGCATGTTGTGGTCCTGCAGCAGGAGCATGCAGAACGCGGCCGAGGCCTCGAACGGCACGATGGGCGGCTGCTTCACGCCCCCGCGCTCCATGGCGATGGCGAGCACGTCGTCGGCGAGCAGCTGCGCCGTGGTGGGCGTCTCGTGCAGGCGGTCGCCGAAGATCGGTCGCAGCGCCGTGGCCACGGCCTTCGTCGTATCGATCAGCTCCTGCACGCGCTTGGGGCTGTACTTCTCCAGCGTCCGCACCACGGACTGGTAGAGCATCGGCCGGGTCTCCAGGCCGCACTCGAACGCCCGGGCGCGGATGGCCGCCACGAGGTCCGCGCGGCCGGCGAGGAGGCCGAACCGGGGACCCAGGGTGCCGTACTTGTCGAGGCCCGTGGCGCCGACGTCGACGCCGAGCTCGAGCGTCCTCGGCTGATCGAAGCTTGCCGGTCCGACGCGCGCGCCACCGGCATCATCCACGTAGACCAGGGCGCCCTTGTCGTGCGCCAGGCGGACGATCGAGAGGATGGTGTCCACGGGCAGGAGCTCGTAGGTCACGGCCAGGCGCGTGAGGTCGACCAGCGCGACCTTCGCCTCGCGATCGAGCGCGCGCTTGAACTCCTCCAGGCCCGCCGTGTCCGTGAAGCGCGCGCCGACGTGCGCGGCGGCGCGCAGGACCGAGGGATGGCTGTGGCTGGCCGAGACGCCGATGATCGCATCACCCGGCTTGACGAGCGTCAGGTGCGTGGCGAGGGTGGCGCCGGTGAGCCGGTTGAACACCGCGATGTCGTGGTCCGGCGCCCGGCCACCGAGATGCTCGAGGGTGAGCGCCTTCAGCCGGTCCCAGTGCAGCGCCGGGCCAAGCTCGTCGTCGGCCCAGCGCAGGTCCTCGGGCTCCATCGGCAGCGAGTGGTCGAGGCCGGTGAAGATGTAGATCGACTCCGGGCCCCGCTCCCGGATGATCCGCCACGCGCGCTGCAGCTTGGTAAAGTCGTCAGAGGTGGCGGCGAGGATCTTGCCTCGCGCGTACGACAGGTTCGGCGCGAACGTGTTGCCGAAGCGATCCGTATTCTTGGTCATCGGGAGCTCCTCTCGCGCAGTCCGGCCGCGCCCGGGCTACGCCTGCAGAACGGCTCGGGGGCCGCGACGCGGGCGGCCATCCCTCAGCCTTGGTCGCCGCCTCGACGGCGGTAGCCGCGTTTCCAGCTCGTACCGGTAGCGATCGGCGCGATAGAACGTGTCGGACACCTCCACCGGCGTTCCCGTCGCATCGCTTACGACGAGCCGCAGGGCGAGGACTGGCTGGGTCAGGTCGGTTCTCAGCAGCTTGGCCGTCTCCATGTCCGGCAAGCGTGCCTCGAGCGACTGGCGGATCGTGCCCAGGCGTATGCGCAGACGATCGCGCAGGAACTCCAGCAGCGAGATGCGCGTCAGATCGCTGGGCCGGATGCACGCACCGAGGCTCGGCCGCATGTAGTTCACGACGACCCCGAGCGGCGCCCCGTCGACCATTTCGAGCCGCAGGAGGCGCGTCATCGGCGTGCCGCGCTCGACGGCGAGCGGCGTCACGATGTGGGCCGGGGCGGGGACCGTCTCCATCCTGACGACCCGGATTTCGGCCTGGTAGCCCATGATCAGGTTCGTGACGGTCTGCGGGCGAGCGCGCCGCATGCGGGAGCGCACGAAGCTCCCTCGTCCGCGATGGCGAACGATGAGCCCCTCACGCGCGAGCACCCCCAGCGCTCCCCGGATCGTCGTCCGGCTGACCCCGAACTCGTCGAGCAGCTCCATCTCGGTGGGGATCGGGCGATCGCCTTCCCACTCGCCCGATTCGATCCGCGCGCGGAGCACCCGCTGGATCTGCAGGTGACGCGGCACGGAGGGATGATACGCTACCCCGGTCAGCATTGTATCGGATTCAATACATTAGGCGGTCGGTCCGTGTCAAGCGGGGCAGTAGCTGGGAGGATATGAGCTTTCGTCCCACTGTCAAGATCGTCGAGTGGTTACTGACGAGGGAGCCCATGAATCAACGATGGCTCCAGAATTTGCGCGGATACCTGGCCTGCAGACGCATTTCTTGACTCGATCCCCCATGGACGGAGTAGCCTGGAATTGACAGTATCGATTCTCAATCCGCGAGCACTGGAGAGCATGATGCGAATCGGAGATTTGACGAGGCGGCGCGGTCAGGCTGTGGTACCGGCGTGGCCCCCGCAGGTCTGGACGTCGGCCGGTAGCGTGTTCACCCAGGGCCACTTGGGCGTGCTCAAGTCGGTCCAGCGGATACGCGACCGAGAATTCGGTGACTGGCTGGCGGTCGTCGCAGTTCATGAGGGCCGGGAACACCACGGGGCACTCCGATGTGACGGGCCCCCGGGCCTGAGCGAGCTGGAGATGGTGCTTCGGGGACAGATCGGCCGCCGAATCCAGGACATCGGCGAGATCCAAGCCTGAGCGCAGAGCGGTAACCCACACGGAGCGCGAGAGGGTCGTCGTCGGGGCCGTGATCGTCACGGTCCCGGCGCGATCCCTACGTGCCGCCCGGGCATGCGCGCGGGAAAGGCCATGGACACGGCGCACGAGGCCATCGCGCTCACCACAGCACGCACCATGGCAGTAGCGAGTTAGCGCGACAGAGGTCCACGTCCCGTTCGACAAGTGCCGGCAACACACCTGTAGGCCGGACCGTCCTCTTCCCCCACGCGTAGCGCCTCCTCGGCGCTACACGCCACCCTAACGGCAACGCCCAAATCCTACGGTGGCAATGGCCAGCCGCCGAGGGGCATCCCCGGCGGCAGCCCGCGTGTCCTTGACCTCCTAAGATCGTCGGGGATTAGTCTCGGCACGCTCTTCCGACACAGCGAACCGGCCGAGGGTGCCCCAGGGAGGTCCCTCGCATGCAATGCCCCGGTTCCGGGCCGAGACCCCTCCTGAAATCTCAATCTGGAAACCCGGCAGGTGCGCTGGCCTAGAGGCAGAGAGCCACGAATTCAGCCGACAAGTGGCGCAGGGGCGAGGCGCTTGACGGCCCCCCGGCTGGTGCCCGACAATCCGCCTGCCGCAGCGCGGAACCGCACTGGAGAGACCGAGGCTGCGAGGGACGTCCCTGGGCCTGAGAAGCGCCGTAGGCGCCCGCGTCGCTCGCCGCGCGCAACCGATAAGGGAGTTCATGTTGCTTATGCCAAAGAGACCGGCGTGAACCGCATTCCACACGAGGCGATCCGTGCAACGGATCTCGGCAAGGAGCCCGCGGAGCTCTCCTCACCCGAGCACGGGGCGGTCTCGGCCGTCGTCGAGGCGACGTAGTGGTCGAGACCACTGACAGGCAGCGCCTCGCCGCGATTCTCGCCGCCGACGTCGCCGGCTTCTCGCGTCTGATGTCAGCGGACGAGCGGGGAACCATCGCCGCGCTGGATGCCGGGCGACGCGTATTCCGCACCGAGATTGAGGCCTCGCAAGGGCGCGTGATCGACATGGCGGGCGATTCGGTGCTCGCGGTGTTCGATTCGGCGATCGGCGCGGTCTCGGCCGCGGTTGCCGTGCAGCGCCGGCTCGAGGAAGCGGCGAGCTCCGTGCCCGAGGACCGGCGGATGCGCTATCGCATCGGGATACATCTCGGCGACGTCATCGAAAAGTCTGACGGCACCGTGTACGGCGACGGTGTGAACATCGCGGCACGCCTGCAAGGGCTCGCCGAGCCGGGCGGCGTCACCGTTTCCGTTGCGGTGCATGGTGCCGTCGGCAACCGGCTGGCCGTGGCCTTCGTCGATCAGGGCGAGCGCGAGGTCAAGAACATGGCGCCGGTCCGGGCGTTCGCGATCAACGCGAAGCCCTTGGCTGCCGGCGACACGGGCAAGCCATCAATCGCGCGTCGTGAGCGTCCGTCGCTCGCCGTGTTGCCGTTCGCCAACATGAGTGGCGATCCCGAGCAGGAATACTTTGCCGACGGGATCGCCGAGGACATCATCACCGAGCTCTCACGGTTCCGGTCGATCTTCGTGATCGCGCGCAACTCGTCGTTCACGTATCGCGGTCAGGCGATCGACGTGCGGAAAGTGGCCAAGGAGCTCGGCGTGCGGTACGTGCTCGAGGGCAGCGTGCGCCGATCGGGCAACCGCATCCGGGTCACCGCGCAGCTGATCGACGCGACCAACGGCCATCACGTGTGGGCGGAGCGGTACGATCGCGATCTCACCGACCTCTTCGCCGTCCAGGACGAGGTCACCCGGAGCATCATCGGGTCGATCGCGCCCGGCATCGTGATGGCGGAGATCCAACGGTCGACCGGGAAGACGGCGTCCGAGCTCGACACGTGGGATCGCATCATGCAGGCGCACTGGCACATCCGCCGGTTCACGCGCGACGACCTCGCCCATGCCGTCCGCCTGCTCGAGGAGCTGCTCGTGCACGAGCCGAACAACGCGATTGCGCTCGGCGACCTCGCGTTCGCCCTGCACTTCTCCGCGCTCTTCGGCTGGGTAGAGTCGCCGCCCGCCGCGATCGCGCGGATGAGCGAGGTCGCCCAACGCGCCGTGGCCTCCGACAGCCAGGACTCCACGGCGTACACGGCCCTCGCGATCCATGAGCTCTTCTCGGGCCGGCACGATGAGGCGCTGCGACGGCTACGGCGTGCCATCGAGCTCAATCCGAACTCGAGCTTTGCTCACGGCTACGTCGGTGTCGTGCACGCGTTCGGCGGCGAGCCCGACCGCGCCCTCGAGAGTGCCGCCGACGCGATGCGCTTGAGCCCGCGCGATCTGCTCACCGTGATCTGGCGCGTCGTCGAGGGATGGTCGCACCTCGCCGCCGAACGGTTCGCGGAGGCCGCGGAGAGCGCCCGGCTGGCCACAGAGTGGAACGCGGCGTTCGTCGACGCGCACGCGATCTTCGCCGCGGCGTGCGCTCACGCCGGGCGCCTCGACGAGGCGCGCGCCGCGTTGGGGGAGTGCGTGCGTCAGATGCCGGGACTGACGGTGCGCGACCAGCGCCTCGTTCGTCCGTTCCGACGCACGGCGGATCAGGAACGCTTCCTGGACGGCCTCAGGAAGGCGGGCTTGCCGGAGAGCTAAGCCCGTTCGCGGGAATCACGCCGGCCGGTCGGCGCGTCGTCCTCACATGGATAGCTTCGGCACGAGGGCCGGTGCGATGCCCTGCTGTCTCGACATTTCGGGCTTCGGGCGGAGGCCGAGGATCTCGTAGGCCTCGAGCCCCTCGGGGACGCCCTTGATCTCGACCCGGCCGAGGGGCCGAGCCCGGATCTCGCCCTCGACCAGCTCCAGCGTTTCCCTGGTGACGAGGATGGCGCCGGGCGTGGCGACCTGCTCCATGCGGGCGGCGATGTGCGTGGGCATGCCGACCGCCGTGTAGTCCCAACGCAGATCGCTGCCGACCGTACGCACGATCACGTCGCCCGAGTTGATGCCCACCCGGATCTGCACACGGACGTCTCGCCGGCGGCGCAGGGCGGCCGCGTAGGCGGCGACGGATTCCTGCATACGGAGAGCGGCACAACAGGCGCGGACGGCGTGGTCCCGCTGGGCGATGGGCGCGCCGAAGAGAGCCATGATGCCGTCGCCCATCACCTGATTCACGGTGCCACCGGCTCCGTGCACGGCGTCCATCATGCACTCGATCACGCTATCCAGAACCTGCCGCGCCTCTTCAAGGTCTTGCCGGGCCAGCAGCTCCATGGACTCGCGCATGTCGGCGAAGAGGACGGTGAGGTAGCGGCGCTCACCATCCGCGGCCGGGCGCGGCACGACGAGACTCGATTCCGACCGGAGCGCCGGCAGATGCCGCCGCGAGGCTTGCTCCTCCAGCGCCTTGTCGATCCGTTGGAACAGGCCGTCGGGCTCCTGACCTTTCTCGAAGTAGTCGAACGCGCCGAGCTGCATCGCCTCCTTCGCCGACTCCCAGCCGGGATGGGCGGTCAGCAGGATCACGTTGGCGTCCGGGCACCGCTCGCGCGCCGCCCGGAGCACCTCGAGCCCCTGCCCGTCGGGCATCCACAGGTCGGTGATGACCAGGTCGAACGCGGCGCCGCCGAGGGCCTCCGTGGCCGCGACGACTCCATCGGCTTCCTGGACCACGTGGCCGCGGCGCTTGAGCAGCAGACCGAGCGTGAGGCGCGCAGACGGTTCGTCGTCGACGAGGAGAATGGTCGCCATATTATCTCTCGATCCCGTAGTCCTTGAGTTTCCGCCAGAGCGTGGTGCGCCCGATGCCGAGCGCCTCCGCCGCTCGTGAGTGATTCCAGCCGTAGCGCTCCAGGATCTGGGTGATGTGCGCGCGCTCCGCTTCGGCGAGCGTCTGCTCGGCGGCGAGGCCGGGCGCCGCCCCGAGAGCCAGGCCGGCACCGACATGGGCAGGCAGGTCGCCTGGCTCGATCGTCTCGTCGCGGGCCAGGATGGCGAGCCGCTCCATCGCATTCTCGAGCTCGCGCACGTTGCCGGGCCAGGCGTACCGGAGGAGCCGCTCCGTGGCGCCGGCACTCAAGCGGAGGACCCGGCCCTGTCGCTGGGCGAAGCGTGCCAGGAAGTGCTCGGCCAGCAGCGGGATGTCCTCGCGCCGCTCCCGCAGCGGCGGCAGCACGATCGGGATCACGTTGAGCCGGTAAAACAGATCCTCGCGGAAGCTCCCCTGGCGGATCATGGGCTCGAGGTCGCGGTTGGTGGCGGCGACCACCCGGGCATCGACGGTGATGACCTGGGTCGACCCCACGGGGCGCACCTCTCCGCTCTGGAGCGCGCGCAGGAGCTTGACCTGGAGACCTGGCGTCATCTCGCCGATCTCGTCGAGGAACAGCGTCCCGCCGTGGGCGGCTTCGAAGAGGCCCTTCTTGTTCGCCCCCGCGCCGGTGAACGCGCCCTTGACGTGTCCGAAGATCTCCGACTCCAGCAGCGGCTCGGGCAGCGCCCCGCAGTTGATAGCTACGAAGCGTCCCGCCGCCCGCTGGCTGGCGTGGTGAAGGGCCTTGGCGATGATCTCCTTGCCCGTCCCCGATTCCCCACGGATGAGCACTGTCGCGTCCGTGGGCGCCACGCGTTCCACGAGGTCGAGCACCTGAACCATCTCGGCGGAGCTCGCGATCAGGCCCTCGAGACCGAATCGCTCGCGCACCTGGGCACGCAGGTTCTCGTTCTCTCTCCGTAGCGCCTTGTCCTCAACCGCGCGCTCGATGCGATGCAGCAGCTCGTCGGGCTCGCGCCCCTTCTCGAAGTAGTCGAAGGCCCCGAGCCGGATTGCCTCCTTGGCCGACTCCCAGCCGGCATACGCCGTGAGCAGGATCACATCGGCGTCAGGGCAGTGCGCCTTGGCGGCGCGCAGCACGTCGAGGCCGTCGCCGTCGGGCATGCGTAGGTCCGTTACCACGACCTCGAAGGCGGTTTCCGCCAGCGCCTTGGTCGCGCCGCCGACGTCGGCGGCCGCGATCACGCGATGGCCTCGCCTTCTCAGCAGGAGGGCCATGGTCTCGCGAGCCGAGGGCTCGTCGTCGACGAGGAGGATCGTCGTCATGTGCTCCCGCTCACGCGAGCGGCAGGAGGATCGTGAAGCACGTCCCCCGGCCCGGCGTCGATTCCACCTCGATTCGCCCGCCGTGGGCAGTCACGATGCGACGGGCGAGCGTCAAGCCGAGCCCGGTGCCCGCGGGCTTACGCGAGTAGAAGGGGTCGAAGATGCGGCGGCGCTCCTCGGGGAGCATCCCGCGGCCGGTGTCGCTGACGGTAATCCCCACCGACGATCCTCGGAGGCCGACGTCAAGGCCGAGACGTCCCGGGCCGTCGAGCGCCTCGATGCCGTTGAGCGCGATGTTCCACAGCACCTGCGTCATCTGGTCGGCGTCGAAGGTGCTCGTACGCCTGTCTCTTATACACATCTGACGCTGCCGACGAGGTCGTGCC
>JBKOVG010000370.1:0-5909 GCA_046723845.1 Candidatus Methylomirabilota bacterium | reverse complement strand
GAGCTGTGGCAGCGGGGCTTCTATCGCTTCTATGACCACGTCGTCAGCGCCCGCGAGTACGACCGCATGGAGGACTTCACGAGCGAGTTCTTCGAGCATCTCGCCAAGACGTGGCCGAGCCCCACCATCGCCGGCGTCCTCTTCACCCACGAGCTGGGGCGCTGGCTGGATGCCCGCGGGCTCACCGGCTCGCTCGCCGCCTCGTGCTTCCGCCACGGCGTGCCGCTCTTCGTGCCCGCCGCCCCCGATGGCCCGCTCGCCGAGGGGTATCGCATGGCGGCCCGCAAGGGCCCGAGCGTGGACTTCTTTCGCGACTACGAGATCGCGCTGGACATCATGAGCCGCTACATGCCGCCCGGGCCGGGCACGGCGGCCATCTTCGCGGGCGGCGGGGTGCCCAAGGACTTCCTCCAGATCACCGCCACCAGCGTGGCCGCCCAGCGCGGGAACGGGCAGGCCAGCCCCCACGTGGCGGCGATCCAGATCACCACCGACAACACCGTCTTCGGCGGCCTGGGCGGGGCCGGCGTGCACACCGAGTGCATCTCGTGGGGAAAAGAAGCGGCCGAGGGCCGGAACGTCATGGTGTTCACCGACCTGACCATCGCGCTACCCCTGCTCTGCCAGGGCCTGGCCGAGGCCTACGGCCCGGATCACGTGCGCCCCGCCCGCGCGGCCATCGCCGCCGACCTGCGCCGGGCGCTTGCCGAGTCCGCTCCGGCGAGCCCATGAGCCGACTTTCGTGGCCGCCGCCGAACAGCACGCGGAAGGGCGCGTGGCGAATAGGCCCGTACCGGTGCCGCCAAAAGTGCATTGTGCAACGGCGCGGGCCTGAGCTCGCCACTGCCGTTCCCTCGGTATCCCCTTAGTAAACCCAGTCGGGGAAGGTCTACCGCAAGCCACGCGACCTTTGTCACCTTCATAATGCGCCCTCCTCGGGCGGTCGCACCGCCACCGGATGCCAACTCCGATCGGCCCCGGCAATGGACTGTCTGCCGCCAGCCGATGACGGGCAAGAATCTGTGGCGGCTCTGCAAGGCGTACGGGCGGCTGATCGGCTACTACGAGCAGCACGGGGATCTCGAGCAGGTGCGGGGCCTGCTCGGCCACGCCCGCATCGACACCACGCAGGTCTACGCGCAGGTGTGCCCCGCGCGTCTCCAGCAGGCCGTGGGGTTTTACGAGGGAAAAGCGCTCGAGGCACTCACGAAATGAACGGGAGCGTCTACCCTGCGTGTTTTAGTCGCGTCGGCTTTTCTCGAAGCGTCATGCCGAGAAGTCTGCGGAACTGCTGGCGAAAACGTGGCGTGACTCAAACACAGGTTCGAATCCCGTTGGGACCACCAAGTTGTTTTGGTTAGTGTTTTAGCGCTCGTGTTTGAGGAACTTTCACAAGTTCTTCAAACAGAGCAGGTTGCTGGTTCAACTCGAGGGCCCGCAGCGACCTGCTGGCAAGGGGGCCCCGAGCTCAGCTTCGATTTTTTGGCCAAGTCGATGCGCCGTCGGGTCTTGTCGGCGTTCATATCAGCCTGAGCACGTCCGTGCCGGGGCATGACTTGATGTTGGGAGCGGCACCGGGAAAATGGCTCTCCACGACGAACGACGTGGTGATCGATAATGTCGCGCATCCCGTCCAATCAGGAAACATGGTGCCGATTGGAGGTGACGTGCGTCGCCAACCAAAACGTCGCTTCTTTCGCTCATTTTGGGTTTAAGATCTGCTGACGTTGGCATCCGAGCGGGAGGGGCCATAACCGCGATGCCCCAGTTTCTGGGCCGAGGCGTTCACCTCGTGGGCAGCGTCCCGCTGCCGAGCCCCGAAACCGTGTTCCGCACGGTGGCGGGCGAGATCGGGGATCGCGTCCGCCGCATTCCGGACGGCGAGACGGGCCCACGCTCGGATTGGATCGTCTGGCAGCTGCCGGTCTTCACCTCGCAGGCCTCCGTCGAGGTCGTGCCACCCGGCCCCAATAGCTGGCGTCCGCTCCCGCGGATACGCGTCGCGGACGGCGCGCGCGCCGAGGACATCCGCTTTGAAGCCCTCGGGTACGCCGACGCGGCCATCGCCTCGTTCAGAATCTTCGCGCGCCTCAAGCGCGACGGCGTGATCCCGGTCGGCTGCCGCTTCCAGGTCTGCCTGCCCACGCCGCTGGCGCCCATCAGCGCCTTCGTGGTTCCGGAGCACCAGGCCCTCCTCGAGCCGCTGTACGAGCGGCGGCTGTTGGACGAGCTTGGAACCATCCTCCGCGACGTGCCCCACGATCAGCTCGCCGTCCAGTGGGATACCAATTTCGAGTTCGGCATGCTCGAAGGCGTCTTCCCCGCGTGGTTCGACGACGTCAAGGGCGGCATTCTCGAACGCCTGCTGCGGATCTCGCGCCACGTGCCGCCCGACGTCGAGCTCGGCTACCATTTGTGCTACGGCGACGTCCAGCACCGGCACTTCAAGGAGCCGGACGATGCGCGCAAGCTGGTCGACATCGCCAACGCGCTCCTCGGGAGCCTGAGCCGGCCGCTCCACTGGATCCATCTGCCGGTCCCCCGCGAGAGGGCCGACGCCTCCTACTTCGCGCCGGTGCGCGATCTCCGCCTGCGGCCCGAGACGGAGCTCTATCTCGGGCTCGTCCACCTGAGCGACGGCGTGGACGGCGCCGCGCGGCGCACGGCGGCGGCGCAGGAGGTGGCCGGCGAATTCGGCCTCTCGACGGAATGCGGCTGGGGGCGGCGCCCGCCCGCCACCATTCCCGAGCTGCTGCGTCTCCACCGCGCGCTCAGCGCGCCGCTCCAGCAGCCGCGCGGCGCCGCGGATCGCTTCCGCTGGCCCGAGGCCTTCGTGCGCGTCCCGGACGAGGACTGGGCGCACGAGCCCCTCGACCTCTTCGGGCTCAAATATGACACGGTCGAGAACCACGGCTGGTACCGCAACCTCGATCCCACGGTCGAGGACATCGCCCGCCATCTGGACGCGGGCCAGATCCTGGTCGACTACTCCGGCGGCACGGGCATCCTGCTCGACCGCCTCGAGCTGCGCATCTTCGACCGGCAGGTCGGCATGCTGATCGCCGACAGCTCGCCCAAGTTCCTCCGCGTGGCTCTCGACAAGTTCCGCGACGACGACCGCATCGCCTTCCGCCTCCTGCGCTGGCTCAAGGACGCCCGCCGGCTCGAGTTCCTCGAGGAGGTCCTCGGGCCGGCGCTGCTCGCCCGTGGGGTCGACGCCATCGCGTCCACCAACGCCATTCACCTCTACCTGAACCTACCCGAGACGCTCGCGTCATGGACTCGCGTCCTCCGGCCGGGCGGCCGCGTCTTCGTGCAGTCGGGGAACATCCGGAACCCGCAGGCCAGGCCGGCCGAGTGGATCCTCGACGAGACCGTGTGGGCCATCCACGAAGTAGCGACGGGGCTCGTGCGCAACGACTCGCGCTATGCCGCGTATCGGCCGCTCCTGGACGACCAGGCGCGCATGCAGGCGCACCTGGCTTATCGCGACCGCGTCTTTCTACCGGTGCGGCCTCTCGAGTACTACCTGCGGTGCCTCGAGGCGGCCGGCTTCGCGATCCAGGACGTCACCGCCCGCACAATCGAGGCGAGCGTGGAGGACTGGTTCGAGTTCCTGAGCGCGTACCACGAGGCGGTGCTCGGCTGGGTCGGCGGCTCGGTGAAGGTCGACGGCCGGGCGCCCGCTCCGGACGCCGTCCGCGACCGCCTGGCGCTGATCCGCCACGCGATGGACACCCTCTTCGGCGGCCGGCCGGCCTTCCGTTGCTGCTGGACCTACATCAACGGCGCGCGAGCAAGCGGTCGATAAGGGCGCCTGCTGGCGCTCAGAGACTCCGTCGGGGCAATCTTCACGTCCCAAGTTCTCATGAGCCGAGCCGAGTATCGGCCATGGGGTCTCCTGGTCGATTCCCACATTTCCACGTTATTTCCAGGTTCAGTCTCCTCAAAGTCTCATTCGCTGGTCTGAGGATAGCCAACACTAGCACTCTCCGGCGGTGTCCGCCGCGCCCTGGGCCCGGTCCCCGCGACATAAGCTGCCAGACGCGGACGCGGGCCGCCCAAGGAGCCCGCTGCCACAGCAGAGCCCTACCGACAGCCAGCGTGCGGTCATGGGGAGGTCTCTTCGGGCGGTCTCGACAGGTTGGCCTGGTCCGTGGACGCCATCTCCTCGAGGAAGGCCGCCAGAAGGATCCGCACCACACTGGGCAGTAGCGCCACCCGCAGCGGGCCGGGGATACTTCGCAAGACTCTGCACGACGCCGTGTGCCGCCCCGGTAGAGGAGTTGCTCGAGCACCTTGTCCGTCACGGCCCCGCCGACGCCTGAATGCGATAGGCGTCCAGCAACTCGCGCACGGCCCCGCTGATGCGCCGGTGGAGTTCTTCGGCCTCAGCGCTCATCCGGCCACCTCCTCGGCAGCGCGGAAGTGGCGATATTTCGGCTCTGAAGGTTGCTCGGACTCGAGTCGTTCGGATCTAGGTTGGCGCGATTGTGCTCAACTGGTCGCGCGCACGTTGCAGCGCCTCCATGAGCCGTGGGAGCTCGTACGGGGCGACGGCATCGAGCGCCGCCGCCAAGTCCCGGGCGTCGCTTTCGCTCCCCATGAACCAATAGTAGGTTTCTGGGGCGGGCAAGGTGCGCTCGACTTTCAGCGTCGCGCGCAGCCGCTCCGCGAGCCGCGATGTCGATCGGACGTGGGCCAGCAGACGAGTATACACATCGACGCTCAGCTCCATGCGGACGATGTCCATGGCCGTACCTCCCGATGGTCGGGCGTCTCGGGCCGGGCCGCTTCGCGCGGGCCTCGAGTCTATACCTTCCTGCCTGCGGGCGTCGATCTTCCGAATCGCCCCGCTCGCCGACCAGACGGACGAGGAGTGATTCCCCGCACTTACGGGCGTGGATGGCGGCGATCATTGTTCCGGGGCTCCAGCGACGAGCCGGTCGACCAGTAGAGACAGCGCGACGACTGTCCTGCGCAACTCCCGGAGCCACCGCTCGCGCACCTGCTGCGGGATCGTCCCAGTCGGGGTCGTGTCGATGGAGGGGATGGAGACACACTGTTTGGAAACGTCGTTGTCCCAGAGCTGCTGGATCTGCCCATCCGTATCTGCGAGCTTGGGAGGGAATGCCCGGGATTTCCTTCGAACCATCGTGCTCCCTCCGGGGTTCGGCCCCAACCGGGCGGCCGTGAGGGCGACGAACATAAGGCGGGCGCCTATTGGATGACTTCGTCCGCCCGCCCCAGCAGCGACGGCGGAATCGTCAGTCCGAGCGCCTTGGCGGTCTTGAGGTTGATGACCAGCTCGAACTTCGTCGGCTGCTCGGCGGACAGGTCGGCGGGCTTGGCGCCGCGGAGGATCTTGCCGACGAAGGACGCGGCCCGCAGGTATTTGTCCGCCTGGCTCGCGCCGTATGCCATGAGAGCGCTCGCACGAACATAGGTCGCGTACGCGAGAATGGTCGGCAGCCGGTGCTGGAGGGCAAGCTCAGCCACATGCCGCGGTTAGATGCCGCTGGGGCAGTCGCCCACTAGGAGCGCCTGGGCCCGCTGCCTGACAGCCTTGCTCAGTGCGGCCTTGAGGCCGCCGGCGGCCGGCACGTCGACAAGCTGCACCTGGACTCCCACGGCGGCAGCTTCCTTGTGGTAGACGCACATAATGAGTTGGCAGGCGACCTTGAACGAGAGTCTCATGCGTTACGTTCATGAGCCGCCGGCTATCGCTTCAATCTCTTGCGCGGTCTCCTCGCGGGGCGCTTGCGAGTGCGACGCTTTCGCGATGCCGTCTCCTTGACCAGACGAGCAAACAACTCCTTCACTTCCCGCTTTCCCACTCTGCGTAGAGCCACCAGGGTCATGCGATTCCGGCCGGTGGGCATCGAGTCTCCGGTCACCCAGTGCGCAAC
>JBKOVG010000145.1:0-10960 GCA_046723845.1 Candidatus Methylomirabilota bacterium | reverse complement strand
ACCTTTGGCCCGCACCCACGCCCGATAGGAGCGGTAGAAGTCGAGCAGCGGCACCGCCTCGTAGTCGCCGTTCTCCTCGAGATAGGCGTTCAGGAAGCGGATCGCCAGGTCCGGGCGGCCCAGCCGCTCCAGGTCCATGGCAAAGGAAGGCGATCTCCCCCGCCACGTCGCCGAAGCGGAAGCGATGGTTGAACTCGATACAGTCGAAGATCTGCACGGGCTCCACGCAGCAGACGTGCTGGGCCTGCAGGTCCCCGTGGCAGTCGCGGCTGCGCCCGGCGGCGACCCACGCCGCGAAGCGCGCGGCCTCGCGCTCGAGGAACGTCCCCGCGTACTCGCGCACGCGCCGGCGCGTGTCGTCCGGCAGCAGCTCTCGGCCCATCGTGTCCGTCTGGGCGAAGTTCTCCTGCCAGTTCCCGCCGTATCGTCTCGATGCTGCCAAGTTCGTCGATCTCGCCCCCGGTGTCGGCGGCCGCATGGAACTGCGCCACCGTCGTCCCGATCCCGTCGAGCAGCGCGGGCGGGGCGGCGTTTTCACGCACGAGCCGATCGAGCATGCGCTCGGCGGGAAGCCGCCGCATCACCACCGCGACCTCGAGGGTGCGGCCCCGGCCGTCGAAGCGCGGCGCCCCCGCGCTACCCCTGATGCGACTGATGAGCCCTTCGATCTTCTCCTTGTCCATGTGCTGCTGCTCTCCCCTCTTACGTCGTGACCGCATCGACGACCGGCACAAGCACCAGTAGTCGTCCCTCTCGGGCTACGGGATGCACTGCTACCCGTGACCGCACCAACTGATCACGAGCATCGGCTTCATCGGCTTCCACCCCGCCATGCCCAGATGCTCGAAGCGGTGACGGTGCTGCGGCCATTCACGGTCGCACGTCGGAACGTGACACGGGCGCGTCGGAACTCCCCGGCCGTGTTCATCGAACCACAAGGGCAGGCTCATCGCCCGACTGCTACAAGCCCAGATCGCGCAGCGTAGCCTGGGTTAGCAGGACGTTCGGAATCTTGTGGTGCGGTTGGGCCTCAAGCACTTGCAGAGCAGTCTCAATGGCGGAACCGGGCACGCCGAGTTTTCGGAGGAGCGCAGTCAGCGGGTCAAAGCCGGTGGCCTTGGCGAGGTAGAAGGCACCCACCCCATCCTTGTCGCCGCCGAAGCTCACCAAGTACTCGGATGGTTCGCCTGCATGTTTGCGGCACTCAACGTAAAGGACGCCGGGCGTTCCGGGGTCGGGCCCGTCAGGGGCGGCACTCATGGCGTCGGAGGATAATCTTGAGGCCAGTCAACCGCAAGGGCCATCCCGCTCCGTCAGGATCGCGCTTCACGTTCCTGCCTCCAGAGTGCATCGCAGGCAGCGTGAAGACAGACCACCTTTCCATTGGCATAGGTATGGGCCACCGTTGGGTTGGCCTCACCGCAAATCAAGCACGGCAGGGACCGTCCAATGACGATCCCCCTTATCCCCGCAGGGGCAGCAAGAGTCCCGCTTGCCAGCGATGAAACGGTGGGAAGGTCGCCCGAAGCTATAAGCTGGCGAATCCTAGCGCGCAGCTCATCGTGGTTCATACGCGACGAGCAGCAAGAAGGAGACCACGGTGCGCCCGCCAATACTAATGCAAGGTTGCACCGCGCCACAGTCAAGCCCGGCCTCGAATCGGCTCAGTTACCGACACTCCACTGCAACCTGTGCCGGGCCCGCAAGGGTGATGCGTTTCACCCGAGCTAAACGGGCAGTTTCATGGGTGCGTGTTTGAGTCGCGTTCTCTCCCCCTCATCATCGCGCGCTCGACAGTGCCGCGAGAGTTGGCAAAAACGTGGCCGGGCTCATTCACGGGTTCGAGGGGATAGCTACACCGCCTTCTCTTCGTTTACACACCCACTGACGCTACCTCATCGAGTGACCGCGGCCGGGCTCGGGCGGAAGCTGTAGAACCAGCAAGCGCGCCCATGACCAGGCGCGCTCGGATGCTGCGTGCGTCGGCGGCTACGGAGCTACCGGCGCCTCCACGCGCGCACCGTGCCGAGAACCGCGACAGCAGAGACGAGGAGCAGCAGCGTGGCCGGGGCCGGAACGGCGGCCGGGGGCGTAAAAGTGAACGCGGTAACCGGAACATTGACCTGGTGAGCAGCCCCAGAGGTTGCATCGGCGTTCTCGACGACGCCCACGGAGTCAGTCCCGGCCAAGGGCAGGGAAACAGCATCCAGGGAGAGGGGGTTCGCGACTCCCCCGACCTCTCGAAGTGTCAAGAGAAGATTGCCGCCCGTGTAGGTGTAGGGAGTTGTGAACACGATCGTCGCGAAGGCGTTGGGGCTGGCATCGCCCGTGAAGAAATTCGTGGGGATGGTCAGCGGTCCGGAGTGCACCGTTACGACATCCGGGCCGATGTTGTCGGCGAAGTCGACGTCGAGCGCCCCGGGCGCGTTCAGGGATTGGCTAAGTTGCAGATCCCATCGGGAGAAGTTCAGTGCCGCGGCTGGGCCCGTGGCGCGACCGCCGTCCAGCCGAAAACCAATGCCGGTGACCAAACTGCCAGTCGGGACACTGCTCAGCTCCGACGCAGCGAACACCCATTGAAAGGTGCTCGCAATTTGAAATGGGGCAAGGGTTAAGGTATTGCCCTCGACCGCAGTGTTCGCGTTTGGTGCGATCACGTCGGCCCGCGCGGGCAAGGTGCTTGTCAGCAGAACCACTACTGCTGCGACGGCACGCAGCGAGCTGCGCGTGGAGCGCTCCTGGAGCCTGCGCAGGATTGAGACGCCCAAGACCGGGAGGACGCGACGGGTGGACATGATCGAGCAGCTCGTCCGCACGCTCCAGCGTCTCGAGATCGATCGGATGGTGGAGAAGGTGAAGCGCGGATGGCGGGACATGCCGCCCTGGGTCTTCTGCACGGGTGAGGGCGTATCCTTCGCGTTTGCGAACCTCTTTTTCGTGGGCGCGGGCAGAAAATAGCAGAACATTTTCAGCACGCGTCTCAAGCGGCGGCTCACCCCATCCCAGCTCCGTGCCCCCCTACCGTAGGGCCCCGCACTCCGCATCGCGCAACCCAGCGTCCCCGAGAACGTCCCCCCAAAAGCTTCGGCCAGGCCGTTGCTCTCGGAGCTGTACGCCAGCGCCAATCCCGGACTGCTTGCGAAACGAGCATAGTCCGCACCTCCTGGCCGCGCGGTCGTGTCCCAGTTCTGGTGGAAAAGAGAAATGGCGCATTCCACCACGCGTCGCCTGATCCTTCGCGCCACATCACTTCGGCCCGATCGGCGTGGTCCGCTCGGTATTCGACTGAGCTCCCTTGTCTGCTGGAGGAGTCGAGACGGCGAGCTGGACTTCTTAGTCAAAGCCCTTCCAGGGAGAGGGTTCCCTAGATCGTGATCGTCCGGAACCGCAGGATGATCACCGCGAGGATCACAATGGTGAGACTGCCGAGAACCGGGTTTCCATAGGAGCTAACGAGCACCTGGGCGCCTCCGAGGATGACGGAGACGAGGGCGAGGCCGCCGAAGGAGACGCCAGCCACCAGCACCAGCATGAAGGCGTTGATCAGCCACGGCACCCCGAGGTTCGGGTGGACGCTGACAAGGGGCGTGAGGAGCGCGCCGGCGAGAGCGGCAAGCCCGGCGCCGAGGCAAAAGGTGAAGAAGCGGACGAGGCGGGTGTTGATGCCCAGCGCCTGGGCCAGCTCCTCGTTCATGATGACGGCGCGGGCCACCACGCCGATCGAGGTGCGCTGGACGACGAGCCACACGAGCACGCCGAGCAGCGCGGCGAGCAGCAGGAGGACCAGCCGGTACTCGGAATAGGTGGCGCCGCCGACGTGCACCGCGCGCTCGATCGGACTCGTGGCGAACTGGATCTCCCGCCCGAAGTACACCGTGATGCCCTGCACCACGATGATGTTGAGCCCCCACGTGGCGAGGATCGTGTCGAGGGGGCGGCTGTAGAGCGCGCGCAGCACGCGCCACTCCACCAGGGCGGCGAGTCCGGCCCCGACCGCGAACGCGAGGGGCGGCGCCGCCCACGGCGTCCAGCCCCACCAGGTCGTAACCACCGCGGCATAGGCGCCCAGGGCCAGGAAGGCGCCATGGGCGAGGTTGATGATCCGCAGAACGCCATAGACGAGCAGCAAGCCGACCGCGACGATGTACAGCACCCCCGCCGTGGTGATCACGTCGAGGAGCTGGGTGGTGTACATCGCGCGATCGGCCCCGCCCCGCCGCCCTAGCGCCAAGCACCTCCGGCTATTTGAGGTTCGGGCACTGGTTGCCCGGGTCGATGAGTCCGAAGCTCTTGAGCACCTTCGTCTTCCCGTCGGCCTGCACCTGCGCCAGGTACACGGGCAACGGCGCGTGATGCTGCTTGTTCATCTGGACCGCCCCGCGGGGACCCTTGAACACGATGCTGGGCAGGACCTGGGCCACCTTGTCGACGTCGGTGGAGGCGGCCTTCTCGACGGCCATCGCGTAGGCGTAGATGCCGTCGTACTGCGGCTCGGACAGCGAGTTCGGCGTCTTCAGGTTCGCCCCGAACTTCTTCTTCATGGCCTCGAGGAACGCCTTGTTCTCCGCGTTGTCGAGGCCGGTGAAGTAGTCACCGGTGTAGTAGACGCCCTCGGCGGCGTTGCCGCCGGCCTCGGCGGTCAGTTCGTCGATCGAGAGGCTGCCCACGGGAATCGTGAGGCCCGCCGCCTTGAACTGCTTCATGAAGTCGATGTTGGGCCCCCCGCCCGACGTTGAGTAGATGATCCCGTCGGGGTTCGCCGCCCGGATCTTGCTGATGATGGCCGTCCAGTCCGACTGCTGGAGCGGCTGGTACTCCTCGCCGACGAGGGTTCCGCCCCCGCTCTTGATGGTCTTCTTGGCGGCGTCGATCATCCCCCGGCCGAAGGCGTAGTCGCTGCCTACGGCGAACCATTTCTTGACCTTCTTCTCGTCGGCCATGAACTTGATGAGTGGCGGCACCACCTGCTCGGGCACCCACGCGTTGACGTAGAGGTACTTGCCGCAAGCCCTGCCCTCGTAGAACGAGGTGTAGATGTAGAGCGTCTTGGCCCGGTCGGCGATAGGCGCGCCCGCGTTCCGGGCCGCGCTGGTCTCCATCGTGATGATGGCGTCGGCCTTGTGCTGGCGGATGGCGGTGTTGAAGGCCTTGACCGCCCCGCTCGGTCCACTCTCGTCGTCGAGCGGGATCACCTCGAGCTTCCGGCCGAGCACGCCGCCCTTCGCGTTGATCTCCTCGGCCGCTAGTTCGCCCGACTGCACGACGGCGGGCGCGACGACGCTGTTGACGCCGCTCAGGCCGACCGGCACGGCAATGACGATCGCCTTCTTGTCGGCGGAGTCCACTGTCCCCGCCGACGAGAGTGCCGCCCCGAGCA
This sequence comes from Candidatus Methylomirabilota bacterium, assembly GCA_046723845.1. GTDB lineage: Bacteria > Methylomirabilota > Methylomirabilia > Rokubacteriales > CSP1-6 > AR37. The sequence goes on along the minus strand of JBKOVG010000145.1, from coordinate 5,583 downwards.
CCGCGAGCAGGACCGCCAGCGACCGCACTCCGCGAGCTCTCCGCACTGTGCCCATTCTCGTTCCTCCCCCTGGAGAGGCGTGTCCCTCTCCTGACGGCGACACCCTCCGGACCCTCCGCCCTAGATCACAAGGTGCCGCTCGATGCACTCCCGCGCCCCTTCGTCCGCCACCCTTCCCGTCTCCACCACCGCTCCCACCTTCAGAACGGCGTACCGGTCCGCGATGGCCAGGGCGAAGCCAATGTTCTGCTCGACGAGCACGATGGCGGTGCCCTCTGCCCGGCACTGCTCGGCCAAAATGCCCTGGAGCCGCGTGATCACCGCCGGCTGGAGCCCCTCGGTGATCTCATCCACCAGGACCACGCGCGGCCGGGTCAGGAGCGCGCGCGCGATCAGGAGCATCTTCTGCTCTCCGCCCGACAGCGTCCCCGCGCGCTGGCCCTGGCGCTCCCGAAGGAACGGAAACCAGCGCGCCACCGCCTCCAGCCGCGCGCCGTACGAGGACAGCGGCCGCATCGCCAGCCGCAAATTCTCCTCGACCGACAGGTCCTGGAAGATCGACTTGTCCTGCGGGACGTAGCTGACGCCCATCCGCGTGATCCGGTACGGCGCCCATCCAGTGACGTCGTGGCCCAGCACCTCCACCTGGCCGTGGCGCGGCGGCAGGAGGCCCATCATCGTCTTGAGCAGCGTGGTCTTGCCCATGCCGTTCTTGCCGACGATCGCGAAGATCTCTGCGGGCCGCACCTCGAGCGAGATGCCGTGGAGCACGGGCGACTCACCGTAGCCGCCCTCAAGCTGCCGCACCGCGAGGGCCCGAGGGAGCTCGGCCGTAGGTATCATGCTTTGGCCCGGTCCCCGACGTAGATGGTGCGGACGAGCTCGGAGTCGGCGACCTCGGCCAGGGCCCCGTCGGCGAGCACCCGCCCAAGGTGCAACACGATCAAGCGCGTGCTGATCTCCCGGACGAAGTCCAGATCGTGCTCTATCAGGAGGATGCAGAGACGGTGGCTCTGGGCGAGCTCTCTCACCACGGAGCCGATGGCTGCCCGCTCCTCGCGCGTAAGCCCGGCGGTGGGCTCGTCGAGGAGCAGCACGGTGGGCTCGAGGGCCAATACCATAGCGAGCTCGAGCGCTTGCTTGGCGCCGTGCGACAGATGCCCGGCAGGCTTGTCGAGGAGCGCCAGGAGCCCGGACACTTCCACCGCGTGGAGCGCGGCTGCCGGGAGGGCCAGCGCCTGGGTCCGCCGCCAGGGCGACGCTGGCACGCGGTACGACCGCGCCACCCGCAGGCAATCGATCACGCTCAGGGCGTCGAAGACGTTGGGCGCCTGGAACTTCCGGCTCACCCCGAGCCGCACGCACGCGTGCGGTGGAAGCCCGCCGATCGGATGGCCGTCGATGAGGACCTCGCCGCTCGAGCGCTCGCGGCCGTCGGCGATGCAGCGGAGGAGCGTCGTCTTGCCCGCGCCATTGGGGCCGACGATCCCGATGACCTCGCCGCGGCGGGCCTCGAGACTCACGCCGTCGAGCACTCGGAGGCTGCCGTAGCGCTTGCCCACGCCGCGCAAGGAGAGCACGGGGCGCTCGGAGGCGGCGGTCGCCGCGCCATTCACGGCGTCCGGCCGCCATCCGGACCTCCCGGCGCCGGCCAGGAGCGCCGGGGGAGTGGACGTCGGCGCGCCGCCGCGTCGGGCAACCTGACCCAGCCGCGCGACGCCGTGGGCGATCGCTGGCACCAATCCCTGGGGCAGGTACACGACGATGATCACGAACGCGAAGCCCACGAAGAGGAGCCAGACAAACGGGAGGTTCCCGCCGAGCAGCGCCGAGATGTAGTTCACACCAACGGTGCCGAGGATCGGCCCGAGCAGCGTGCCTCGGCCGCCCAGCGCCGTCCACACCACGAGCTCCGTGCCAAAGACGAAGTCGCCATAGGAGTGGGCGGCCACGCTGGCGAATAGCACGTAGATGGCCCCGGCGAGCGCGGCGACGGCGCCGCACACGGCCAGAAGGCGGATCTTCAGCCGCGCCGTCTCGAGACCCAGGTAACGGCAGCGCTCCTCGTTCTCACGAATCGCCACGAGGAGCCGTCCCGCGTCGCTTGTGACCAGCACGTGGGAGCCCGCCGCTACCAGGAGCAGGAGCCCGCCCGCGATCCAATACCACTGCGTGAGCGAGAAAGCGGGAACCGGGATCGGGAGACCGCTGCTCGAGCCGGTGTAGGCGCCACCGCTCAGGATGATCTGCGTGAACACCACGGGGAGCGCCAGCGTGACGATGGCCACGTAGATGGGTGACGCGCGGTCCGAGAACGACAGCCAGCCGACGGCCGCACCCACCAGGGCCGCCGCAAGCATCGACACCGCGATCGCCCCCACCGTCGCGGCGGTGCCTTCGACGTAGTACGCCAGCGCCAGCGCGACGGTGTAGACACCGATGCCGAAGAAGGCCGACTGGCCGAAGGTCAGGATGCCCGTGTAACCCCACAAGAGATCCACGGTGATCGCGGCGATGGCGAAGAAGAACGCCTGGGAGAGGATCTGCTGCGGATATTCTCCGAGGACGACCGGGCTCGCCAGAAGCGCGATTCCGAGGCCGGCGAAGCTCCACCAGATCACGGGAGGATCACGGATCGACCCAACGACGCGAGCGACTCGCGCCGTGGTCGGCAGAAACGCCTCGCAAGTCGGGGCCGGCCGCGCCCGACAGCGACGACCGGTCCGACGGCGAACACCGGTGATCGGGTCGGCGAGGCCAATGTGGTCGACTCTCGTTTTGTCGGCCGGGAGTATAACATGTCGTGTCGACGGACATCCCGTGAACCCAGGATTCGAAGGGAGGCTTGCACATGACCGCCCCATCCGCCGAACCTGCCTGCGCCGCCCGCGAAGAGGCGCTCGTCAAAATCGCGTGCATCCAGATGGAGCCCGTGCTCGGCGAACGCGACAGGAACGTGCGGCGAAGCCTCGAGCTGCTCGAAGAGGCCGCCGTGGCCGGCGCGCGCCTCGTGGTCCTGCCCGAGCTGTGCAACTCCGGCTACATGTTCCGTTCACGCGCGGAGGCATTCGCGCTGGCCGAGGAAGTCCCCGACGGCCCGACGTGCCGCGCCTGGGCGGAGCTCGCCCGCGCGCACGACCTGTACCTGGTGGGGGGAATCAACGAGCACGGTGGCGAGCAGCTGTACAACGCCGCCGTGGTGATCGGCCCGTCCGGGCACATCGGCACGTTTCGCAAGGTACACCTCTGGAACGAGGAGGCGCTGTTCTTCGAGCCGGGCAATCTCGGCTTCCCGGTGTGGCGGACGCCAGTCGGCCGAATCGGGACGTTTATCTGCTACGACGGGTGGTTCCCCGAGAGCTACCGCCTCTGCGCGCTCCAGGGGGCGGACATCGTGTGCATCCCCACCAACTGGGTGCCGATGCCCGACCAGCCCGACGACCGCGAGGCCATGGCCAACGTCTTGTGCATGGCCGCCGCGCACTCCAACTCGGTGTTCGTGGCCGCCGCCGATCGCATCGGCGTCGAGCGCGGCCAGCCGTTCCTCGGCCAGAGCCTCATCGTGAGCTACACGGGCTGGCCGATCGGGGGCCCCGCCAGCCCGGACAAGGAGGAGATCATTTACGCCGACGTGAACCTCGCCGACGCGCGGCGCAAGCGCAACTGGAACGAGTACAACCAGGTCCTGCGTGACCGGCGCGTCGACGTCTACGGCGAGATGCTGGGCGCCAAGGCCACGCGCGGCTGGTACTGAGGAGGAATCGACCATGTCGCTCCCGCCACTCGAGCCGATCGCCAATCTCGCCGGCCACCCGTTGCCCGCCGCCGATCTTGAGCAGGTTGCCATGATCCTGGACGGGATGATGGAGGACGTCCAGAAGCTCAGGGACCTCGAGCTGCCCGACGACGTCGAGCCGATCCTCGCGTTTCGCGTCGAGCCCTGGCTGTAGGAGGCCCGCGATGCCGTCGCCTTCGGACTGGCCGTGGCGATCGCTGGCGGACGTGGCCCGCGAGATCGAGCGCGGCGGCGTGTCGCCGGTCGAGCTCACCCGCGCCTGCCTGGACCGGATCGAGTGCGTCAACCCGGTCATCCAGGCGTTCGTGTCGACCGACCCCAGCCGCGCGCTCCAGGCCGCTGAAGCGGCGCAGCGCGAGATCCGCGCCGGCAGATATCGCGGCCCCCTGCACGGCGTGCCCATCGCCATCAAGGACAACTACGACACCGTCGGCGTGCCCACGCGCAATGGGTCGCGGGTGTTCGCCGATCGCATGCCCCGGCAGGACGCGTCCGCGTGGGTGCGGCTCCGCGACGCCGGGGCGATCCTGCTCGGCAAGACGACCATGAGCGAGGCGGCGTGGGGGGTCGACTTTCCGCCGGTGCGAAATCCCTGGGATGTGCGGCGCAATCCGGGGCTGTCCTCGGGCGGGTCCGGCGCTGCCGTGGCCGCCGGCCTGTGCTACATGGCCATGGGGTCGGACACCGGCGGGTCGATCCGGATCCCCGCGGGATTGTCCGGAGTGGTCGGGCTCAAGGCGACGTATGGCCGCGTCCCCCGCGCCGGCGTCGTTCCTCACAGCTGGTCGCTCGATCACGCCGGGCCGCTGACTCGGCGCGTGGAGGACTCCGCCATCGTGCTCTCCGCCATCGCCGGTCACGACGCCCGCGACCCCGCGTCGGCCGCCGTCTCCGTCGGCGACTACCTGGGCAATCTGGCTCGGGGAGTCCGCGGCCTCCGGATCGGCGTGCCCCGCGAGCACTTCTGGGAGCGGATCGAGGACGGGATCGAGCCACTCGTTCGGCAGGCTCTCTCGGAGCTCGAGCGCGCGGGAGCACGAATCGAGGAGGTCGCGATCCCGCACATGGCCGGCGCGCTCGGCGCGATCCTGGTGACCGAGATGGCGTCGGTCACCGCCTGGCACGATCGCTACTTGAAGCAGCCCGAGCGGCGGGCGCGCTACACGCCAGAGGTCCGCTTCCTGATGGATGCCGGGAAGTTCGTGTTCGCCACCGACTTCCTCAAGGCGCAGCGATTGCGCCGCGTGCTGATGGACGAGGTGCGGTCGGCGTTCGCCGACGTCGACGTGCTCGCGACGCCGAGCCTGCCGCTCCGCGCCTGGGAGGTGTCGGAGAGCCACGTCCCGATCAGCGGCCAGACCGAGCACGTGCTCCACGCCTGCTGGCGCTTCACCTACCCCTGGAACCTCACCGGGCTGCCGGCCCTCAGCGTCCCATGCGGCTTCGCGGGCGGGCTTCCCGCCGGCCTGCAGCTGGTCGGGCGCCCGTTCGACGAGGCGATGATCTTGCGCGTCGGCCACGCCTACCAGGAGGCGACGCGCTGGCACGAGATGCATCCGAAGGATCCCGCGCCGCCCGCTCGCTGAGCACCGGCTCGCGACCCCGATGTGCGCGCTGCCTGCCGACGAGGAGGCGCTGGATGAGCGGGCCGTTCTCGTCTTGAGCAGCACCGCGCTCCTCTGCTTCATTAGCCTTTGCAGTTGCTTCTCGATGGGCGCCTTCAGCCCGCTGCTGCCCGAGATCGGCCGCGCCGGCGCGCTGGCCGACTGGCAGCTCGGCGTCGTGGC
>JBKOVG010000417.1:0-8506 GCA_046723845.1 Candidatus Methylomirabilota bacterium | reverse complement strand
ACCATGCCGTCGTGCTCGGCCATGCCATCGGGATAGAGGCCGATGCCGGTGACGCCCTGGGACGCGGGCTTGAGGTGGGTCCAGATGTGCATGCGGGTGGAGTTCCACCACAGGAAGAACGGCTTGCCCGCCTTGTGCTGCTGCTCCATGAAGACGAGGGCCCGCGCGGTGATCTCCTCGTCGACGGTCTCCATCCGCTTCTTGGTTAGGGGACCCGTGTCCTCGATCTTCCCGCCCGCCACCGAATGGATCACTCCGCGTGGGCCGAACTTTTTCTTGAACTCCGGGTCTTTCGGGTAGTCGACGCTCTCCGGCTCTTCCTCCGCATTGAGGTGATAGAGATTGCCGAAGAACTCGTCGAAGCCATGGGCCGACGGCAGGAACTCGTCGCGGTCGCCCAGGTGGTTCTTGCCGAACTGGCCAGTGGCGTAGCCCAGCGGCTTCAGCAGCTCGGCGATGGTGGGATCCTGGGGACGCAGCCCGACATCGGCGCCGGGTAGTCCGACCTTGGTCAGGCCGGTACGAATTGGCGACTGCCCGGTGATGAAGGCGGCGCGGCCGGCCGTGCAGCTCTGCTGGCCGTACCAGTCGGTGAAGAGCGCGCCTTCCCTCGCGATGCGATCGATGTTGGGCGTCCTGTAACCCATGACGCCCATGTTGTAGGCGCTCACGTTGTACCAGCCGATGTCGTCGCCCCAGATGACCAGGATGTTTGGCTTCCTGGGTTGGGCGTGCGCCGCGCTGCCCGGGAACACGGTGAGGACCGTGACCAGGGCGAGCGCGAGCGCCGTCATCCTGCCGAGCGTCGTTGCCAGCATGTGCCCTTCCGCAGGCTTCGGTGCGCGTCCCGGCACGCTCAGCTCGGCTTGACCGCGCCGGACGTCCAGGACGAGAGTCTCGTGGCGGCCAGGGGCGCCCACTCCTTCATGACGTTCTCAGCGTCGCCCCACTGCCACTGGGCCGCCGTCTTGATGTTTCCGCCCCCGATCCGCTTGTCGATCCACTCCCCGAGCACCTGGCCGGTCACGGAATCGGTCATCTTCGCCTCGCCCTCCGCCCCGCCGACGAAGGGGTAGGTGCCGGTCGCGAGGTACTTGAGCGTGCTCAGCAGCCGCGCCTGGGGTATGGCCATCGAGATGGTGCGGAGCACCGGGGTCGCAGACTCCGCGTCCACGATCGCCACCTGAAGCCGCATCACCCCCGGTCCGGGCTCGGTCACCATCTCGTACTTCGTCCTGAGCTGGTCATACAGCTGCTCGTGGAGGAAGTTGCAGAGCATCTGCTGGTCCGCGGCAGAGAGACTCGTCTTGTTCTCGTCGGCCCAGAACGTGACCGGTTCGAGGAGCACCTTCTTGTACTGGGTCCACTGCGCAGCCGGGTTGATATAGCGCAGCGAGGCCTGCTCCTTGTCGCCCGGAGTCATGTTCGAGGTATCCCCCAGGAATCCCGCAACGCCCACCCGCTGGACCGCCACCTGCTGGGTGGTCGTGCAGCCAGCCATCGCGCCTATCACCACGAGCACCGCCATCACACCACCGACCCACGCGCTTCGACTCGTCTGGCTCTTCATCTCGATCTCCTTTATGGTTCGAATGAGAAAATGTGCTTCCAGTCGTTCTTCATGCTGATGACCGTCCAGCCCTTCCTCTTCGCCTCGTCCCAGAGCGTCTGGGGGAACGCGCCGACCCTAGTAGGGGGCAGGCCCTGAGCAGGGCCGTAGGGATACTCCCGCGCGGCATCGTCATGCAGGACGAGCATCATGAGCCGCGCGCCGTCGCCCGCCCCCGTGTACTCGAGCATCTGCCGGTCGCCCGTGGAATTGCCGAAGGCGGCATAGGGCCGGCGTCCGATCATCAGATAGATGCCCTCGGCCTTGCCGGCATTGTTGTCGTTGAGCAGGAGCTTGGGCTCCTTGGTCAGGAAGGGCTTGCCGTCCTTGCCGTAGCCGTACTTCGTCGCGCCGGCCGTGCCCATCACCTGCTCGGGTGGGATGCCATAGACTTCCTCGGCGTATACGCGCACGAAATCCTGGCCGCCACCCGTGACGATGTAGGTCTTGTAGCCGTTGGCGCGGAGGTACTTCAGCACTTCCTGCATGGGCAGGTAGGTCAGCTCGGTGTAGGGCCGCTTCCAGCGCGGGTCCTTTGCGGCGTCGAGCCACTTCTTCGCTTCCGTCTTGAAGTCCTCCACCGACATGCCGGTCAACGTCGCCACGAGGATCTTCTCCAGGTCCCGAATGGGGAGCCTGGCGATCGCCTCGCGGTTGCCGGAGAGCACGGTCTTGAAAGGCTCGACCTGCGCGAGCTCGGGCTTCGCCTTGACCACCGCGGGCACCCGATCCAGGCAGTAGATTACCTGCGAGTACATCGGGTGCTCGACCCACAGGGTGCCGTCCTGGTCGAAGGTGGCGATCCGCGCTTCTGGCGCGACGAACTTCGGGCTGGCCTTGTCGGTGGTGGCTTGCACGAACTCGACGATGGCCTTCTTCGCCGCCCCATCGTTCCAAGACGGAAGCGGATCGGTTTGCGCGTGAGTATCGATGCCCAGAAACAGGGCGGCGCACAGGACGCCGAGGGGCATCATGGTCAATCGAACCACTCGATACATCGATGTCATCTCCCTTCGGCACGACGGGACGCGGTGCCGGTCATTGATTGCTGACCCACGTCGGGATCGGCGGGCGCCCCGCAAGGGGCGCCCGCTTCGTCACATCGCCGTCTACGCGCCGCCGCCTAGTCTCCCTTCGCGCCTCTGGATTGAATCGCCCTCAGAATCCCGTCAAGATTGTAGGTCTCCGGCGCTTGCAGCGGCGGGTAGGTCTTGTACGACAGCAGCTCCTTCTCCCAGAGCAGCTGGCCGATAGGGAGCATGTTCCAGTCGTAGATGTAGCCGGTCACCGGGCCGGCCAGGGAGCCGCCCAGGGACAACGCCGTCTTCTGGTTCGGGCCGACCGCCTGCTCGAACGGATCGCGCTTGATGTTCTGGACCAGGGTGAAGTGGTACGGGATGAGCGGCTGGATCCAGCCCTCCGCCCCGCCCTGGGCCATCGTGTAGTACATCTTCCAGTTCTTGTAGCGCACCGCGGACGGCGTCGCGCCCGAGTAGAAGAAGAAGACGTCACGCGCCGACTTGTCGCTCGTCCCTTCGAGGTACGCGCGCTGGTTGAAGCCGTCGAGATGGGTCTTGACGATGCCGGGATACCCGCCTTTCTCGATCTGCGCTCTCAGGTCGTCGCCCTTGGCACCGCCCGCGATGTCGACCAACGTCGGCACCCAGTCGAGCGAGGCGAACATCTTGTTCTTGACCGTACCCGGCTTGATGTCTCCCGGCCAGCGGACGACGCACGGCGCGCGGAAGCCGCCTTCCCAGGCCTCGCCCTTCTGGCCCTTGAAGGGCGTGACGCCGCCGTCGGGGAAGGAGATCGCCTCGGCGCCATTGTCCGTGGTGAAGACGACGATGGTGTTGTCGAGCTGGCCCATGTCCTCGAGCTTCTTCAGGACGTAGCCGATGTTGTCGTCCATCTGCTTCATGCCGGCTTCGTTGACGCCCCAGTCCTTCCCGCCCTTTTCACCCACCATGGCGTAGTACTTGTCCGACAGCACGGTCGTGACGTGCATGCGGGCCGGGTTGTACCAGACGAAGAAGGGCTTGTTGGTCTTCTTCGGGTCGTTGCGGTCGAGGAAGTCGATGACCTTGGCCGAGATCTCCTCGTCCACCGTCTTGGAACGCTCCAGCGTCAGCGGACCCTCGTCCTTGCAATTCTGCCTCGCCGCCGTCCCGTCGGGAGATGTGCACCAGAGGACCGGGCGCGGCGGCGTCATGCAGGTCGACGTCTTTGGGTCCATGGCTCCGGGACGTCGGGGACACCGGGGATCGGCGTATTCCGGCATGGTGGGGCGACGGACTGAACCGTCGGGCTGCTGTTGATGTCGGGGAAGCTCACCTGCTGCATCGCATCGAGATGATAGAGATAGCCCCAGTACTCCTGGAACCCGTGCGCGGTCGGCAGCGCAGCGGTATGGTCGCCCAGGTGGTTCTTGCCGAACTCGCCGGTGTTGTAGCTGAGATCCAACAGGAACTTGGCCAGCGCCGGCGTGCCCGGCCGCAGGTAGGACGGGCTGCCGGGAAGCTGCGGCGGGATCATGCCCGTGCGCAGCGGCGTCATGCCAGTGAAGAAGGCGTTACGCCCGGAGGTGCAGCTCGCCTCGGCGTAGTAGTCCATGAAGATCGCGCCCTCGTTCCCGATGCGATCGATGTTTGGCGTTTCCCCGACCATCAGGCCGCGATGGTAGATGCTCGGCTGCATCCAGCCGATGTCGTCGCCCATGATGAAGAGGATGTTGGGCTTGGCTTGGGCGGCGGCCGGGCCGGCGGCCAGGGCCACGCCCGCGGCCAGCGCGACCAGCGCGGCGACGGCTTTTCGAACGTGTCTCATGCCTTGTCTCCTTCCTGGTGGTCGATTGAGAGGACGCTCACTTCACCTTCTTCAACGTCACGCTTCAACGTCACGTTCGCGGGGCCGCTTCGCCCGCTTGTCAGTCATGCTCCGAGTTCGCGACGAAGGTAGGAGGCCGCCGGCGCCCGGGACAATTCGGAGAATCACTGAGCCGCTCCGTAGAATTCCGGACACGCGCTCAGCTCCCTCCGCTGCGCGCGCGCTGCGACACGTATCGTTCGCCCCGCAGGGCGGCCTTCACCGCGGGGACCAGCTCGTGGCCGGCGCGGTGCTTGGCGACAAAGCCCAGGGCGCCCGCGGCCTGGCCACGCTCCACGAGCTCGGGCTCGTCGTGAACGGTGACGAGGATCACGCGCACTTCCGGCTGCTTGGCGAGGAGGGCGACCGTCGCCGCGATGCCGTCGAGCTCGGGCATGACGATGTCGGTGACGACCACGTCCGGATGGGCGGCCTCGGCCGCTCGGAGCAGTGCCTGCCCGTTGGCGACGATGGCGACCACGTTGAACTCTGGCGCGAGCAGAGCTCGGAGCTGCTCGGCGACCTCCGCGTGGTCCTCGGCCAGCACGATCCGCGGCCGCTGCATGCGGCGACCTTAGCGGCGGCGCGCGCCCGGCCACAATTCGGAGAACCACGGAGGAACTCCGGAAAACTACGGAGGGGCGGGAAGGGCTCGGCTAGGGCGGGGGAGGTCCGGTCAGGCCATGCTCGAGGGCGTAGCGGATCAGCTCGGCATTGGTCTTGAGTCCCAGGGTGTCCATGATCTGGTACTTGTGGCTTTCCACGGTCCGGGGCGACAGCCCGAGGGTGGCCGCCACCTCCTTCATGGTCCGTCCCGCGGCGATCAGGGAAGCCACCTCGCGCTGTCTGGATGTCAACACCTCGGCGCCGGGGGGGCGGTCATCGGCCAGGGACTTGAGCACCTCTGGGCTGAGGGACGGGGTCACGTACGTGCCGCCCCGCCACGCCGCGTGAATGGCATCGATGAGCTCCTTCCCTGCGGCATGCTTCACCACGAAGCCAGAGGCGCCCGCGCGCAGGGCTTCCGCGGCGAGCTGGGCATCGGCGTGCATGGTGAGGAAGATCACCTTGGCGGAATTGCCGTCGAGCCTGAGACGGCGCAGCGCCTCGAGCCCGCTCAGCCCGGGCATGGCCATGTCGGTCACGATGACGTCGGGTCGGAGCTGGCGTGCCGCGTCGATGAGGTGGTGGCCGTCGGGTACGCTTCCCATGAGCGAGAACTCGCGCTGGAGCAGGCTCACCAGGCCTTCCACGACGATGGCGTGATCGTCGGCCAGGAGCACGGTGGGGCGGCGTCCGGGTGCGGGCATCCGGCTACGCGACCGGCACCGTGACCCGCATCGTCGTGCCGCGCTGCGGAGCGGTGTCGATGGCGAGACGTCCTCTCACGAGGCGGACGCGTTCTTCGAGGCTGATGAGGCCGAGGCCGCGGCCCCGCGCCTCCGCTAGATCGAAGCCTCTGCCGTCGTCAGAGATGGTGAGCACGAGATCCGTGCCCTCGCGTGTCAGGGTCACCGACGCATGGCCCGCCTTCGCGTGCATGGCGGCATTCTTGAGCGCTTCCTGTGCCACACGGTAGAGGCAGAGGGCGACATCGGGGGGCACCTCGCCCAGGCTCTCACTCGGCCGGTAGGCCACGGCGATGTCGTGGCCGTGGTCGAACTCGCGGCAGTGGCCTCGCAGGGCAGCGCTCAGGCCCGCGTACTGCAGGATGCCCGGATGGAGCTCGTGCGAGAGGTGACGCATCGCCTCTGCGAGCTCCATGGTGCGCTCCTGCAGGCGGGCGATCTCCTGCCGGCGCTCGGCGGTCGCGTCGGGTGGGAGGGTACGCTCAAGGGCGGCGAGGGCGATCGACAGGGCCGCCAGTTCCTGATTCAGGCCATCGTGCAGCTCTCGCCCGAGGCGCCGACGCTCGTCCTCTTCGGCGGTGAGCAGCCGGCCGGCCAGGTTCTGGATGTCCCTGGCGCTTTCATGGGCAGCCTCGTCAGCCCGCTGCCGCGCGAGAGCATTGCCGAACACGTCGGCGAGGAGCCGGAGCCGAGGCACCAGCTCCTCGGGCCAGTAACGCTCCTCGAAGACCGTGCCGATGGACAGCGCTCCGAGCACCACGCTGCCCTCGATCAACGGAGCCACCACGGTCGAGCGCGTACCTGCCTCCGCCAGGGTCTGGCGGTCGGCGGCCGCGTCCGGTGAGCCCGTGGGGGAGGTGGACGGCACACGAAGTATCTGACCTTGGCGGATGCTGCTGAAGATGGCCGGCAACTGGTCTTCATGGACGAGGGTGTCAACGGGCGGCACGCCCGCGCGCGTCCACGAGTGAAGGACGCGGCCCTCGCCGACCTTGCCGTCCAGCGACCAGAGGGTCGCTCGGTCCATGCCGAGATCTTCCACGATGCGGCGGAGGCCGATCTGGATCGCGCGGTCGATCTCCACGGCGGGACAGGAGGAGAGGGCGGCGGAGAGATTCGTGAGGATGGTCTCGAAGCGCAGGCGCTCGGCGAGGCCTCGCTGGGCGTGGCGGCGCCGGCTGCGCTGCACGAGCAGCAGAGCGATGAGCGCGGTCTGCAGGACGATCACGGCCGCCGCCCCGATGAAATACAGTCGGTAGCGCTCCCACAAAGATGGTTCCTGGAAGAGGACGATGCTTCCCGCGGGCAGTAGGCGGCGGTCGATCTTCCAGCGTGTGAGTTGCCGATCGTCGAAGATGGGGAGGGTGGTTCCCTCCGTCGTAGGCGACGGGTGCTGCCCGGCCAGCACCTGTACCGCGAGATCCGCTGCCATGTTGCCGTGAGCCTCGAAGCTCACCACGTAGCCGCCCACGATGCCCGCTCCCACCACGCCGTCGGTGAGCCCATAGATAGGTACCCGCGAGACGGCCACCATCCGACCGATGAATGCGGGCGTGGTGAAGTCCGCTCCTGTCCCGTCGCGCAGAAAGGGTCCCTCCAGCACGACCGCGTCCGCGGGAAGGGCGGCCACCGTCTTCAGGACGTCATCGGCGCGGGCCCCGATCAGATAGCTGATCTCGATCGTTCCCTGACGGTCCCCGAGCTGCTGGCGAGCACTATCCGCCCATAGCCGCTCGCCTTCCGAGGCGCCCACCACCACCACGGCCCGACGAGTGCCGGGATGCAGGCGGCGGGCGAGATCGAGAGTCTCCCCCCAGCCGCGATGTCTCCACGTTCCGGTGACACCGGCTCTGGCCGGAACATCCGCAAAGGTGGACGGCTCGACCGCAACGAACACGACAGGCGAGGTCGGGAAGAGCCGGCCTCGATGCTGCAGCACGAACGGGACGGTGAGCTGACCCTGGGCCATGACGAGATCGATCGGGCGCTGGCGGTACTTGATGGCGAGCAGCTTCTCCAGCTCGCCCTGGAGCTCTGGCCCATGGAAGGAGTTGAGATCGAGGAACTCCGTGTAGAAGACGACGGGACGTGGCGAGCGCGCGGCCAGCCTCGCCCGCAGGGCCTGGTCCGTGCGCACGACAGACGGCGTGAGTCGAGCTTCCGAATAGAGGAGCAGCACGCGGTAGCCGGACTCCGCATCGCGAGCGCCTGGCGAGACCGGCGATTGGGCGGAAGCCGCGGAGACCGACGCTACGATCACCAAGAGCGCCACTTTGCACCGTAACAATCGTAACAATGCACGGCAGCCGATCGATGTCATCGCGGCTGAGTACCTTCTCGGAGGGAGAGCAGATCTTCCATGTTGGGATGTTGGGATGGGCTGCTCCGCGAGAATCGTACCAGCTAAATCAGGTGCGTCAACCCGACTGAGACGACGAGCCGGACTACTCATGGGGGCGATTGCCCGCGCGCGTGCCTCGCGTTTGACCTCGACCGCCACTTGCCGTACATGTGATGAGGCTTCTCACTCGCGTACCCGGAGGGATCGCATGCCAGCACGTCCGCTGCCGACCGAACAGGAAGTCCGCGCGTGGATCCGCGAGCGCCGCAACTGGGGGCGCTGGGGCAAGGACGACCAGCGCGGCGTCATGAACCTCGTCACCCCGGCCAAGCGCGTGGCCGC
>JBKOVG010000410.1:0-9034 GCA_046723845.1 Candidatus Methylomirabilota bacterium | reverse complement strand
GCCCGAGGAGAACGTGCCGCCCCCGAGGGAGCTCTTGGTGTCCGGAGACGGGGACAGGGAGCTACCGCCCACCGGAGGAATATCGGTGCGCCGGCTCGAGCTGGATGCATCGGGGACGGAGAAGCTCCCGATCTGCGGCTTGTCGATCTGGCGCGTCGGGACCTGGCCGGTTCCGTTCCCCTGGGTCCTGTTGATTCCCCCGATGGTGACGTTGAAGTCACCCGGGCCGGCGGCTCCCGTCGAGACGGAGCCCGCCAGGCCAGCGAGGAGAATCGAGGCGATCAGGGCACTCTTGATGGCTGTCCTCCAGGTTTACGAATGGAACGATCCCGCGCCCGTCGTGCAGTGTCTGTGCCAGCAAACACAGGTGCGTCTTGTTCACCACATGGAGGACGCCCCCAAACCGTCCCGTGCGGACCTGTCCAGATGTCCGACACCTTCGCCGCACCCCGTCATGAACACGGGCTAGGCCTTGTCTCTCCCTCATCGTTTGACGTAGGCTGTCGCGCAATGGCAAAGACATGGCGCGTCTACAGTGACCCGAGCGGTCAGTCGAAGATCGCCGAGGTACCGCTCGAGATGAAGCCCTTCGTGGACACGGAGGGCGCCCACGGGCAGGGGACCGCGCTGCAGAAGGCCACGGGCATCGCCTTCCGCGTCTCCCCTCCCGGCTATGTGCTCGACTGGCACTGCGCGCCCAGGCGGCAATACTCGATCTCGCTCTCCGGTCACGCGGAGATCGAGGTGGGCGACGGCACGGTCGCCCGGATCGGTCCCGGCGACGTCGTCCTCGCCGAGGACCTCACGGGGCAGGGGCACATCACGCGCGTCGTGGGATCCGAGCCGCGCTTCTACGCCATCGTGCCGCTGTCCGACGCCTAGCGGAACTCGAGCCCGTCCGCTCCGTGCCCCCGCTGATCAGCTTCGACATCGACGGCACACTGGAGATGGGCGACCCGCCCGGCCTCGTCAGCGTCGAGATGCTGCGGCAGTGCAAAGAGCTCGGCTATCTCATCGGGAGCTGCTCGGATCGGCCCGTGTCGTATCAGCGGCAGCTCTGGAAGCGCCTCGAGATCGCGGCGGAGTTCACCGTGCTCAAGCACAGGCTCGCCGACGTGAAGTCCGAGTTCCCCGCCGAGGCCTACTTCCACATCGGCGACTCCGATCTGGACCACTTCTACGCGGGGGAGGCGGGCTTCCACTTCTTCCGCGCCGATGCTGCGATGCTCGAGGCATGGGGGCCCGCACTCTTCCTCGGCCCGCCGTGACGGGCCGTCCCCTCCCCGTCCGCTCCGCTTCCGACTCCCCATCAGACGAGGACCCGCCTCGCCAGAGGCCGTGAGCTCCGGGCGGCCGCTGCCGCGCGCGAGCGGGGCCGGGCTCTTCCGGAGCGCGCGGCCGGTGGGGCAGGGCGCTGCCCTGCGCGACGTGCTCGCCGGCTTCACGCTGGCCGCCATGAACATCCCGCAGGCCCTCGGCTACACGAAGATCGCGGGCACGCCGGTGGTCACCGGCCTTTACACGCTCCTCCTCCCCGTCCTTGCCTTCGCCGCGCTCGGCTCCTCGCGCTATCTCGTGGTCGCCGCTGACTCCGCCACCGCGGCCATCCTCGCGGGCGGCCTCGAGCCCCTCGCGCGCGCGGCGAGCGCGCACTACGTAGAGCTGGCGGGCATGGTCGCCCTGCTCGCCGCGGCTTTCCTCCTCCTCGCGCGGATCCTCAGGCTCGGCTTCGTCGCCGACTTCCTCTCCCAGACCGTGCTGGTGGGATTCCTCACGGGAGTGGGCATCCAGGTCGGCATTGCCGTCCTCGGCGACATGCTGGGCATCGCCGTCGACACGCGGAAGACGCTGGGGCAGCTCGTCGAGGTGATGCGCGGCCTCCCCGGGGCGCACGGCCTCACCATCGTCATCTCGGCGGCGGTGGTGGCGGTGATCCTCCTGTGCCGCCGTCTGGCGCCGCGGCTGCCCGGCCCGCTCATCGCCGTGCTGGGTGCGGTGGCTGCCAGCGCGGCCTTCGATCTCGCGGGGCACGGCGTCACCGTGCTCGGGCCGGTGGAGGGCGGGCTCCCGCGTCTCCACGTGCCCGAGGTGAGTTGGAACGAGCTGTTCGCGCTCCTGCCCGTCGCGCTGTCGTGCTTCGTGATGATCGTGGCCCAGAGCGCGGCCACCGCGCGGGCCTACGCCCTCCGTCATCGCGATCGATTCGACGAGAACGCCGACCTCTCGGGGCTGTGCGCGGCCAACGTGGCGGCTGCGGTGAGTGGCACCTTCGTGGTCAACGGGAGCCCGACCCAGACGGCCATGGTGGAGCGCTCGGGCGGGCGGAGCCAGCTCGCGCAGCTGGTCACGGCGGGCGCGGTCGCCCTCGTCCTCCTTTTCCTCACCGGGCCGCTTCAGTATCTCCCCCGCTGCGCCCTCGGCGCCATCGTGTTTACCATCGCCGTCGGCCTGGTCGACCTGGGCGGGCTCTGGGACATCCGGCGCGAGAGCCCCGCGGAGTTCGCGCTCGCCACCGTCACCGCCATCGTGGTGGTCACGGTCGGAGTGGGGGCGGGCATCGTGCTGGCCATGACGCTGTCGCTTCTCCATCACGTGCACCACAGCTATCAGCCGCACACCGCGGTGCTCGTGGAGGAGGAAGGGCACTGGCGGCCCATTCCCGCGAGGCCGGGGGCGCAGAGTGAGCCGGGCCTCCTCGTCTTCCAGTTCGGCGCGGCCCTCTTCTACGCCAACGCCTCGCACTTCGCGGACGACGTGCGCGAGCTCGTGGAGCACGCGCCGTCGCCGGTGCGCTGGCTCATCCTGGACGCGGGCGCCGTCACCTCCCTCGACTACTCGGCGGCCCGCGTGGTACGGCCCCTCGTCGAGGAGATCACGGCGAGGGGGGTGACGCTCCTCGTCGCGCACGCGGAGCCCTCCCTCCGGTCGGACCTCGTCCGCCACCGGCTCTCGGACGTGATCCGCAACGACCGGATCTTCGAGCGGCTGCGGGACGCCATCGCCGTGGTGCGGGGCGGACCGCCTCGTTGACCCTCTCCGGCCGATCTGGCAGGATCGTCGCCGTCTCGCGGACCCTGTTGCTTTCAACCAAGGAGGCGTGATTGCCATGTCAGGCACGGTGGGATTCATCGGACTCGGCGCCATGGGCGGACCCATGGCCGCCAATCTCGTCAAGCACGGCTTCTCGCTGGTGGCGCACGACGTCGATCCGGTCAAGACGGAGCAATGGCGCGCCCGCGGCACCACCATGGTGGAGTCCGCCGAGCGCGTGGCCGCCGCCGTCGATCGCACCATCTGCATGGTGGAGACGACGGCCCAGGCGGAGGCGGTCATCGCGGGCGAGCGCGGCATCGCCAAGAGCGCGCGGAGCGGCCACATCGTGGCCTGCATGAGCACCATCGATCCCTTCGTGGCGCGCCGCCTCGCCGACCAGCTCGCCGCCCAGGGTATCGCCATGCTCGATGCGCCGGTGAGCGGTGGCACGGAGCGGGCGGCCTCGGGAGAGCTGTCCATCATCGTGGGCGGCGCGCCCGAGACGGTGGCCGCCTGCAAGGATCTTTTCGAGGCCATGGGCAAGAACGTCTTCCACGTGGGCGCCCTCGGCCAGGGCCTGGCCATGAAGCTTGTGAACAACATGCTCGTACAGGTCAACACGGTGGCGGTGGCGGAAGCGCTCGTCCTCGGGGTCAAGGCCGGCCTCGATCCCCAGACCATCTACAACGTGGTGCGGGTGAGCACGGGCACGAGCTTCGCCTTCGAGTCGCGCGCGCCGAAGATGCTCGCGCGCGACTTCGCCCCCGGGGGCACCATCGACATCTCCTTCAAGGACCAGGAGCTGGAGACGGCCTTCGCCAAGCAGCTCGGCGTCCCCGTGCTCCTCGCCAACGTGACCCAGCAGGTCTACCAGATGGCGCGGGCCGCCGGGTTCAACAAGGAGGACGGCTCCGCGCTGATCAAGGTGTTCGAGCGGCTGGCCGGCGTGCGCGTGAGCGGGGGAGCCTGAGCCCATGGCGACCTACGTGCTCGTGCATGGGGCGTATCAGGGCGGCTGGATCTGGAAGCCGGTCGCCCAGCGGCTGCGCGCGGCCGGCCACGAGGTGTATGCGCCCACCCTGGAGGGATGCGGCGAGCGGCACGACCAGATCCGGCCGGGAATCACCGTGGGCACGCACGCCCACGAGGTGGCGCGGCTCCTCTTCTACGAAGACCTCGAGCACGTGGTGCTGGTGGGCGCGAGCTCGGGCGGGATGGTCATCTGCCAGATGGCGGAGCTCGCGGAGGACCGCATCGATCGCCTCGTCTTCGTGGACGCCCTCGCCCTCCTGCCCATGGAGCGCGTCGCCGACATCGTGAACCGCCCCACGGCCAACGAGGAAACCGAGATGACCACCGCCCCCACCCGCAAGGACGCGGAGGGGCGCATGTTCGCCGATCTCGAACCCGGCATGCGCGCATGGGCGCTCGCCCGCTACACCCCGCATCCCATCGCCGCTCTCGAGGCGCCCATGGGACCCACGAATTTCTGGGACCACCGCTGGAAGGCCGCGGTGATCCGCTGCCGCCGGGCGCGCAATCCTCCCGAGTCGCACCAGCGGCGTACCGCGGAGCGCCTCAAGGCCTCCTACACGGAGATGGACACCGGACACTATCCGATGCTGAGCCAGCCCGAGGAGCTGACGCGACTGCTCCTCTCGGTGTAACGCTCAGCGGCAGACGCTGTAGGTCATCTTGCCGAGAGTGTCCTCAAGCCGAGCGGCGACATCCAGATCAAGGGCAGCCGGATCGAGATCGCGGGCGCCGGCGAGGTGCACCTCAAGGGTGCGAAGGTTCACACCAACTAGGCGGGTTGAGCAGGCTGCCTCGCACCGGGTTATAATCGGCCGTTGCCGGCCGGACATCCACACACCACGAAAGGTGAACCAGTACTCATGCGATACGAAGCGCCCGATTCGGTGGAAGGGGCGGTAGCCCTGCTCGCGGGAGCCACCGGGGATGCGCGCGTGCTCGCGGGAGGGACCGACCTCCTCGTGCAGATGCGTGCCGACATCCTCGATCCCGACCTCATCGTCGACATCAAGAAGATCTCCGAGACGCGCACGGTCGCCGAGGAGAAGGGCGGCTGGCGCATCGGCGCCGCGGTGACGGGCGCCGAGCTCAAGGAGCACACGAAGCTCAAGAAGGCGTGGCCGGGCGTGGTGGAGGCGGCCAACCTCATCGGCTCGACCCAGGTGCAGGGGCGGGCGACCCTGGGCGGCAATCTCTGCAACGGCTCGCCCGCCGCGGACAGCGTGCCCGCCCTCGTCGCGGCCGGCGCGGTGGCCACTCTGGCCGGCCCCAAGGGACGGCGCGACCTTCCCGTGGAAGACGTGATGCTGGAGCCCCGCAAGCTCGCCCTCCAGAAGGGCGAGATCGTCGTTTCCTTCCTCCTGCCTCCGAAGGCTCCGCGCTCGAGCGATGCCTACCTGCGCTTCATCCCGCGGACGGAGATGGACATCGCGGTGGTGGGCGCCGGCGTGAGCCTGACCGTGGACGGCGGCGGCACCGTCACCGCGGCGCGCGTGGGCCTGGGGGCGGTGGCGGCCAGGGTGCTCCTGGTGACGGAGGCCGCGCAGGCCATCATCGGCGGCCGCCTCGACGAGGCGGCGCAGGCACGGCTGGAGGCGGCGGCCCGCGCGGCCTGCCGCCCGATCGACGACAAGCGGGGCACGGTGGACTTCCGGGTCGACGTGGCGGCGGTGCTGACTCGCCGGGCGGCCCTCATCGCGCTGGACCGAGCGAGGGCGAACTGATGGCCAAGCACCACATCCAGGCGCAGGTCAACGGCGACGAGGTCGAGTTCCTCTGCGAGACGGAGGAGACGCTCCTCGACGTGTTGCGGGACACTCTCCACCTCACGGGCAGCAAGGAAGGCTGCGCCTCCGGCGATTGCGGCGCCTGCAGCGTCATGCTGGACGGCCGCCTCGTCTGCTCCTGCCTCGTCCTCGGCTGCGAGATGAACGGCCGCACGGTCGAGACCATCGAGGGCATGGCCCAGGGGGAGAAGCTCCATCCCCTCCAGCAGCGATTCCTCGAGCACGCGGCCCTGCAGTGCGGGATCTGCACGCCAGGCTTCCTCGTGGCATCCAAGGCCCTGCTCGAGCACAACAACAATCCGACGGAGACCGAGGTCCGCTACTGGCTCGCGGGCAATCTGTGCCGCTGCACCGGCTACGACAAGATCGTGAGCGCCGTGATGGACACCGCCGCCGCAATGAGAAGGGGATAACCATGGCCGAGACGGCAACCAACGGACACGCGCAGTCCTTCGTGGGCACCCGCACCATCCGGCCGGACGGCGTCGACAAGGTCACCGGCCGCGCCCGGTTCGGGGCCGACTTCAACCTGCCGGGCCAGCTCATCGGCCGCGTGCTGCGGAGCCCGCATCCGCACGCGCGCATCGTCTCCATCGACACCTCCCGGGCCGAAGCGCTGCCGGGGGTGAAGGCGGTCATCACCCGCGCCGACTTCGCCGACCAGCCTTCGGAGTTCATCCCCGCGGGCGAGATGATGATGAACTACAAGGACGTGGTGCGGAACGTCATGGCCCGCGAGAAGGCTCTCTACGAAGGCCACGCGGTGGCCGCGGTGGCCGCCACCAGCACGGCCATCGCCCGGCGCGCCCTCAAGCTCATCGACGTCAAGTACGAGGTGCTGCCGCACGTCATCGACGTGGTGGCGGCGATGCAGCCCGGCGCCCCGCTGCTCCACGACGATCTGTTCACGGTGGGCGTCGAGCCCAAGCCCGACAAGCCCTCGAATATCGCCAAGCGTATCGAGATCAGGCAGGGCGACCTCGAGGCGGGCTTCAAGGCCGCCGACCTCGTCATCGAGCGGGAGTTCAAGACGGCGCCCGTGCACCAGGGCTACATCGAGCCGCACGCCGCCCTGGCCAGCGTGTCCGAGGACGGCACCACCGAGCTGTGGTGCACCACGCAGGGACACTTCATCGTGCGCGCCCACTGCGCGCGGCTCCTCGGCCTCGACATGGGCAAGATCCGCGTCACCGCCACCGAGATCGGTGGCGGCTTCGGGGGCAAGACCGTGGTGTACCTCGAGCCCCTGGCCATCGCGCTGTCGAGGAAGGCCAAGCGCCCGGTGAAGATGGTCATGTCGCGCGAGGAGGTGTTCAAGGCCTCTGGACCGACCTCGGGCGCCACCGTGCGGGTCAAGATGGGCGCGACCAAGCAGGGGAAGCTCGTGGCCGCCTTCGCCGAGCTCAAGTACCAAGCGGGCGCCTTCCAGGGCTCGCCCGTCCAGCCCGGCGTCTTCTGCGCCTTCGCGCCGTACGACATCGAGAACGTCCACGTGGTCGGTTACGACGTGGTGTCCAACCGGCCTAAGGTGGCGGCCTATCGCGCGCCCGGCGCCCCCATCTCCGAGTACGCCGTGGAGAGCGTGGTGGACGAGATCGCCAAGAAGCTCGACATCGATCCCATCGATCTCCGCATGCAGAACGCCGCGCACGAGGGGACCAAGGCGGCCTACGGTCCCAAGTTCGGGCCCATCGGCCTCGAGGAGACGCTCAACGCCATCAAGAAGACCGAGCACTGGAATGCGCCGCTCCGGAAGTGGCAGGGGCGCGGCGTCGCCTCCGGGTTCTGGTTCAACATCGGCGGCGAGACGTGCGCCTCGCTCACCGTGAACGAGGACGGGACCGTCTCGCTCGTGGCGGGCACGCCCGACATCGGTGGGCTCCGCGCCTCGCTCACCGCCGTGGCCGCGGACGAGCTCGGCGTGCCCTACGACAAGGTGCGCCCGATCATCGGCGACACGGGCTCCCTCGGCTTCAACTTCCTCACGGGGGGCAGCCGCTCCGCCTTCTCGGGCTCCATGGCCATCGTGGAGGCGGCGAAGCAGATCAAGAGCGAGCTGTGCGCGCGGGCCTGCAAGCTGTGGGAGGCCAAGCCCGAGCAGGTCGAGTTCTCCGGCGGCGCCGTCCGGCCGCTCGGTGCGCTCGCCGAGAAGGTCAAGCCCATGACCATCGCCGATTTCGCCAAGGTCGCCGGCAAGACGGGCGGCCCCATCGGCGGCGTGGGCCGCATCAACGCGCAGGGGGCGGGGCCGAGTTTCGGCACGCACCTGGTCGATCTCGAGGTCGATCCGGAGACGGGGCGCGCGACGATTCTGCGCTACACCGTGGCCCAGGACGCCGGCCGCGCGCTGCACCCGGCGTACGTCGAGGGGCAGTATCAGGGCGGCGCCGTGCAGGGGATCGGTTGGGCGCTCAACGAGGAGTACATCTACGGCGAGGACGGCAAGCTCCAGAACGCGGGCTTCCTCGACTACCGCATGCCCGTGGCCTCCGACGTGCCCATGATCGACGCCATCCTCGTGGAGGTGGCGAACCCCAAGCATCCGTACGGCGTGCGCGGCGTGGGCGAGACGCCCATCGTGCCGCCGCTCGGGGCCATCGCCAACGCCATGGAGAACGCCACGGGCATCCGCTTCACCGAGCTGCCCATGTCGCCGCCCAAGGTGCTCAAGGCGCTCAAGGAGAAGGGCCTCCGCAAGGCCTAGGTACACTCGTATGGCGCGAGTAGTGCTGGTGGGCAACCTCGCGCAGCTCACGGGGGGCGTCGCCGAGTTCCAACTCTCGGCGACGTCCGTGAAGCAGCTCTTCGAGCAACTCACCGAGCTCCATCCCGCCCTCGGCCCTCACCTCGACGAGGGCATCGCCGTCGCCATCGACGGCCAGATCTACCAGGACACCCTCCTCGAGCCGATCCAGCCCGACAGCGAGGTCTATCTCCTCCCGCAGATCGCGGGCGGCGCCTCCCCTCCCTAGCTCGGATTGTTCACGAGCATGCGGAGCGCGAGGCGGCCAGGTCCTGTCGTCGGGGGGAGGGGTGCGCTCGCTGCGTCACCCGCTCGCCTGAATCGCAGCCCTGCGGGCTGCGCGCAGGACGAGGGGGTCCCACTCCGCCGGCCGCCGCCCCTCCCCCCGGCGCCACCCGTCCGTCTTCACCTCCTGCCCGCGGTCCGCGTCTGGTGCGTT
>JBKOVG010000446.1:0-20946 GCA_046723845.1 Candidatus Methylomirabilota bacterium | reverse complement strand
TAGACGAGGAGGAGCATCACGGTGGCCTGAACGAGATAGCGTCTCCAGGGAGCTTGATGCGGATCTCCGAGCAGTCGGCCGAACCCGACGCCCAGGAGGACCGCCCCCAGCGGCGCCCAGGACGGGAAATAGGCGGGGTATTGGGGTAGGCGATCGGCAAAGACGACGACCTGACTCAACGCCACATAGATGAACAACACGAGCCACGCCACCGTAGCACCGTGGAGGCGATCTACGGGCTCGGATGCCTTTGACCGGCCGCCCGCGATATGCGCGAAGCAAAGCACCGCGGCGGCGGCCATCCACGCTTCGTACATTCGAATGGTCCGAACCACTGCCTTCCACCAGTTTCCGCGGATCTGTGCGTCAAAGGCGGTCAAGTCCAGGGTCGACTGGAAGCCCAGAGGGCGGACCACCCCGCCGATCACCGGCACATAGGCCAGCACCTTCAGATGGTTGATGTCCCAGGCGAAGAAGGTGACGGGGATGATCAGGGCCGTCGCCATGAGCGCGAAGGCATACGGGACACTGCGAGCTTGGAGGGCCAGGGCGACCACGACGGCGGGCGGAACGGTCCACAAGTTCGTGCGCACGAGAAATAGCACCGACAGGATGGCCACTCCTACCACATTCACCCAGCGCGTCTGGACACCCGCGATGAAGGCCAGGCCGAGCATCAGGATGGCCGCGGCGAGCGCATGGTAGGTCGCGGTGGCGAAGTATCCGACGAGGACGCCGTTGCTGGCGAGGAACAGCGCCCCCAGGATGCCCGCAAGATTTCCAGCTATGCGCCGGGCGATGATCGCGACGAGTACGAGCGCCAGCAAGCCGAAGGCCAGCGAAAACAGACGCGCCGTCAAGAGGTCCCGTCCCCACAGGAGCTGGGACATGCCGATGACGTAGAACGGCAGGGGCATGCGAGAGCCCAACATTTCGTCCTGAAACAGCGTGATCTGGTTCGTGGCGGCGAGGTAGCCGAGATGGAGGTAGGCGCTCTCGTCGGGCCACGTCGGCATCTGCCATGCCATGCGGACGCCCTGGAGGAGGAAGAGCGCGCCCGCGGGGACGAGCCACGGCCAGAAGCGTGTCGGCATCGAGAATCTAGCGCTTCCGGACGACGGCGGGCTCGACGTGGGCGCCGTCCGCGGTGACGCGGCCCTGGACGACGTCGAAGTTCCTCAAGATGAACTCGAGGGTCGGGATGCGGTCGCGAAGCGCGGCCGCCGTGTCGAGGCCGGTGGCATCAGAGCGAATGTAGTCGAAGACCAGATGGCCGCCCGGTTTCAGCACACGATGAAAATGCTGCGCCACGGCCAGGGGCCGCGGGAGGTGCTCGAAGGTCTCGAGGCGGAGGACGGTGTCGAAGAGGCCCGCGAGTGGCGCGTCGTCGTCCGGAGCGATGGGGACCATGGTCACGAAGTGGTCATGCTGGAACTTCCACCTCGCGTAGTGGAAGAGCAGGTGAGGGATGTCCGCGCCCACGAGTTGGAGGTTCAGGTGTCGGTAGTGGCGGGCCAGCCCGGTCAGCATGGGGGCGGCGCCGCAGCCGTACTCGACGACACGACCGCCACGGGGCATCCAGCGAACGAACGGGTGCACGCGGAGCGGAGACAGCGCGAGACGGAAGGTATGGGCGAAGAGATGGTGCACCATGCGCGGGTCCCGCCACGCCTCGAGGTGCTTGTCATCGGAGGCAAGCGCCGCATTCTCGATGTGCTCGAAATGAATCGTTTGCAGCCGCTGGCGATAGACGCCGGCGAGGAAGTAGAAGTCGTGCGGGTGGATGGGGCGGTTGCCCAGCTCCTCCACCCAGTAGCGCTGGAACTCGTAGAACCAGCCAAGGCGAAGATTCGCATTGACCAGGCGTCGCTGGAGGCCGAGGATGACGAGCGCGCCGAGCGCATAGAGACGGAGCCGGCTCGTGATGCCGCCGAAGGCACCAAGATCCTCTCCGCTCCGGGCGGTGGGATCGGCCAACGGGAGCTTCGCGTCCTGCTGCTTCAAGAGGGACGGCAGGTCAGGCTGAAAGTCATCGTAGAGATTCATGCTGCGTCACCGTATCCCGCGATTCTCGCGGCTGTCAAGACGTCGGGGGTGCGTTCCGCGCCTTCGGATAGAATCGGCGGCGTGAGCCCGCCTGCCGATCTCGGAAGAAAGTCCGTCGTGCTCTTCGCCGGCACGTGGGCGGCCAACGGCCTCGGGCTGCTCGCCACCATCCTCATCGCCCGCGTCCTCGGGCCCGAGGCCCTCGGCATTCTCGGCTTCAGCACGGGCCTCGTCGGTCTCCTCACCGCCTTCCTGCTGCCCGGCTTCGCCCAGGCGCATCAGAAGCGCGTAGCCGAGGGCGCGGACCTTGGCCGCTGCGTCGGCACCATGGCCGCGCTCCAGCTTGTCATCCAGCTGAGCGCGCTCGTGCTCGTGCTGCTCGCCTCGCGTTGGGGCTCGCTCGTGATTCCGACGGGCGTGCCCGTATCGGTGGTGCTGTTCGTCCTGGCCGCCCAGCTCCTCGTGAACCTGTCGACGAGCCTGAGCGTGGCCTTCGTGGGACGCGAGTGGGCGGTGGCGCACGCCGCGACCCAGCTCAGCGGCAGCGCCCTGCGCTTCGTCGCCATCGTCGCCGTGCTCGCATGGGTACCCGACATTCGCTGGGTCGCAGCCGCGATGCTCCTGGAAGGCGCGACGGAGATTCTCGTGGGCGCGTACATCCTGGTCGTCCGCCGCGGCGTGACCCTCCGCCTCCCCGATCGCGCGACCGTTCGATCGTACTGGGGCTACGCCCGGCCATTCCTCGTCATTAACCCCATCGGCATCGTGCAGGACTCGCTCGACCGCATTTTCGTCGCCCACTGGGCGGGGCTCACGGTGGCCGGCTACTACCAGGTCGCCCGCACGCTCTGGGAGATCCTGGGCACGATCAACGCCTACCCCTTCCAGCTCTTGCTGTCGCGTCTCTCCCGACTCTTCGCCGGGGGCGGAGAGCGGGCGGCCACGGAGGCGCGCAGCGTGTTCTTCGCCGCGGTGGACCGTCTCCTCTTCCTCGCGGTGCCCGCGGCCTTCGCGCTCTGGGCGCTGCGTCAGCCCGTGGTGAGCGTCGTCTACGGCGAGCGCTTCCTGCCCGCGGTCGAGCCGCTCATGATCTTCGTGCTGGCCGCCCTTGCCCAGGCCGCGTTCAATCCCTATCATTTCATCCTCTACGCCATGGATCAGCAGTCGCGATTCACCGGCGTCGTGCTCCTGCGCTTCGCGGTGTACCTGGTCGCCATGGTCGCCCTCGTTCCCTTCTGGGGTGGCGTGGGCGCGGCCGCGGTCCGCCTCCTCCTCGTGATCTTCCCGTGCTGGGTCTTCATCCGCTGGACGCGCGAGCTCGCGGGCATCGGCTTCCAGTGGGTCACCGCGGCGTATCTGGCCGGCTTCGCCCTGCTCGTGCTCGCCAACGAAGTGGTGCGGAGGGTGCTCTCCGCCGCGGGGATGTCCATGCCGGTGGCCATCGCCGGCGGGATGGTGGTGGCGCTCGGCGTCTACGCCGCGTTCCTCTGGCTCACCCACACGGGGACCCGGGGCAACCTGCGCTACGCGCGTGAGCTCGTCGATCCCCGCCGGTTCTGGAACTTCCTCGCGCGCGGCGATTCCTCGGAGGCACCGTGATGGCCAGCGTCGAGCCCGTGCAGTTCAATCCGCTCCTGCCCGAGGTGATCGAGAATCCGTACCCGCTCTATCAGCGGCTGCGCGCCGAGGATCCCGTGCACTGGAGCCCCCTGGGCATGTGGGTGCTCACGCGCTACGACGACGTCTCCCTGATCCTCCGCGATCCCCGCTTCGGCCGCCGCGGGTTCCAGGACCTCATCACTGCGCGATTCGGTCACGTCGGCCTCTCGCGCTCCATGCTGCTCCAGGACCCGCCAGATCACACGCGGCTTCGCGGCCTGGTGAGCCGGGCCTTTACGCCCCGCGTCGTCGAGAACCTGCGCGGGCGGATCCAGCGCATGGTGGACGGCTTCCTGGATGGGCTCGCTCGCCGCGGCGAGGCGGACCTGATCGAGGAGCTCGCCTATCCGCTCCCCGTGGCCGTGATCAGCGAGATGCTGGGGGTGCCCGCCGAGGACCGCGGTCGGTTTCGCCAGTGGTCGTTCGACGTCGCGCGGAGCCTCGACTCCGTCGTATTCCCCGAGCCCGAGGTCATCGCCCGCGCCAACACGGCGGGGCAGGCCATCACCGAGTACTTCCAGGCCCTCATGGCGGAGCGCCGGCGGGCTCCGCGCGGCGACCTCCTGTCCGACCTCGTGGCCGTGGAGGAAGCCGGCGACCGCCTGAGCATGGAGGAGCTCCTGGGCGCCACGCTCCTCCTCTTCCTCGCCGGCCACGAGACCACGGTGAACCTGATCGGCAACGGCGTGCTCGCGCTCCTGCGCCATCCGGCCGAGCTCGACCGGCTCCGCGCGGAGCCGGGATTGATCGAGAGCGCGGTGGAGGAGTTCCTGCGGTACGACAGCCCCGTGCAGCGCCTGAGCCGCGTCGTGTACGAGGACGTGGTGATCGGCGACCGCACCATTCCCGCGGGCTCCCTGGTGATGGGACTGCTCGGCGCTGCCAACCGGGATCCCGCCCACTTTCCCGAGCCCGATCGCTTCGACATCACCCGTCGCGACAACCGCCACCTCGCCTTCGGCTGGGGCATCCACTTCTGCCTCGGCGCGCCGCTGGCACGGCTCGAGGGCCAGATCGCCGTTGGCACGCTGGTCCGCCGCTTCCCGAGGCTCACCCTGGCCCCAGAGAGCGTCGAGTGGCGGCAGACGGCGACGCTGCGGGGACTCGCGGCCCTACCCGTGCGCGTCTAGCAAAGCTTTGCTTGACCGGCAGACCGTATGTTCATATATTGAACGCCATGGCCATGGAGCGGCACGTCGAGCGCGAGCTCGAGATCCTGACCGCCATCGATGAGGGGACGCCGCTCACGCAGCGCGCCCTTGCCCAGCGCCTGGGGGTCGCGCTCGGGCTGACGAACCTCTACCTCAAGCGCCTCGCGAGCAAGGGCTTCATAAAAATCAGGGAGTTCCCGACCAAGCCCTACGCGGGCAAGCGCCTCCGCTACGTGCTCACGCCCAAGGGCGTGGGCGAGAAGGCGCGGCTGACCTACGAGTACATGGGGCATTCGCTGAGCCTCTTCCGCCGCACTCGGGACAACCTGCGCGAGTCCATGGGCCACCTCGCCCAGAACGGCATGAAGCGCATCGCCCTCTACGGAGCGGGGGAGGCGGCCGAGCTCGCCTATCTCACCCTCAAGGAGTTCGGGCTCGAGCCCGTGGGCATCTTCGCGGGGGACGGCGGCGGCCAGTTCCTCGGGCTCGCCGTGCAGCCCGTCGCCGACCTTCCCGCCGCCGACGTGGATGGCATCGTGATCGCGACCTTCGAGAAGCCGGATCGCCTGCTTGCCGAGCTCGGCCGGATGGGCATTCCCCCGCAGAAGTTCCTCACCCTCAGGCGCCCCGCCGCCCCGCCCGCGAACGGCAATGGCAGCGACGGGGCGCAACGCAGCGCCAGAAGGAGCTGAGCATGCCGGAGTTCCTCAAGGGCAACTACAAGGTGGACGTGACGATCGAGGACAAGGCGGACGCCGCCGACTCCACCGACGAGTTCGAGAAGAAGGCGCTCTCGCGGCTCGGCGGGAGCATCTGCTTCGTGAGCAAGAAGAGCCTCATCTGGCAGGGCGACGGCGACAAGGACCAGGCGAAGGCGGATGGAGCTGGGACGAAAGATCGCTGAGGCGCTGGAGGCGGCCACCTTCGAGCGCGTGGCGGGCGTGGGGCTCGCCAACGCCGAGGCGAACCGTCCCCGCATCGCGCGCTCCGTGCTCGAGCTGGCCGAGACGCCGCTCGGCGCCGGCGATGCCGCCATCGTGGTGGGAGCGGGGCCGAGCCTCTACCGCCGCCGGAGCCTGGAGCGCCTTCGCGACGCCGGGTTCGCGGGAACCATCGTGGCCGCCGACGGAGCGCTCGGCGCCTGTCTCCGCGCGGGGGTGGTACCTCACGTGGTGGTGAGCGTGGACCCGCACCCGAAGCGCATCGTGCGCTGGTTCGGCGACCCGACGCTGACCGCTCCGCGGGGCGACGACTACTTCCGCCGCCAGGAGATGGATCCGACGCACCACGGTGACGAGCTCGCGGCCAACCGCGCCCTCGTCGAGCTGGTCAACGCCTACGGCCCGAAGATCAAGGTCGCGGCCGCCACCTCCGCCGCGCCGGCCGTGGTGGAGCGCTGCGAGCAGGCGGGCATGGACCTCTACTGGTGGAACCCGATGTACGACGACTACGACGCGCCGGGGAGTCTCTCGCGCCAGCTCTGGGAGATGAACGGGCTGCCCTGCCTGAACGGCGGCGGCAACGTCGGTACCGCCGCCTGGGTCTTGACCCACGCCGTGCTCGGCAAGCCGCGCATCGGCCTGATCGGCATTGACCTCGGCTACGCACCCGGCACGCCCTACGAGAAGACGCAGTACTACCCGGAGCTGGTGGAGATCCTGGGCGATCGCCATCGCGAGGCCTTCATCCACACCGTGCATCCGGTGACGGGCGAGACGTGGTTCAGCGATCCCGCCTATCACTGGTTCCGCGACGTGTTCCTGGAGATGGCCCGCGGCGCCGACTGCCAGACCGTCAACTGCACGGAGGGCGGGCTGCTCTTCGGGCCCGGCGTCACCACCGCCACCCTCGACAGCTTCCTCGCGGACGCGGCCGGAGGCACCACGCACCATGGCTAAGCTGCTCTTCATCAATCCTCTGATGCGCGAGGAGGACGATCCTCGCCACGTGCCCTACGGCATGGCGCTCCTCGCCGCCATCTGCGTGCGCGACGGACACCAGGTGCAGGTCTACGACCACAACGCGTGGCGTGCCTCGGAGTCCGTGATCGCCCAGGTGCTCCAGGCGGACGCGTGGGACGTGGTCGCGGTGGGCGGCATCACCACCGCCTACCGCTCGATCAAGCGCATCGTGGCCATGGCCAAGGAGCTGGCGCCCCAGGCGCTGGTGGTGGCGGGGGGCGGCTTCCTCACAAGCATGCCCCACGACATCATGCGCTTCCTCCCCCAGGTCGACGTGGGGGTGGTGGGGGAAGCCTTCGTGTCCTTCCCCGAGCTGCTCCGCCGGCTGGACGCGGGCAATCGCGACTGGGCCGCCGTGCGCGGGCTCGTCTGGCGCGATCCGTCGGGGAAGACGCGGCTCAATCCGGAGCAGCCGCTCCTCATGGACCTCGACCGCCTGCCCTACCCGGCGTGGGAGCTCTTTCCCCTCGAGGTGTACTTCAAGAACAGCATGGCCCTCTACTCCGAGGAGGGCATGATGGCGCGCCGCCGCCTCGACATCAACGCGAGCTACGGTTGCTCCCTCATCTGCCGCTTCTGCTTTCACCTCGGCATCGCGGGCGACATGCAGCACACCACGAACGAGCAGGGCGAGAACGACGTCGCGTTCACCTACGACCGGAAGATCCGCTACCACAGCCCGCGCTATGTCGTCGACCTCGTGAAGTACGCGCGCGAGCGCTTCGGCGTCGACTTCATCGGCTTCCTCGACGAGAACCTGATGACCATGCACCAGTCCTCCGGGAAGAAGTGGCTCACGGACATCGCGCGCCTCTGGATCGAGGAGGGACTCCAGCCCCAGTGCATCCGCGACGGCGTTCCCCACGATCCGGACAAGTGCTCGGGCATCCACTGGGGCGGCACCAGCCATGCCACCCTCTGCTCGCCTGAGGTGCTGCGCGCCGTCAAGCAGGCGGGCTGCTCGCACCTCGTGTACGGGTACGAGAGCTTCTCTCCGCGCGTCATGAAGACCATCGGCAAGGGCGCCACCCCGGAGACCAACGAGCGCTCCCTCCGCTGGACGATCGAGGCGGGCATCCGACCGATCCCCAACCAGATGATGGGCTTCCCCGACGAGGACTTCGACAGCCTCAAGGACAACATCCGCGCCTGGAATCGCCTCGGCCTGAACGTGAAGCCCTTCTTCGCCACGCCCTATCCCGGCACGGAGTGGTACTACACGAACAAGCAGCGCATCCTGGAGCAGTACGACGGCGACCTCGAGGCCTTCCTCCTCGACCTCGGCGACGCCACGCGGGTCACCGCCGTCATCTCCAAGAAGTTCAACGCGGTGGAGCTGTACGGCCTCCGCGAGCTCATGGTTCTCCGCGACATCGGTCGCATCGAGCGCTACGAGAAGGAATGGAACCGTCTGCACGCCGGGGACCCGCCGCCCAAGCCGGCCCCGCGACTCCTCCTGGAGACCACCAGATGAAGATCGCCATCCTCGGCCTGGGCTCCATCGGCCGCCGCCACCTCGGCAACTTCCGCACGGCCGGCGTGGAGACCCTCACCGCCTACGACGTCGCCCCCACCGCCCGCGAGGCGGCGGCGCGCGACTTCCCCTTCGCCACCATCGCCACCTCGGCGGAGGCGGCGATGAAGGGCGCGGACGGCGCGGTCATCTGCACGCCCCCCGAGTCCCACATCGCTCTGGGCCGGCTGGCCGCCGAAGGCGGCGCGCATCTCATGGAGGAGAAGCCCTTCGCCCAGTCCGTGGAGGGCGTGGAGGAGCTGCTCAAGCTCTGTGACGCCAAGCGCCTCAAGGTGCTGACCGCCTACAACTGGCGCTACTGGCCGCCCATGCTCCTCGCCGAGAGGATGCTGAAGGAAGGGCGCATCGGCGCCCTCCGGGCTGCGCGCACCGAATACGCCTACCACCTCACCACGCGCTATCCCGGACGGGACTACCGCCAGTTCTACATGGCCGACGCCAAGCAGGGCGGGGGGTGCGTGCTCGACGAAAGTCACGCCATCGACTACATGCGCTGGCTGTGCGGCGAGATCACCGAGGTGAGCGCCATCGTCGATCATGTGTCGAGCCTCGAGATCACCACCGACGACGTGGCCGACCTCACGGTGCGCTTCGCCTCCGGCACGGTGGGCAACATCCACATGAACCTCTTCGCGTGGAACGTGCACAGCCACTTCGAGCTGATGGGCGAGCACGGCGTGATCCAGTGGCGGCGCTTCGAGAACGAGATCCGGCTCTTCGATCCCAAGGCCAATCGCTGGGAGATCTATCCCTTCGCCTGCCAGCTCAACGACATGTACATCGACGAGGCTAAGCACTTCCTCGCGTGCATCCGGGGCGAGGCCACCCCCGCCTGCGACGGCTGGGACGGGCTCAAGACCATGCGGGTGATCGACGCTGCCCTCAAGTCCTCCGCGGAGCGGCGCTGGGTCCAGGTCTAGCCGGCATGGTGACGCCGTACGCCTTCGGCGTCATTCCCGCCCGCGGCGGCTCCAAGGGCCTGCCCGGCAAGAACCTGCGCAAGCTGGGGCCGCTCTCCCTGATCGGGCACGCGGTCGCCTCGGCGCGGGAGGCCTCGTGGCTCACGCGCTTCATCGTCTCCACCGACAGCGCCGGGATCGCCGAGGAGGCGAAGCGCCATGGGGCCGAGGCGCCCTTCCTGCGTCCCGCCGAGCTCGCCACCGACCAGGCGGGCATGCTGGGCGTGCTGCAGCACGCGGTGCGCTGGCTCGAATCGTCGGCGGGAGTGAGGCCGGACCTGATCGTGACGCTGCAGCCGACCTCGCCCTTCCGCACGGGGGCGGAGATCGACGCAACCATCCGCAAGGTGGCGGACACGGGCGCGGACTCCGCCCAGACGCTCGCCGAGGCTTCCTATCATCCGTTCTTCATGAAGACACTCGAGGGCGATCGTACCGTCGCCCTCTTCCCCGAGGGGCACCGGTACGTGCGGCGACAGGATGCGCCTCCCGTCTATCAGCCGTCGGGCGCTGTCTACGTGACGCGCTACGCGACCCTCATGGCCCAGAGCCGCATTCTGGGTGAGGACAACCGCGGCATCGTCATGGGCTTCGAGGCCTCGGTCAACATCGACACGGAATGGGACTTTCTCCTGGCCGAGCTACTCCTGCGGGAGGGCCGGGCTCCCCTCCCTTCGAGCCGGCGCTGACCTGCGCATGGCTGGCCAGCTGTTGATCCTGGGTGCCGGTGGCCATGGTCGGGCCGTAGCGGATCTGGCTGTCGAGTGCGGCTGGAGCGTCGCGGGCTTCACCGACCACACGCGCGGTCCGGGCGTGCTGGGAAAGGACGACGACATCGGAGACCTGATCCGGGCGGGGAAGGCAGACGCCGCCCTGGTTGGGCTCGGCAACACCGCCCTGGGCCGCCGGTCCGCGCTGTTCGACCTGCTCAGGGCTGTCGGTGCGACCATTCCCACGCTCGTCCACCCGCGCGCCAGCGTGTCTCGCACGTGTCGCCTCGGCGCGGGCACCGTGGTGTTCGCGGGAGTGGTGCTCGGAGCCGCCGTGGACGTCGGCGACAATGTCGTCCTCTACAGCAACGCCGTCGCCGAGCACGATTGCCGCATCGCCGCGCATGCCTATGTGTCGCCCGGTGTCATCTTGACGGGCGCCGTGACCGTGGAGGAAAGTGCCTTCATCGGCGCTGGCGCAGTCCTGCTTCCGGGAATCACGGTGGGAGCCCGGGCCATCGTGGCGGCGGGAGCCGTGGTGACGGGTGGCGTTCAGGCCGGCGTCACCGTCCTCGGCTCACCGGCTCGCCCGACCGCTCCCAAGGGGGATGCCTGATGCCGGGTACCCTCCTCGTCACCGAGCCTACCCGGAGCTACGGTGAGTTTCGTCGACCATGGGCGAGGGCCGTCTTCGAGCGCTACGTCCGCTACTACCGGACGCGGCTGCACCGCGCCGTCGAGCGCGAGCGGGCGCGGGGTCCCCTCACGCTTCTCACCGCACGCCAGCTGCTGGGGGATTCGCTTCTTCCGTCCGGGGTGACCGTTCGCTACTATGACGAGGAGTCCTACAAGGTGGACTCGCGTGCGCTCGGCGAGGACACCGGGAGCCTCGTGGCAGACTCGTGGCCACGCGCGGAAGCGGCACCGGAGCTGCACTACCGGGGGATCTGGCTCCCTGATCTCCTGACTATCTCGCGCAGCATCGTGTTCCGGATGGAAATCGTGGAGCCGCTCGGCATCGTCGACCGCCTGTGCGGGGAGATCGGGCCGGACCGCCTGATCGTGCTGAGCGGTGCCTCGATCGCGGAGCGGCTGGCGCGACTGGTGGCGGAACGCCGCAGGGTGCCGTGCCAGGTGGCGGGGCGCAGCATGCTCCTCTCGCACGCGCTCGCGGCCGCGCTCCGCGCGCTGTACCCGCGGGAGGAGCGGGTGAGGCTGCGTGAGCTCGTCAACGTTCACCGCTCGCCCATCGCTCCATCGCCCCCTCCTGGCGGGGAGCGCGTCCTGTGTGTCACCTGCCGCCCACGACATCACGCCGTGGTGGATCCGCTGCTCGTGGCCTTGCGGGCCGCGTCGGTCGAGGGGGTAGTGGTGGCCGCCGCCAACCCGGAGCCGGCCTTCGGCCGGAGCGTTGAGCGGCTGCGCGCGAGCGGCTTCCTGGCCAGCTACCTGACCGACTACCTCCCGCGTGAGGAGGCGCGGAACATCGTCCGACGCTACCGGCCGATCCTGGCGCGGACATGGACCCGCTTCGAGGCCGATCCCGTCCGTGGCTCCCGGCTGCGGGTCGGCGGAGTGCCGCTTGCCGCCATTGTTCGGCCATTTCTACGCGATTCGATCACCCGCAGCCTTCTCTCTGCCGCGCTCGTGCAGGAGGCGGCGTTCCGGGCGCTCGAGGCGATCCGGCCCACCGCGGTGCTGATCACCAGTACACGTCGGCTTGCCGAGCGGGCCCTCGCGCTCGCCGCTGAGCAGCAGGGGATTCCCCGTGTCCTCTTTTCGGGCGCGCTGATGCTCGGGCGCGATCGGTATCCGTTCTTCGACGTGGCCGATCGGATGCTGGTCATCGGCGACCATCTCAAGGGGCAGCTCATGGAAGAGGAGGGGATCAAGCCGGAACGGATCTCGGTGGTGGGCGACCCACGATCCAATGCCGCGCGCCTCGTCCCTCGCGCGGAGGTCCGGCGGGCCGTTGTCGAGGCATTCGGTCTCGATCCCGCCCGGCCGGTGCTCATCTTTGCCTCCAAGTACGTGTCCTTCCTCTTCTCGGCGGCAGAGAAGGAGGCGTACTACCGGACGGTGATCGACGGGCTCAGACAGAGCCGCAGCGGCGCCCAGGTCATCCTGAAGGTTCATCCCAACGAGAACGTGGATCTCGTCAGAGAGCAGGCGGGGCAATGGGGTTGGGCGGACGTCCCCGTGACCCAGGAATACGACATCCACAAGCTGTTCGCGGCGGCCGACGCCACGGTCATGGTCACGTCCATGGCCGGGGTGGAGGCGATGGCTCTCGGTTGCCCGGTCATCGCCCTGCAGATGGCCGGGAAGGACTATGACGGGGGATACATGTTCCCGTACGTCCGCGGAGGGGCAGTGGAGCGGGTGGACATTGGAGATGACCGCGCTTTTGCGCGGGCCCTGGACCGCGCGCTCCTGGACGATGAGGCCCGCGCCGACCTCGTGAAGCGTGGCTTCGAGTTCGCAAAGCGCTACATCCATCCCGTGGACGGCGCGCTCGCCTCCCGATTCCTCGGCGTGGTTGGGGAGATTCGCCGCGAGCGCATTCCGGAGGGCGCTCCGTGAGCGGCCGCCAGCGTGCCTTCGCGCTCGGACCGCGCCGCATCGGAGCCGGCGAGCCCGTCTTCATCGTGGCCGAGGCCGGAGTGAATCACAACGGCGATGCCGCCCTCGCGCGCCGGCTCGTGGACGCCGCCGCCGAATGCGGAGCGGATGCCGTCAAGTTCCAGACCTTCAGCGTGGACGCGCTCCTGACCCGCGAGGCGCCCAAGGCCGGCTATCAGCTCGAGACCACGGGCTCGGGAGAGAGCCAGCGCGACATGCTCGCGCGCCTCACGCTGGGAGCGGAGATGCTGGCGGAGCTGGGGGAGCGCGCAGCCAAGCGCGGGCTCGTGTTCTTCTCGACGCCCTTCGACGAGACGAGCGTCGACGTCCTCGAGACGCTGGGCGTCGCGCTCTTCAAGGTGCCGTCGGGCGAGATCACCAACCTGCCGCTGCTGCGTCACGTGGCCGGCAAGGGACGGCCCGTCATCGTCTCGACCGGGATGGCCACGATGGAGGAAGTCGAGGAGGCAGTGCGCACGATCCGCGAGGCGGGTGATCCGCCGCTGGCGCTGCTCCACTCCCTCTCTGCCTACCCGGCGCCGGCCGGCGAGGTGAACCTGCGCGCCATGGACGCTCTCGCCGCGCGCTTCGGTTGCCCCGTCGGCTACTCGGACCACACCCTCGGGATCGAGATTGCGGTGGCCGCGGTGGCGCGCGGTGCCGCCATCGTCGAGAAGCACCTCACCCTCGACACCTCGCTGCCCGGGCCCGACCACCGCGCGTCGCTCGCCCCGCTGGAGCTCCGCGCCATGGTGCAGGCGATCCGCCGCGTGCAATCCGCCCTCGGCGACGGCGTCAAGCGCGCCATGCCGTCGGAGATCGACACGCGGCGCGTGGCCCGGAAGAGCCTGGTCGCCGTGCGCGCCCTCCGGACGGGCGAGCGGATCGCCGCCGGCGACGTGACGAGCAAGCGTCCCGGCACGGGGATCTCCCCCGCCGAGCTGCCCCGCGTGCTCGGCCTTCGTCTCACGCGGGACGTCGCCGCCGACGAGGTGATCTCCTGGGAGGCCCTCGCCCGCTCATGAGCCCCGCGGCGCGCCGGCTGGGAGTGGTGACGGTGAGCCGCTCGGACTACGGCCATCTCCGTCCCGTGCTCGAGGCCATCCGGCGCGCCCCCGACCTGGAGCTCGTGCTCCTCGTGGCGGGCATGCACCTCGAGCCGCGCTTTGGCGACACCGTCCGGGAGATCGTGGCGGACGGCTTCGCCATCGCCGAGCGCATTCCTATGCTCGACGCCGGCGACTCGCCGGAGGCCGTCGCCGCGGCCACCGGGAGAGGCGTGGAGGGCTTCGCGCGCGCCTTCGCGCGCCATCCTCTCGACCTGCTCCTCGTCCTCGGCGACCGCTTCGAGATGCTGGCGGCCGCGGTGGCCGCGCTGCCCTTCGCGCTGCCCGTGGCGCACATCCACGGCGGCGAGGTGTCCGAGGGCGCCATGGACAACCAGATTCGCCACGCCATCACCAAGCTGGCGCATCTCCATTTCGCCTCGGCGGGGGAGCACGCGCAGCGCATTGCCCGGATGGGAGAGGAGGCCTGGCGCATCCACACCGTGGGAGGTCCCGGCCTCGATCGTCTCGCTGCCGTGGAGCCGCTCTCCCGCCGCGCCCTCGCGGGCCAGCTCGACATCCCCGAAACCGGTTCCTGGCTCCTCGTCACCTTCCACCCCGTGACCCTCGAGTATCGCGAGACCGCCGCGCAGGTTGACGAGCTCCTCGCCGCGCTGGAGAAGGCCGAGGGTACGGTCATCATCACCTACCCGAACGCGGACACCTCGGGTCAGCTCATCATCGAGCGCATCGAGGAGTTCGCGGCGCGGCATCCGGGGCGCTGCCGGCTCGCGCGCAGTCTCGGCGAGCGGCACTATCTTTCGCTCCTGCGCCACGCCGATCTCATGGTGGGTAACTCCTCGAGCGGCCTCATCGAGGCGCCATCCGTCGGGCTGCCCGCGGTCAACATCGGCTCGCGCCAACGCGGCCGCCTGCGCGGGGCGAACGTGATCGACGTGGAGCCGGCGCGCGACGAGATCCTGCGTGGCATCGAGACCGCGCAGACTGCCGCCTTCAGGGATCGCGCGCGGACGTCCGCGAATCCCTACGGTGACGGCCGCGCTGCCCCGCGCATCGTGGAGGTGCTGCGGACGGTGCCCCTCGACCCGCGCCTCATCCAGAAGCGCTTCGCCGACGGCGGGGGAGGCGGGTGATGGCCGATCTTTCCCGCTGCACGCTTGCCCTCGGCGCGAACCTGCACGCCGTGATCGAGGCCATGACGAAGAGCGGCAGGCAGATCGCCCTCGTGGTCGATGTCGATGGACGCCTGGCCGGCGTGGTCACCGACGGCGACATCCGTCGCGCCATGCTTCGCGGCGCCTCGCTCGATGCCAAGGTGGACGAGGTCGTGAACCGAACGCCGCTCATCGGCGCCGTCGGCCTTTCGGCCGCGGAAGCGCTCGATCTCATGCGCTCGCGCCGCGTGCGGCATCTCCCGCTCCTCGACGCGGAGCGGCGGATCGCCGGTCTCCTCCAGCTCGAAGACCTGATCGCGTCGCCGAGGCTCGACAGCCCCGCCGTGATCATGGCGGGCGGCGAGGGAAAGCGCCTGCGCCCGCTGACCGAGGCCATGCCCAAGCCCCTCGTCGAGGTGGGAGGCCGGCCGCTCGTGGAGATCATGATCGAGCGGCTGCGGCGATCCGGCGTGACGGAGATCATCGTCGCGCTCCACCACAAGCCGGACACGATCCGGGACCGCCTGGGCGACGGCTCGCGACTCGGCGTCCGCCTCGACTACTCCGTCGAGCCGAAACCCCTCGGTACCATGGGAGCGCTCACCCTGCTCCGCGATCGTCTCCCCACGCCCTTCTTCGTGGTCAACGCCGACATCCTCACCCGCTGCGACTTCCGCGCCATGTGGGAGTTCCATCGCCGCTCGGCGCCCGCGGCCATGACAGTGGGCGTGTCGCTGCACCAGGTGGACATTCCCTATGGCGAGTTCACCCTCCACGACGGGCGGGTCACGCGCGTAGAAGAGAAGCCGCGCAAGGAGTTCCCGGTCAACGCGGGCATCTACCTCGTCGACCCCTCCGCCATCGAGCTCATCCCCGTCGGCGAGTACTTCGATGCCACCGACATGATCGGGGCCCTCGTGGATCGCGGCCGCGTGGTGGCTGCCCATCTCATCCGCGAGTACTGGCTCGACGTGGGGCGCCTCCCGGATCTCGAGAAGGCCAATCGCGACGTGGCCGCGGGGTTGCTCGACTGATGTTCGAGCCGAAGCGCTTCCGAGCGATGAGGCGAGGGCTGATGATGTTCGAGCCGAAGCGCTTCCGAGCGATGAGGCGAGGGCTAATGGATCGCCGGGCATGACCACCGTCGGCGTGGTGGGACTGGGCTACGTGGGGCTGACCCTCGCCGTTACCCTCGCGCGCAAGGGCTTCACCGTCCACGGCGTGGACACCTCGCCCGCCGTCCTCGATGCCCTCGCCCAGGGCCGGCCGCATCTCTTCGAGCCCGGGGTGGAGGAAGGCGTGCGCGCGTTCCTGGGCGAGCGACTCCACGCGAGCGCCGCGCTGCCGGAGGGCGGCGTGGACGCCGCCGTCATCTGCGTATCGACGCCCGTCGATCCCGCCACGCAGTCGCCGCAGCTCGCCAACCTGCGCGCTGCCGCGCGCCACGTGGCCGAGCGCTCGGGGCCGGACACGCTCGTGGTGGTCCGGAGCACGGTGCCGGTGGGAGCGAGCCGGAGCATCGTGCTGCCCGCGCTCGTGGCGCGATGGGGCCGGGCGCGCCTCGCCTTTGCCCCTGAGCGAACCATTCAGGGACAGGCTCTCCGCGAGCTCGAGGAGCTGCCGCAGGTGGTGGGCGGCCTCGACGCGTCGAGCCTCGAGGCGGCCTCCGCGCTCTTCACCCGCGTCACCCGGCGCGTGGTGCCGGTGTCCTCGCTGGAGGCGGCCGAGCTGGTCAAGCTCGTGAACAACTGCCACACGGATCTCATCTACTCGTACGGCAACGAGGTCGCCCTGATGGCGGAGAGCTGGCGCCTCGATCCGCTCGAGGTGATCCGTGCGGCCAATCTCGAGTATCCCCGGCCAGATCTCGCCAAGCCCGGTTTCGTGGGCGGCGCCTGCCTCTCCAAGGATCCCTACATCCTCATCAGCGCCTCACGCGCGGCGGGTTACACGCCCTGGCTCGTTGGTCAAGCGCGCGGACTCAACGAGCACCTGCCCGGGCACGTGGCGGCGCGTCTCATCGAGATGATCCGCGCGACGCGCGGCCGAGCGGAGGGCGCACGGCTTTCTGTGCTGGGCTGGGCCTACAAGGGCTGGCCGCCCACCGACGACATGCGCGGGACGCCCATCATCTCCATGCTGCCCCTCCTGCGGGCGGCGGGCCTCGAGCTGCGCGGTCACGACTATCTCGTGCCGCCCGCGGTCATCCGCGAGCTGGGCGCGGCGCCCGTCTCCGCGGAGAGCGCCTTCGACAGGGCCGACGCCGTGCTCGTGATGACCAGTCATCCCGAGTACGCCAAGCTCGATCTCCCCCGGCTCCTGCCGCAGCTCCGGCGCCCGGCCGTGCTCTACGACTGCTGGCGCATCCTCGACGAGGAGGCGGTGCGCGGCGCCGGCGTCGCCTATGCGGGGATCGGCTATGCCTAGCTCGCTCATCCTGGGCGGCGCGGGCTTCATCGGGTATCACATCGCCCAGCGGCTGGCCGCCGACGGCCACGTCCTTACCCTCGTGGACGATCTCTCGCGGGGCCGTCAGGACCTCGAGCTCGCGGCGCTCTGCGCGCGCCCCGGCGTCACCTTCGTGGAGACCGATCTCACACGGCCCGACGCCCTCGCCGGGCTGCCGCGGCGGTGGGATGCCGTGTACATGCTGGCCGCGGTGGTGGGCGTGCGCAACGTGGAGACCGATCCCGCTCGGGTGGTGCGCACCAACACCCTCGCCCTCATGCACCTCCTCGACTGGCTCGCTCCCGAATCGGGGGTGCTCTTCTTCGCCTCCACGAGCGAGACCTACGCGGGCGGCGTGTCTGCGGGGACGGTGCCCGTGCCCACGCCAGAGGAGGTGCCGCTCTCCGTGGAGGACATCCGCGCCCCACGCTTCGCCTACGCGGCGAGCAAGATCCTGGGGGAGGCCGCGGTGATCCACACCGCGCGCGCCCGCGGCCTCCGCGCGGTCACCGGCCGTTTCCACAACGTGTACGGGCCGCGCATGGGCGTGGACCACGTGATCCCCGAGCTGTCGCTCCGCGCCCTCCGCGGCGAAGACCCGTTCCGTCTCTACGGCGCGGAGCAGCGGCGCGCCTTCTGCCACGTGTCGGACGCCGTGGAGGCGACCCTGCGCCTGGTGGCGACCGAGGCGGCGTGGGGGCAGATCGTCCACATCGGCAACGACAGCGAGGAGACGGTGATCGAAGATCTGGCGCGCCTCGTGCTCCGCGAGGCCCGCGTCGCGCCCGCCCTCGACCACGTGCCCGCTCCCGCGGGCTCGGTGGCCCGGCGCTGTCCCGATATCACGCGGCTCCGCGAGCTGACCGGCTTCGTGCCCAAGGTACCCATCGAGGCGGGCGTGCGCGACACCTTCGCCTGGTACCGGCAGTGGCACGAGCGGGGAGGGGAGCAGTGACCGGGCCCCGGCGCGTGATCCCCAACGCGGTACCGCGCCTCGCGGGCAACGAGTGGACGTATCTCAAGGAGTGCCTCGACACCAACTGGGTCTCCTCGGTCGGTCCCTTCGTGGACCGTTTCGAGCGGGAGGTCGCGGCGCACGTGGGCGTGCCTCACGCCGTGGCCACGGTGAACGGCACGGCGGCCCTTCACGTGGCCCTCCTCGCCGCCGGCGTGCGGCCCGACGACGAGGTGCTGGTGCCCGCGCTCACCTTCATCGCCACCGCCAACGCCGTCACCTATTGCGGGGCGCATCCGGTCTTCCTCGATTCGGAGACGCTCTCGTGGGGACTCGATGCGGGCAAGCTCGCCGACTTCCTCTCCCGCGAGTGCGTGGTCAAGGACGGGCAGCTCGTCAACCGGGCCACGGGGCGGGTCGTCCGCGCCGTCCTCCCCGTGCATCTCTACGGCCATCCCTTCGATCTCGACGCGGTGCTGGAGGTGACGGGCCGTCACCCCCTCGCCGTGGTCGAGGACGCCGCGGAGGCGCTGGGCGCCCGCTACCACGGCCGCCCCGTGGGCTGCGATGGCCTCATAGCCTGTCTTTCCTTCAACGGCAACAAGATCATCACCACGGGCGGGGGCGGCATGGTCCTCACGCGCGACGAGGCGACGGCGGCCCGCGTGCGCCGGCTGACTACTCAGGCGCGCACGCACGCCATCGAGTACGTCCACGAGGAGACGGGCTACAACTACCGCCTCACCAACCTGCAGGCGGCCCTCGGCGTCGCTCAGCTCGAGCAGCTCGAGGGGTTCGTGGAGGCCAAGCGCGAGACGGCGGCGCACTACCGCACGCTGCTCGACGGCGTGCCCGGCGTCGGCGTGGCCGGGGAGGCGCCGTGGGCGCGCTCGACCTACTGGATGACCTCCGTCCTCCTCGAGCGTCGCGTCTGCCCCGACGTGCGCAGACTGCTGCGCCGGCTCAACGACGAGGGCATCGGCGCGCGTCCGCTGTGGCGTCCCCTCCACCTCCAGCCGGTCTACGCGGGAGCGCAGGCCTATCGCATCGAGGTGGCGGAGCGGCTCTATGAGAGCGGGGTGTCCCTGCCTTGCTCGGTGGGCATCACGCCCGAGGAGCGGCAGGTGGTGGCCGCCGCCCTCATCGCCGCGCTGCGGGACGGCTCAGAGTGATGCGTCCACGCCGAAGCGCCGCAGGCAGTAGAGGAGATCGCCGACGCACGCCGTGCAGAGCTTGCCGGTGTGCTCCTTGCCGGGGAGCGGCCAGCGTCCCGACCGGCACGCCGCCCGCAGCTCACCCACCGTCAGCATGGTGCAGTAGCAGAGGAGCATCTCGTCTCTTGGCTCCGGCGGAGACTCGGCGCGGCGGTTCAAGCTCACTTGGCGTAGGTGAAGAGATGGTCGAAGAGCACGAGATCGCCCGTGTCCGCGCGGCGGCCCACCACGTAGCTCAGGAGTCGGAAGAGCGCTTTCACCTCGACGCGGGCGAGCCGCTCGCCCGCGTGCTCGGCGGCCAGCGCCACCTCGGTGTGGCACTTGGGCTCGAGGGTGATCTCCCGGGTGACGCGGCGACTGCCGTAGTACGTGAAGACCTGCGCCTGCACGGGCACGAAGCGGGCGAGGCAGCCGAGGAGGAGGGAATAGTGCTGCGCGAACGGGCCGCGCCGGAACACGTAGGTCTCGAAGTTGTTGATGTTGGTGGCGCCCACGCGATCGGGCACGCCGCCCCACACCGCGTTGATCGCATAGTAGAGCGGCGCGGCGGGCGAGCCCGCGCGGTGGAGATAGGCGTAGTGGTGCGGCCGGTAGGGGAAGATCGACTCGGCGTAGCGTGCGTCGAGCACCACCATGACCCGCTCTGTCGCGCTCGTGGCGTCGCGGACCAGCGCGCCCAGGTCCAGGACGTCCTGCGCGGGATCGACACGCGGCGCGCCGAGGAGCGCGCCCCCCTCGTCGTAGAGCGTCACCTCCAGGGAATGGAGGCGCCGCTGCGATGCCCCATCGCGCTGATGGATGATTTCGACGTGATGCTCGTAGCCCGCCTCGTAGAAGGTGGCGGACATGAGCGCCGAGAGGCTACTTGACATGCATCAGCGACAGCGGACCGGCCAGGTCCCGCGAGCCCGCGCCCACCAGGTAGAGGTTGAACCACGCGTTCCCCTCGAGCTCGAGACGCCAGGCGACCATGCCCGCGGCGGGCTCCGGGCCGAGGGAGGCGACGTCGAGCAGACGCGAGCCCATGGGCGGCAGGCGGAGCAGCGTCGACCCGAGGCGGCGATCACCGGCGTGCGCGGCGACGCGGATCCTGTTGGCCACGTTGGAGAGATTCATGAGGAGCACGTGCGAGCGGCTCTCGCGCCCAAGGTAGACGTACTGGTGGCGCCGGAAGACGGGCAGGGTGCGGCCGATGATCGAGGCGGCCGCGCCTCCCACCGCGAGCAGCACGCGAGCGGGCAGGGGATACGCCTCGACGAACTCCTGTCGCCCGTGGGTCGCCGTGTAATCGTGGCCATTGGAGAGCGTGACGTAGAGGTCCGAGTGCAGCCGCTCGCCGCTCACCGTGGCGAAGCCGCAGCCGCCGGGCGCGTGGGCGAGGGGCACCTCGACGGTGTCGGTGCTGTCCTGCAGGGTGACCTGATAGCGCTGCGCCGCGCGCCCGTCCGCGTCGTACTGGACCACGG
>JBKOVG010000168.1:0-13492 GCA_046723845.1 Candidatus Methylomirabilota bacterium | reverse complement strand
GCGGAGATGCGAACGGGGTCGTGGTACCCGCAGTACTCGGAGATCTATCACAAGTGGTTCGGCAAGAACCCGCCGCCGCAGAAGTTCTATATCCAGCAGTGAGAGGCTGAGGCCGCGGTGAGCTTCACCAGGTGGGTGGCGATCTACGGGCCGACGTATGCCACGGCTCTGGTGTGGACCGCTATCACCGCGCTCGCCGCGGCCTGTGGCGCCATCGTGTGGGGTTGCCTGCTGCTGCTCATCCGCCTCTCGGGGGGACAGTGGGGGGCGCGCGCCGTGGACGGTTACGTCCAGCTCTTCCGCAACACGCCGGTGCTCCTGCCGATCTATCTCATCTACTTCGCGTTTCCTCTGATCGGACTGCCGTGGCCGGCCGTCGTCTGTGGCACGCTGGCCCTGATCCTCCAGAACGGCGCCTATGTCTCGGAGATCCTGCGCGGCAGCGTGAACGCCATCGACCGGGTGCAATTCGACGCGGCGCGGAGCATCGGCCTGGCCCCGTGGAGCACCTTCCAGAAGATCGTGCTGCCGCAGGTGCTGGTCTACTCCATCCCCGCCCTGGGCAACCAGATCGTGCTCCTGCTCAAGGACACGTCGCTCCTGTCCGCGATCAGCATCACCGAGCTCACCATGCAGGCCAAGCTGCTCACGGAGCAGACGGGAGCGGCCTACGAGGCATTCATCGTGGTGGCGGTGCTCTATCTGCTGCTCGTGTCGGGCACCGAGGTGGCGTTCCGGGTCACGCACCGAGCGGTGCGGTGGCTCTAGGGGGAGCCAGGGGTGCCCGCGGGTAGTCTCGCGCTCCTCGCCCAGGGCGCGATGGTCTCGCTGCTGCTCGCGGCGGGAGCCATTGCCGGCGGCACGCT
The DNA here is from genome assembly GCA_046723845.1 of Candidatus Methylomirabilota bacterium. Classification (GTDB taxonomy): domain Bacteria; phylum Methylomirabilota; class Methylomirabilia; order Rokubacteriales; family CSP1-6; genus AR37. The sequence continues at coordinate 12,626 of JBKOVG010000168.1, read as the reverse complement.
GCTCGCCATCCTCCTCGCGGCCATGGCCTTCTCGCGCCTCGCGGCGGTGCGCGTCGTCTATCGTGTCTACGTCTACATCGTCCGCGGCACCCCGCTGCTCGTGCTCGCGCTGATTCTCTTCTACGCCATGCCGGCGCTCGATCTGAGAACCGGTCCCTACATCGCAGGCACCCTCGTCCTGATCATCTACACGGGGGCGCTGTTTGCCGAGGTCTTCCGGGGCGGCGTGCTGGCCATCCCGCGGCCGCAGTGGGAATCGGCGCGGAGTCTGGGGCTTCCGCCGCTGGCCATGTTCCGCAAGGTCGTGGTGCCGCTCGTCACGCGGTACACGTTGCCGTCCTACGTCAACGTGTGCGTCATGACGGTGAAGGCGTCCTCCGTGCTGTCCATCATCAGCGTGTGGGAGCTGACCCTGGCCGCGCGCGAGATCATCGAGCGCACGTTTGCCGTGTTCACCATCCTCGGGCTGGCCGCGGCATTCTACTTCGTGATGTGCTTCGGCATCGATCGGCTGGGGCGGATCCTGGAGCGCCATCTCGCCCTCCGGGGCTTCGCCGGGGTGCGCGCATGATCGCCATTCGAGGGCTGGAGAAGTCGTTCGGCACCCTTCGCGTGCTGCACGGGATCGATCTCAGCATCGCCGACGGCGAGGTGGTGGCGCTCATCGGCCGCAGCGGGTGCGGCAAAACCACGCTCCTGCGCTGCATCAACTTCCTCGAGGAGTACGAGGCGGGCGAGATCTGCCTCGACGGCGAGCCGCTGTGGTATCGACGGGGCGCTGACGGCGGCCGCCGGCGCATCCCCGAAGCCGAGGCTCGCCGCATGCGCCAGCAGATGGGGATCGTGTTCCAGCAGTACAACCTCTTCCCGCACATGACCGTGCTCGACAACGTCGTGCTCGGGCCGCGGTTCTCGCAGGCGGTGTCGGCGCTGGAGGCGGAGGCCCTCGGGCGCCGCCTCCTCGCGCGGGTTGGGCTCGAGGGCAAGATGTCTGCCTATCCGGCGCAGCTCTCGGGCGGACAGCAGCAGCGCGTGGCCATCGCCCGCGCGCTCGCCATGCGGCCCAAGGTTTTGCTCTTCGACGAGATCACTTCTGCCCTCGACCCCGAGCTGGTGGGCGAGGTGGAGGACGTCATCCGCTCGCTGCTGTCCGACCGCATCATGATGGTGCTGGTGACGCACGCCGTCGGCTTCGCCCGGGAGATCGCTCACCGGATCGCCTACATTGCCGACGGCGCGATTGCCGAGCTGGGCACGCCGAGCGAAGTTCTCGATCGTCCGAAGGATCCCGGGCTCAAGGAGTTCCTTCGCCGCGTCCGCTCGTGAACCCGAAAGGAGCATCCACAAGACGCCGGCCAACAAGGAAGCGGAGGCGGTCGCCAGCTACTGCCTCGAGCAGGGTCTCATCTTCCAGGTGCGAGGGAGCCATGGGCGCATGAACGTGCTCCGCTCGTCCCACCCATGGTGACCACCGACGCCGAGATCGACCGCGCGCTCTCGATCCTCCACGACGCCTTCACCGCCGTGGCGGGGTGACGCGCCTCTCTCGCCGCCCGCGACGTATTTCCAGAGTACACGCCCGCCGCGGCGACCCTCGCGGACCCTGGCCGATCGGGGTATAGTCGCGGCGCGGGAAAACGGAACGGTTGGGACGCCGAGGAGGTGGAGCATGGCGAAGCCGGGGACCATTCTGGTAGGGACGATCGGCCAGGGTGTCATGATCAGCGCCGACGACGGCGAGAGCTGGACGCGCACCGGCATGCGTCAGGGGATGCACTCCGACTGCATCGTGCGGGCGCTCTTGTCGGATCCGCGCCGTCCGGATGTCGTGTATGCCGGGACCGACCTGGGCTTGTACGCGAGCGACGACGGCGGCATCCACTGGCGCCTGCTCGACACGCCGATGAGGGGCTCCATGGTGTGGAGTCTGGCCATCGATCCCGTCGATCCGAAGGTGATGTTCGCGGGGACGGGCACGCCGAGCAAGCCGGGCATCTATCGCTCCATCGACTCCGGGAAGACCTGGGAGCACCTGGCCGTGGACATCGCCGCGGAGTGCCCGAATGTCGGGATTCCGCGGCCGACGGGCATCGCGATCGATCCCGTCGATCACCGGCACGTCTGGGTTGGGCTCGAGGTGGACGGGGTCCGGCACAGCGCCGACGGCGGCGAGACGTGGACGAAGGTGAACGGCCAGATTCCGAACCTCGACGTCCACAATGTCCTGGTCGTCGCGGGGCCTCCCAAGACGGTGTTCACCGTGGTCAACGACGACGTCTGGCGGAGCACGGACGACGGCGGGACCTGGCAGCCGGCCCGTGCCCGCGAGGTCTTTCCCTGGCACTACCCGCGCGGGATCGCGGTCAAGCCGAACGATTCTCGGACGGTGTTCGTGACGGTGGGAGATACGACGCCGGGCCGCATCGGAACGGTGATGCGCTCGCGCGACACGGGCGCGACCTGGCAGAGCCTGGCGCTCCCCGTCCAGCCCAATTCAGCGGTGTGGACGGTGAGCGTGCCGGCCTCGGCTCCCGACACGGTCATGGCCGCCAGTCGCTATGGCTATCTCTATCGCAGCGACGACGGCGGCGAGTCTTGGCGCAAGCTGTGGCGGGAGTTCGGCGAGGTGTCGTCGATCCTGTGGCTGGCGCAATCCTGAGAGACGCTCGCCTCACCATCGAGGGCGAGGGGAGGATCCGTCATGAGAAGGCGTGATTTTCTGCAGGTGGCCGTGGCCGGCGGGCTCGGGGCAGGCCTGGGGGTTCCCGCCTGTCTCCGGCGAGCGTGGGCGCAGACGCCGATCAAGATCGGGATGCCCGCCGCGCTGTCCGGCGCCTACGCGCAGTACGGGATCCAGGCCAAGCGCGCCGCCGAGCTCTTCTCCAAGGACATCAAGGCCAAGGGGATTCTCGGTCGGCCCGTGGAGTTCATCTACGAGGACACCGCCGGCGATCCCGCCGCCGCGGTGCGCAAGGCCCAGAAGCTCGTGGAGAAGGACGGCGTGAAGTTCCTCACCGGCGTCGCCCTGTCCTCGGAGGCGTTAGCCGTGTCCGCCAAGTGCCCCGAGTGGAAGGTCATCTTCATGTCGACCATCAACGGAGCGGGCGCTCTGACCGCGAAGGCCTTTCATCGCTACTTCTTCCGCGTGAACACGAGCGGGCCGATGGGCGCCCGCGCCATCAGCCTCTATCTGGCCGAGGGGCCCATGAAGCGCTTCTTCGCGCTGGGCAGCGACTACGCCTGGGGCCGCGACAGCGTCGCGTCCTTCACGTCGCAGATCACCGCGGCCAAGAAGGACATCGTCGGCACCGACTACCCGCCCGTCGGCACCAAGGACTTCGCCAGCTACATCGCCAAGATCAGGCAATCCAAGGCCGACGGCGTGTATCTGGCCCTGCCCGGCCAGGACGCCACCATCTATCTGAAGCAGGCGCACCAGTTCGGCCTGAACCGCGAGGTGAAGCCGATCATGGAGATCCTGGAGCTGGAGAACATGAAGGCGGTAGGCGACGCGATGGTGGGCGCCATCGGCAGCTCGCGCTATCCCTTCACCGTGGACACGCCGCGGAACAAAGACTTCGTGAAGCGCTTCTATGAGATGCACGGCGTCTATCCCGACATGTTCGACGGGGAGACGTACGAGGGGCTCGAGTGGCTGGCCCAGATCATCCAGAAGGCCGGCACCGACGACGTGGAGAAGGTGATCGACACCTGGGAGGACTCGACGTACGAGGGCCTCGAGGGTCCGTTCCTCATGCGCAAGTGCGATCACCAGGCGGTCCAGCTCGGCTTCGCGGTGGAGGCGGTGAAGGATCCCAAGTATCCGCACCCCATCCCCAAGATCCTCGCCACCTATCCCGGCGACAAGGTGACGCCGAAGTGTCGCTCCGAGGACTTCTCCTAGCCTGGATTATTCACGAGTGCCGCACGTGAGATCGGGGCGGGTGGCGTCGGGGGCGGGGGTGCGCTCTGGCGGAGTGGGACCCCCGAAGCCTGTGCGCAGCCCGGAGGGCGGCGATTCAGGCGAGTGGGTGACGCAGCTGGAGCGCTCCCCCGCCCCGAATAATCCAGGCTAGGGGGCCGGTCGAGGCCCCCCGCGTGGCGAACCTGGCTGAACAGCTTCTCAACGCGCTGACCCTCGCGGGGCTCCTCTTCCTCGTTTCTGCCGGACTCTCGCTGGTCTTCGGGATCCTCCGTGTCGTCAACTTCGCGCACGGCGTCTTCTACATGCTGGGCGCCTATCTCGGCTTCACGACGGTGGTGGTCACCGGCTGGTTCTGGCCGGCCCTCCTGATTGTGCCGCCCGTGGTCGGCGCGCTCGGCGCGCTGGTCGAGTCCTCCACTCTGCGCTTCATCTATCGGCGCCCGCCGATCTATCAGCTCCTGCTCACCTTCGGCCTCGCCCTCATCCTCGAGGAGAGCCTGCGGATCGTCTACGGGCCGACCGCGAAGGGCGTCGATCCGCCCGCCTCCCTGCAGGGAGCGCTGTCGCTGGGGAGCCTGCTCTATCCGCGGTACCGGCTCTTCGTGGTCGGGCTCAGTGTGGTCGTCGCCGTGGCCGTCTGGCTTTTCCTCCGCAAGACGCGGGCCGGGCTCGTGATCCGCGCCGTCGCCCAGAACAGCGAGATGGCCGATTGCCTCGGCGCCGACGTCGCGCGCGTCCGCACCCTCGTGTTCGGCGCCGCCTGCGCCCTCGCCGGGCTCGGCGGCGTGGCGGCGGCGCCCATGACCACCGCCTATCTCGGGATGGGCATCGGCGTCATCGTCGACGCCTTCGTCGTGGTCGTCATCGGCGGGCTCGGCAGCATCGGCGGCTCCGTGGCGGGGAGCCTCGTCGTCGGCGCCGCCCAGACGTGGGGCGCGTTCTACCTGCCGGAGACGGCCATGGTCATCATGTACGCGGTGATGGGCGCCATCCTCATCTTCCGGCCCTGGGGTCTCTTCGGCGAGGAGGAATGAGGGGGTCGCGAGCGCTGGCCGCGGTCGCCCTGGTCGCGCTGGCCGTCGTTCCGTGGGTGGCCGCGCGTCATCAGCTTTCCCTTCTCACCGACCTCCTCATCTACGGGTTGTTCGCTCTCTCCCTCGATCTCATCATGGGCTACACGGGCATGGTGTCGTTCGGCCACGCCGCCTACTTCGGTCTCGGCGCCTATGCGAGCGCGCTGCTCCTGATCAATTTCGCGCTGCCCGTGCCGGTGGCCGTCCTCGCGGGCGCCCTGCTCGCGGGCGCGGTCGCCCTTCCCGTGGGATGGTTCTCCACGCGGAGCACCGGCATCTACTTCGCCATGCTGACGCTGGCCTTCGCCCAGCTCCTCTACACCGTCGCCTACAAGTGGCGTGATCTCACCGGCGGCTCCGACGGCATCGCGGGTGTACCGAAGACCACGCTCTTCTGGGGGGGGCCGAGCCTGGCCTCGCCGCAGGCATTCTACGCGCTGGTGGCCGTGTGCGTCGTGCTTTCGCTCCTTCTCTGCCGCGCGCTGGTCCGCTCGCCCTTCGGGCATGCCCTCGAAGCGATCCGCGAGAACGAGCGACGATTCACGAGTCTGGGGCGAGACCCACGGCCCTTCAAGCTCGTGGTCTTCGTCATCGCCGCCGTGTTCGCGGGCCTCGCCGGCGCGCTCTTCGCGCCTTTCCGGGGATTCGCCTCGCCCGAGGTCATGTTCTGGGTCTTCTCCGGCCAGGGACTCATGATGGTGATCATGGGCGGCATCGGCACCCTCGTCGGTCCCGTGCTCGGCGCCATGGTCTTCATCCTCATCCAGGAAGTGCTCTCGAGCTACACGGAGCACTGGATGATCTTCACGGGCGTCGTGTTCGTCCTGATGGTGATCTTCCTTCCCGAGGGGCTGGTGGGCACCGCGCGACGGCTCCGGACGCGCGCGTGACGGCGCTCCTGGAGACGCGCGAGCTCGGGCGCGCCTTCGGGGCGCTGCAGGCCGTGGCGGGCGTGAGCCTCGCGGTGGAGCCGGGCGAGGTCCGCGCGGTGATCGGACCGAACGGCGCCGGCAAGACGACCTTGTTTCATCTCATCTCCGGTCTCCTCGCGCCCACCGCGGGACGCGTCCTCTTCCGTGATGAGGACGTGACCGCGCTACCCGCTCCCGCGCGCTGCCGGCGGGGCATCTCGCGCACGTTCCAGATCACCAGCATCTTTCCCGAGCTCTCCGTGCTGGAGAACGTCCGGATGGCCGTGCAGCTCCGGGGCGGGGGGAACTTCCGGCTCGTCGGCGGCCGGGCGACGCTCGAGGCGAGCGAGCAGCGCGCACGCGCGAGCCTCGACGCCCTCGGCCTCCTCGACCGGGCAGCGGAGCAGGCCACGACCTTGCCGCACGGCGACCAGCGCCTTCTCGAGATCGCCATGGCAGTCGCCCAGGAGCCCGCGCTCCTCCTGCTCGACGAGCCGACCCAGGGGCTCTCGCCGGAGGACACCGTCGCCACCGTCGCCGTCATCCGCCAGGTCGCGCGTCAGCAGCGGCTGACGATCCTCCTCGTCGAGCACGACATGGACGTGGTGTTCGACCTTGCCGACCGGATCAGCGTGCTCCACTTCGGCCAGCTCATCGCCGAGGGCACGCCGGAGCAGATCCGGGCCAATGTCGAGGTGCAGCGGGCCTATCTCGGAGGCGCGGAGTGACGCTGCTCGCGGTGGAGGCGCTCCAGACCTTCTACGACAAGAGCCATGTGTTGCGCGACGTCTCGTTCACCGTGCCCGCGGGCGAGATCACCGTGCTGCTCGGACGCAACGGCGCGGGCAAGACGACGACGCTGCGCTCGATCATGGGCCTCACGCCTCCCCGCGGCGGCACGGTGCGCTTCAAGGGCCGCGACATCACCGGGCGCGCCCCGCACGAGATCTTCCACTCGGGCATCGGGTATGTCCCGGAAGGGCGCCAGATCTTTCCCCACCTCGAAGTCGGCGAGAATCTTCGACTCGCCGAGCGGCCCGTCGCGGGCGAGACCGGCTGGACACGCGAGCGGATTTTCACCTACTTTCCCGTCCTGCGAGAGCGCTGGCGGCAGCGGGGACGGAGCTTGTCCGGAGGTGAGCAGCAGATGCTGGCCATCGCCCGCGCGCTCGCGGGCAACCCTGACCTGCTCATGCTGGACGAGCCCTCGCAGGGGCTCGCGCCCCGGCTCGTGCGTGAGCTCGAAGCGCTGATGATCCGGCTGAAGCAGGGCGGGGTGACGATCCTGCTCGTGGAGCAGAACGCGCGCATGGCGCTCGGCGTGAGCGATCAGGTGCTCGTGCTCGGCAAGGGCGCGGTCGTCTTCGCGGGTCCCACCGCCGAGTTCCGCCGCCGCGAGGCCGAGCTCAAGGGCCGCTACCTCTCCGTGTAGTTCCCTCAGCGTGCAGCCTCCTCAGCGTGCGCCCCTCACCCTACCCCTCTCCCCTTCCGGGGGCGAGGGAACGCCGGCATCCCTCTCCCGCGTCGAGGGGGAGAGGGCAGGGTGAGGGGGAGCTATCCCAGCGCGCCCTGCCGGACGATGGTGCGCCGCAGCGTCCCCTCCCCGATGAGCTCACGCGAGTTGTGCGCCTCCACACGGAAGTAAAGCTTCCTGCCGTCGACCTCGAGGAGCTCGGCGCGGCTCACGAACGTCTCGCCGACCGCGGTCGGCCGCCGGTGGCGGACGCAGATCTCGTAGCCGACGGTGGTGTAGCCGTCGGGCAGGAAGCGCTGAGTCGCGTCCTGCGCGGCCAGCTCCATCTCCAGGATCATCCAGGCCGCCATGAGCACGCCGCTCCCGCCCGCATGCGTGGTGGCCATCGTCGGTGCGACCACCGCCGTGCGCTCGCCGCGCAGGCCGGGCACGAGTCCCAGGAATTCCGAGGCGAGCGGCTCCGTCACAGCGCGCGGACCCGCTCGCGCAGCTCGAACTTCTGGATCTTGCCGGTGGCCGTAGTGGGGAGCGGGCCGAAGATCACCGTCCGCGGCACCGCGAAGCGCGGCAGGTTCTCGCGCGCAAAGGCGATGAGCTCGTCCGCCGTGATAGCGTTGAGCACGGCGCCGAGCGCGGGCACTCCCTGGTGCACCTCGAGCATGGCCGGGACATTGGGCAGGACCACCGCGACGGTGTCGCTCTCGCCGATGCCGCGGGCCGCCAGCGCCGAGGCGAGCCGGCGGGCTCTCGCGTCGAACTCGCGGTAGCTGATGCGGCGCGGCCCGTCGATGATCGCGGTCCGGTCAGGGTAAATGGCCGCCGAGCGCGAGAGGAAGCGGAGCGGCGTCAGCGGCGAGAAGTTGGCGGGGCCGGGCCCGAGCCCGCTCGCGAAGATGCTCTCCTCCATGGCGATGGGTCAGCCGCTCACGAGGCCGCCGGGGATCGGCGGCCTCGGGAGATGTCTCACCTCGACCCCATCGCCCGGCGAGACGCCAAGGATCCGCCGCCCGAGGGCGTCGAGCGTGATTTGCCCCTCGGCGGCGTCGGCCTCGAGGCGAATCCACGCGCGCAGCGGCGCCGGATGCCGCCCGCGGAGCTCGATCAGATCGCCCGCGGCCAGCCCGAGCGCGGTGGCGGTGGCGGGCGCCATCCTTAGGACTCGGTGCTTGCCGAGCCGTCCCTCGTACGGGTCGCGCTCGTCGGCGGTGACTGGGAAACGCCGCCGCGCTGCTGCCAGCCGCGCGCGCTCCGCATGAGTGGCCGGCGCGTCGACCTCGCCGTTCTCCGCCAGGATCACGCCATAGCCCACACGCGCGCGCTCCCGCGAGACGTACCCTGCCATGACGTCCTCACGCACGCGCTCGGGGTCGCGAGCGAGCGGATCGCCGTAGCCGCCGCCACCCGCCGACTGCATAACCACGATGTCGCCGGCGCGGATCGCGACGCCGGTGACCTTGCCGGGCGTGGCGAAGTCGATCTCGGCGCCGTCGCGACGAAGCGAGACGGTGACGGGGGCGGCGGGACCCGCCCCCCACACCCCGAAGGGCGGGAGCACGGCCCGGTCGCTCAACACGGAATAGCGGGCCTCGCCCTCGATCAGCCTGAGCTCGCGGCGGAGGCCGAGGCCGCCTCGCATCGTCCCCTCACCCCCCGAGTCGCACCTGAGCTCGCTCCGCTCGACGTGGAGGGGCATCCCGCTCTCGAGGGCCTCGGCGGACTGGATGGTCCGCACGTTGCCGAAGTCGATGTTGCCCCAGGCGCTCGGGCCGTCGCCCTCCAGGTAGCCGCCATTGCCACCTGCCGGCGCCTCGTAGTAGACGTAGTCGCGCTGCCGCCGCTCGTCGCGTCCGCCCATGGCGTTCGGGAAGGACGTGCCGCAGAGATCTCCGGACACGAGCCCGGGCACGACCTGGGCGAGAGCGCCCATCATCACCGACACCGCGCGCTTGCGCACCTCGCCGTGAGCACCGGCTGGCGCGTCGAGCTTGACGTCCACGATGGAGGCCTCCGGCGCCTGCAGCCGGATGGGCCGGAACGTCCCGTGGTTGATCGGGCCCGCGGGGTCGAGCACGGCCTTCACCGCCACGAGCACGCCCGCGCCCGTCGTGGCCAGGGAGGAGTTGACCACTCCCGGCACCTGCGGGCTCGAGCCCGCGAAGTCGGCGACGATCTCGTCCCCCGCGATGGTCAGGGTCAGGCGCATGAGGACGGGGTCGAAGCCGCCCTCCTCGTAGAACTCGAGATAGTCCTCGTAGACGTACTCGCCGCGAGGGAGGGCGGCGATCCTCGCGCGGAGCCGTCGCTCCGAGCGGTCCAGGTTGAGCGTGATGCAGTCCAGCACGGTCTTGCGCCCGTACTTCGCGAGCAGCTTGCGAATGCGGCTCTCCGCGACGCGGCATGCGCCCAGCGAAGCGTTGAAGTCGCCGCGGCGATCCTCGGGCAGGCGCATGTTGTTCAGCAGGAGGGCCATGGCCGCGCGATTGAGCCGTCCTTCCTCCACGATCTTGATGGGCGGGATGCGCACGCCCTCCTGGTAGATGTTGGTGTTGAGCCCGGAGTAGCTGCCCGGCGCGCCGCCACCCACGTCGGACCAGTGCGCCCGCACCGCGGGAAAGACGATCAGGTCGTCCCCGTCGAAGAGCGGATAGAGCATGGTCACGTCGTTGAGGTGCGTGCCGCCCCGGTACGAGTCGTTCAGCAGGATCACGTCGCCAGGACGAAGGTCGCCCTCGAAGTCTTCCATGGCGCAGCGCACGGACCAGGGCATGGGCAGGACATGGCCGGGGTGATCCTCGGACTGCGCGATCATCTGCCCCTGCGGATCGAAGAGCGCGCAGGAGAAATCGTCCATGTCCCAGATGACGGGGGAGTACGAGGCGCGGATGACCGTGGCCCGCATCTCACGGACGATGGCGATGAGGCCCTCGCACACCACTTCGAGCGTGATGGGATCGACGCCGTTCACAGGCTCCTCCTCGACAGCGTGAGCTCGCCCCATGTCCCGATGATGCCGTCCCAGCCGGGCGGGATCACCGTGGTCGCGCCCATCTCCTCGACCAGCGCGGGCCCGGCCACCGTCCCTCCCGCGGGCAGTCGCTCGCGCGCATAGGCGGTCACGCGCTGCAGGGCGCCGAAATGCACCGGGCGCTCCTCGCGCCGCGCCGCGGCCAGGGTGCCCTTCACCGTCCACCGGGTCGGCGAGGGCTTCGGCACCGCGCCGATGGCGGTCAGGCGGAAGTTTACGATCTCGGCGGGGCCGTCGCTCGCATGGCCGTAGCGGCGCTCGTGAGCCTGGCGGAATTCCGCCTCGAGGGCCGCCATCGAGTCGAGCCCGGCCGGCACCCGCACGATCAGCTCCCAGGACTGGCCGACATAGCGCATGCCGAGGGCGCGAACCGTGGAGATGCGCTCGGGCGACACGCCCTCGGCGGCCAGCTCCGCGCGAACTTCCCGCTCCAGCTCGGCAAACGTGCGATCGACCTCGCCGAACTCGCCCCGGCGCGTCTGCGTGAGCCGGGTGCGGACGTAGTCGCGGCGGAGATCCGAGATGAGCGAGCCGAAGGCCGAGAAGTTGCCCGGCGCGGGCGGGACGATCACGCGCGGCAGCTCCAGCTCCTCGGCGATGAATGCTGCGTGCATGGGCCCCGCGCCTCCGTAGGCGACCAGGACGAAGTCTCGGGGATCGTGGCCCTTGGCGATCGAGATCTCCTTGATGGCGCCGACCATGCGCGCCACCGCGATGCGAATGATCCCGTCGGCGAGCGCCGCCTCGTCGGCGAGCCCCGTCAACTGTTCGAGCAGTGTGCGAAGCGCCCGGTGGGCCAGGGCCTCGTCGAGCGCCAGCTCGCCCACGAGGGGAACATCGGCGGCCATCCGTCCCAGGATCAGGTTCGCGTCGGTGATGGTGGCCTCCGTCCCGCCGTGCCCGTAGCACGCGGGCCCGGGGGCGGCGCCCGCGCTCCGTGGGCCGACGCGGAGCGCGCCGCCGTCGTCGAGCCAGGCGACGCTGCCGCCGCCGGCGCCGATGGAGTTGATCTCGATCTGCGGCGTCCGGTTCGGCAGGCCGGCAATGTGCTGCTCGGTGGTGAGCGTCGGCTCGAGATCCTCGACGAGGCAGACATCCGTGCTGGTACCGCCCATGTCGTAGGTGATCAGGTTGCGATATCCGGTGAGGCGGCCGAGGTTGACCGCCGCGGCCACGCCCCCGGCCGGGCCGGAGAGCACGGTGTGGACGGGAAAGCGCGCGGCGACTTCCGAAGTCATGATGCCGCCACTCGAGGTCGTGATGAACACGCGGCCGCCATACCCGTGATCGCCGAGCGCGCGGCCGAGGCGGTTCAGGTAGCCGCCGACAACGGGGCCGATGTAGGCGTTCAGCGTCGCCGTGCTGAATCGCTCGTACTCGCGCAGCTCGGGCAGAACCTCCTGGGAGGTGCAGAGGAACCAGCCGGGCAGCGCCTCGGCCACGATGCGCGCGGCCGTCCGCTCGTGAGCGGGATTGACGTAGCTGTGCAGGAAGCACAGGACCACGGCGCCCGGTCCCCCGCCGTTGGTCGCCGTCCGGATGCGGTCGACGGCCTGGCGAACATCCTCCTCGCGGAGCGGCCGCACCACCGTCCCATCGAAGGCCACCCGCTCGTCCACCTCGATGACATGAGCGCGCGGTACCACGGAGGCGGGCTTGCGGGCGCGGATGTCGTAGAGGATGGTCCGGTTCGTCCGCGCGATCTCGAGCGTGTCGCGAAAGCCGCGGGTCGTGATCACCCAGACGGGCGCTCCCGTGCGCTCGAGAATGGCGTTGGTCCCGATGGTGGTGCCGCAGACGACGCGGCCCGCCTCGGAGAGGGACACCGACAGCTTCCCGAGAGCGTTCAGCAAGCCGACCGTGGGATCGGCTCGGGTGGTGGGCGACTTCGCGACGTCGAGCACACCCGTGCCCTCGTCGTAGACCACGACGTCGGTGAAGGTGCCGCCAACGTCCACGCCGATCCAGTGCATTCGATAGTTCCGTGAGCCGTCGCGTCGCGGTTCCTAGCGCGACTTATTCATGAGGGCCGTTGCGACGTGCGGTGGAGCGCGAGGCGGGTCGGGGCCCGTCGTCGGGGGCGGGGGAGCGCTCCCGCTGCGTCACCCACTCGCCTGAATCGCCGCCGGGCGGGGGGCGCACCGGCTTGGGGGGGCCCCCGCCGCGGGAGCGCACCCCCGCCCCCGCCGCCACCCGCCCCGATCGCACGTGCGGCACT
>JBKOVG010000344.1:0-11652 GCA_046723845.1 Candidatus Methylomirabilota bacterium | reverse complement strand
TGCTGGAGTGCTCCACGGGCAACGCGGGCATCGCCTGCTCGTGGGTGGCGGCGGTGAAGGGCTACCCGTGCACCATCGTCATGCCCGAGGGCATGAGCGAGGAGCGCAAGAAGATCATGCGCGCCTACGGGGCCGAGCTCGTGTTCACCAAGGGCGGCGAAAGTGACGTGGATCTCTCGCTGCAGAAGCTGCAGGAGATCCGCGCGACCGATCCCGCGCGCTACTGGGTTCCCGGGCAGTTCGACAACGCCGACAACGTGGAGGCGCACATCCTCAGCACGGGGCCCGAGATCCACGAGCAGATGGGCGGCCGCATCGGCGCCTTCGTGGACTCGCAAGGCTCGGGCGGCCTCCTCACCGGGGTGGGCCGCTACCTCCGGAGCCAGGATCCCTCGGTCAAGCTCTACGCCGTCGAGCCCGCGGAGTGCGCCCTCCTCTCCCGGCGCGCGTGGGGGCATCACGGCATCGAGGGCATCGGCGATGGTTTCGTCCCGCGCAACCTCGACGTTTCCCAGCTCACGGGGATCATCACCACCACCACGGAGGAGAGCGTCGCCATCGCCCGGCGCCTCGCCCGCGAGGAGGGCATCTTCTGCGGCATCTCGAGCGGCTGCAACGTGGCGGCCGCCCTCAAGCTCGCGCGGCGCCATCCCGAGCTCCCCTCCATCGTGACCATCATCAACGATACGGGCCAGCGCTACTTCACCACTCCCCTCTGCGGGGAGGACAAGCACGTGGACATCCCCGAGCGCGACCATCCGCTCGACGCCCACACCGTGGAGCAGCTCGATCGCTACCAGAAGACGTGGGAGATCATCGGGTGACCATCGCGCGGCGAGAGTACGACTTCCAGGCTGCGCGGAAGCGCCTCGAGGGCAAGGCCAAGTCGGCGGGGGCGAAGCTCACCGGCCTCGACGAGGCGGTGGCCCGCGTGAAGAACGGCGATCACGTCGCCCTCGGCGGCTGCCTCTTCTCGCGCACTCCCCTCGCTCTCGTCCGCGCCCTTCTCCGGCGGCGGCCCACCGGGCTCAGCCTCTCGCGCAACCTCATGTGCTACGAGGGCGAGTGGTGCATGGTGGCGGGCGCGGTAGACAAGATCGTGACGTCGTGGATGGGCATCGGGCTCCCGTGGGGGCTGTCGAAGATCCAGCGCGAGTACGTCGAATCAGGACGCGTGCCCATGGAGGAATGGAGCCACCTCGCCCTCGGTCTGCGCTACCGGGCGGCGGCCATGGGCGTGCCTTTCCTCCCCTCGCTGACCATGATGGGCTCGAGCCTGGTGGACGTGGGGGGATCGAAGATCATCGACTGCCCCTACACGGGCGAGAAGCTCCTCGCCGTGCCCGCCCTCTTTCCCGACGTGGCCCTCCTCCACGTGCACCGCGCCGACCGACTCGGCAACTGCCAGATCGACGGCTACCCGCACATGGACGCGGACATCGCGCGGGCGGCGGCCACCGTGCTCGTCACCGCGGAGGAGATCGTGTCCGAGGAGGAGATCCGGCTCCATCCCGATCGCACGGTGATTCCCGGCTTCGCGGTGGACGCCCTCGTGCACGTGCCCTTCGGCTCGTACCCGCACGAGTGCTACGGCCTCTATGACGCCGAGCCCGATCACTTCTCCGTCTACGTGGACGGCATCAACCGGCAGGGCGCGGCGGGTGTGCAGGCCTATCTCGACCGCTACGTCTACGGACCCGCCACCCACGCCGAGTACCTCGCCCTCTTTGGCGACGCGGCGCTCGCGGAGGCGCGGCGCCGCGGGAAGGAGCTGGTGTCGTGAGCGCGCCCGCCAACGGGGTGAGCGCCAACGAGCTCCTGGCCGTGATGGGCTCGCGCGAGCTCAAGGACAACTCCACGGTGTTCGCCGGGGTGGGCGCGCCCATGCTCGCCTCCGGCCTCGCCCAGCGCATGCACGCCCCGCTCCTGACCATGGTGATCGAGGGCGGCATCGTGGGGCCACGGTGGAAGCCGGGCGCGCTGCCCATCTCCACCAACGAGATGCGCGCGGCCTACCGCGCCCAGATGCTGCTGGGCATCACGGAGGCGTTCCTCCTCGCCCAGCGCGGCTTCCTCGACGTGGGGTTCATCGGGGGCGCCCAGATCGACCGCCACGGCAACCTCAACACGACGGCCATCGGGGGGAGCTACGACCGGCCCAAGGTGCGTCTGCCCGGCAGCGGCGGGGCCAACGACATCATCTCGCTCTGCCGCTCGGTGATCATCCTCACCGTGCACGAGAAGCGCCGCTTCTCGGACGGCCTCGACTTCGTCACGAGCCCGGGCTGGCTCACGGGTGGCGAGGCGCGGCGGAAGAGCGGGCTGCTCTTCGGCGGGGTGGGCCGGGTGGTCACGACCCTGGGCGTCTTCGGCTTCGACGCGCAGAGCCGGTGCATGCGGCTGGAGGCGCTTCACACCGGGGTCACCGTCGACGAGGTGAAGGCCAACACGGGCTTCGAGGTGCTCGTGTCCGACACGCTCACCACGACCAAGCCGCCCACGGAGGAGGAGCTGGGTATCCTGCGGGCGCTGGATCCGGCGCGGCAGTTCCTGTAGGAATGCGCCCCCTCACCCTGCCCTCTCCCCCGAGGGGGGACGCCGTTCGAGCTGAGTCGCCCGTCTCGGGCGAGGAGGCGAGGGCTGAGATAGTGCGGGGCGCACGGAGAGCGGCGAGGGGCAAGAACAGAAAGGAGCGACGTGACGCACTTCGGACTTGCCATCAGGAACTTCGTCGGGCCCGGTGAGGTGCCCGACGTGAAGGGGCTCTACGCCTATGCCGAGCGCGCCGAGGCCCTCGGCTTCGAGTCGCTCTGGGCCTGGGACCACATCCTCCTCGGCGTGGAGCCGTCGTTTCCCATCATCGACTCCATCACCACGCTCGGCGCGGTGGCCGCGCGCACGAGCCGGATCAAGCTCGGCACGGGCGTGCTCGTCCTGCCGCTGCGCAATCCCGTGGTGGCCGCCAAGGCACTGGGCAGCCTCGACGTGATCTCGGGCGGCCGGCTCGTGCTCGGGGTGGCCGCGGGCTGGTACGCGCGCGAGTTCGACGCGGTGGGCGTGCCCTTCAAGCAGCGCGGGCAGATCTTCGAGCGCAACCTCGACATCCTCCTGCGCCTGTGGACGGAGGAGCGTGCCACCGTCAAGGTCGACGAGTTCAACCTCCGCGAGGCGGTCATGGTCCCCCGCACCGCGCAGCGCCCGCGCCCGCCCGTCCTCATCGGCGGCTACGTGGACGCCGTGCTCAAGCGCGCGGGCACGATGGGCGACGGGTGGCTGACCTACTTCTACACGCCGGAGAGCTTCACCAAGGGGTGGCAGAAGGTACAGGCCTTCGCGAAGGAAGCCGGCCGCGATCCCTCCACCCTCACCTCGACAAATCAGCTCGCCATCTACGTGGGCAAGAACCGCGGAGAGACCGAGAAGGACATGCGCCACTGGCTCTCGACCGAGTGGGACACCGCGGCGTGGAGCGAATCGACCATCGAGCACGCCATCCACGGCTCGGCCGAGGAGTGTGTCGAGCAGCTGCGCGCCCACGTGAAGACGGGCGTGGACCGCGTCATCCTCATCCCGTACCGCTACGAGCCCGCGCAGGTGGAGCGGGTCGCCAAGGAGGTCTTGCCAAAGCTATGACGACATACATCGATATCAACTGCGACATGGGCGAGAGCTACGGCCGCTGGACCCTCGGCAACGACGAGGGCGTCATGCCCCACATCACCTCCGCCAACGTGGCCTGCGGTTTCCACGGCGGCGATCCGCACGTGATGCGGAAGACGGTGGAGCTGGCCCTCAAGCACGGGGTGGCCATCGGGGCGCATCCTGGCCTCCCCGATCTCATGGGCTTCGGCCGGCGGCGCATGGACGTTTCCCCACAGGAGATCAAGGACTATCACCGCTATCAGGTGGGCGCCCTCAATGCCTTCGTGAAGGCGGCAGGTGCCACGCTCCAGCACGTGAAGGCGCACGGCATCCAGTACCACATGTTCGAGGACAACCTCGAGCTGGGCCGCGCCTCCGCCGAGCAGGTGCAGGAGCTCGACGCGAACCTGATTCTCATGGTCATGGCCATGACCAAGTACGACGCGGAGGCGCGCAAGACCAAGGCGCGCGTGGCCGCCGAGGGCTTCGCCGATCGCGTGTACGCCGACGACGGCCAGCTCGTCTCGCGCAAGCTCGGCAAGGACGCCCTCATCACCGATCCCGCCAAGGCGGCGGACCAGGCCGTGCGCATGGCCATGGAGCAGAAGGTCACCACCATCACCGGCAAGACCATCACCGCCAAGGTCGACACCATCTGCATCCACGGCGACAGTCCGGGCTCCGACAAGATCGTGGCCGCGGTGCGCGAGGGCCTCGTGAAGGCGGGCGCCACCGTGAAGCCGCTGCGCGACTGGTTCAAGGGCTGACCCATCATGGGCGAGCGAGCTGGAGCCCTCCCCTCTCCCCCATCGGAAAAGAGGGCCGCAGTTCGAGCTGACACGCTCGCCTCGAGCGGGGAGGCGAGGGCTGAAATGGTGAGGGGGCGCGGTCTCGTCGCCGTCCTGGCACTCACGGTGTTCCTGACGGCGGGGTGCGCATCCAAGTACGCCAAGGTCGAGGAAAGCCTCGAGCAGCCCATCGACTGCTCTACCGCCGAGACCGACATTCAGGCGCTCGAGGGGGACAAGGTCAGCAAGGCCACGGAAGCCGCCGAAGGGATGAGCTACGCGTTGCCGACCACGATCCTCGTCGGCGCCATCACGGGCACGGGAGGAGCGACCTACGAGGTCGGCACGGGCGAATACAACCGGAAGATTGACGAGCGGATCGGCAAGATTCGCTCCACCTGCAAGATGGAGTGACACGATGCCTGCGCGTCGGACCGACAGAGGAGCCATACGATGCATCGAATCGTCCTTGTCCTGGCCGGGACGGCTCTCATGACGGCCTGCGCCTCGTCTGCAGCCCCGCCCAGCCCGGCCGCCCGTGCAGCGCTCGCTCCCACGGGGAAGCTGCGCGCGGGCATCAACTACGGCAACTTCATCCTCGCCCAGAAGGATCCGGCCACCGGCGATTCCCGCGGGCCCGCCATCGATCTCGCCCGTGAGCTGGGCAAGCGGTTGGGCGTCCCCGTCGAGCTCGTGGCGTACACGGCGGTGGGCACCATGGTCGACGGCGCCAAGGCCGGGGCCTGGGACATCGCGTTCCTCGGCTCGGACCCCGCGCGCGCCGGCGAGATCGACTTCACCGCGGCCTACCTCGAGCTCGAGGCCACGTACCTCGTGCCCCCGAACTCGCGCCTGCGCACCATCGGGGACGTCGACCAGGAGGGCGTGCGCGTGGCCGCACCGACCCGCGCCAACTACGAGCTCTATCTCAGCCGGAACCTCAAGCGCGCCAACCTGGTGCGCGCGGAGAACGCCGACGCGGCCTTCAGGCTCCTCGTGGAAGGCCGGGTCGACGCTCTCGCCGGCCTGAGCCAGGCGCTGGCGTCGCTCACGGAGAAGTTCCCCGGATCGCGGATGATCGATGGCCGGTTCATGGCGGTGCCGCAGTCCGTGGGTACCCCGAAGGGCCGCGACGCGGCCTTCGCCTACCTGCGGGCCTTCGTGGAGGACGCCAAGGCGTCGGGGATGGTGGCGCGCTCGATCCAGAACACCGGGTATCGCGGCGTGTCCGTCGCCCCCCCGGCCGCCGCTCAGTAGCCGGCGAGGATCGTTTCCAGCCGCGCCGTCGCGCGGTCCCAGTCGAAGCTCTCCGTGATGAACTCGCGTCCGCGGGCGGCGATCTCCGCCCGGAGCGTGGCATCCGACACCATTCGGTCGAGACAGCGCGCGAGGGCAGCCACGTCGCGCTGAGAAGCGACGAGGGCGGTGACGCCGTCCTGCGCGTAGTCGCGGCTGCCCCCGTTGTCGAAGGTGACGAGGGCGGCGCCGCAGGCCATCGCTTCCATGGAGGGCATGCCGAGCCCTTCGTCCCAGGACGGGCAGAGATAGATGGGGCAGCGGCTGTAGAGCCAGGCGAGCCGCTCCTGGGGCAGGTTCTCGTGGAACTCGTCGTACGGCGCCGCCTCACGCGGCGGCTTGACGCCGAAGCCCACGAGCTGCACCTCGGGATGCTGCGCCCGCACGGCGGCCATGGCCTCGATGCCTTCCCGCACGCCCTTCCACGCGTAGTCGTGGTGCAGCATGAGGACGCGCAGGGCGTCCGTGGAGCGCGCGCCCTCCACGGGATGGAAGAGCGCGCGGTCCACTGGGGTCACCAGCACCTCAGCCTCGGCGGCGAAGCGCTCCTTCATGATGTCGCGGAGCCAGGAGGAGATCACGATCTTCCGCAGGGGCAGGGCGTAGGTGGGGTCCACCTCGGAGGGGGCACCGTGATAGAGGCTCTCGAAGTGCTGGACGAGGTAGAACTTGGCGCCGCAGCTCCGCGGGGCTGCGGCCACCGCGGCCGCCGTCTGCCACGCGGTGGCGATCAGTGCGTCGCCCGGCGGCAGGCGCGCGGGATCCCACGAGGCGACCCAGCGGACCCGCGGGCGAAAGCCCGGGATCCAGTCCGGTCCCGCGCCGCGCAGATTGCGCGACCAGGCCCGCCACACATGCTTGGCGGGGACGACCACGGTGACGTCGTGGCCACGCCCTGCCAGTCGATCCGCATAGGTGAGGATCGCGCGCACACCGCCGGCGATCCTGATGTGCGGCGCGAGGAACGTGACCTTCACCGCAGCGTTCCCTCACCCCGCCCTCTCCCTCCCGGGAGGGAGCGGGTTGGGAGGTGGCTGCGCATCATCAGATCGCCATGGAGACCTGGCCCGTGCGGCGATAGGCGCCGGGGTCCAGCACCACGTTAATGCAGGTGACGTCGCTCGAGTCAATGGCGCGCTCGAGGGCGGGCCGAAGCGCGGCGGGCTCCGTCACGTGCACGCCCTTGCCGCCGAGCGCCTCCACCATCTGATCGAAGCGCGTGTAGGGCAGCGAGGTTGCCACCTGCCGCTCGGCCCCGAAGAAGGAGAGCTGCGGGTTGCGGATCTGTCCCCAGCCGCCATCGTTGCCGATCACCACCGTCATGGGCAGCTTGAAGCGCACCGCCGTCTCCATCTCCATGCCGTTGAGTCCGAAGGCGCCGTCGCCCGCGATGAGGAGGACGCGATCGGCGGGCCGGAGCAGCTTGGCCGCGATGGCGAAGGACGGCCCCACGCCGAGGCAGCCGAAGGGGCCGGGATCGAGCCACTGCCCTGGCCGCTGCAGGGTCACGATCTTCGACGCGCAGCCGACCACGTCGCCGCCGTCGCCCACCACCGTGGTGCGCTCGTCGACCACCGCAGCCAGCTCGTGGCCGAGGCGGTAGTGGCTGATGGGCACGCTGTCCGAGAGCCGCTCCTCGCGAAGGCGGGCCTGGCTCTCCGTCTCCTTCGTGCCCACGGCCTGGCGCCACCGCTCGAAGCGGGCGGGCAGCCCGCGAGAGAGAGCGGCGGTGACCGCGCGGAGGGTGAGACCGATGTGGGAGGTGAGACCGAGCTCGAGGGGACGGTTGCGCCCGAGCTCCACGGGATCGCAGTCGACCATCGCGACGCGCGCGTGGTCGGCGAACGACGGCGGCCGCCCGTAGCCGAGCCGGAAGTCGAGCGGCGTGCCCAGCACGAGCACCACGTCGGCCTGGGCGAGGGTGAAGCCGCGCGCCTGGGAGAACGCGAGGGGATGGCGGCTGGACAGACAGCCGCGGCCGGCGCCGTTCATGAACACGGGGGCACCCGCGGCGTCCGCGAAGGCCGCGAGATCGCCGGCCGCGTCGTCCCAGTAGACCCCACTGCCCGCCATGACCACTGGCCGTTCCGCACCGGAGAGGAGGCGGGCCAGCGCCTCCACGGACTCCGCGTCGGGAGCGGAGGCGCGTCGATGCACGTAGCCGGTAGGGATGGGCGCGAGCCGATCCTCGACCATGGTCATGAGCAAATCCACGGGAATCTCCACGAAGACGGGGCCCGGCCGGCCCGTGAGCGCGGTCCGGATGGCCGTGGTGAGCACCTCGGGGATCTGCCGCGTCTCCGACACCGTCCACGAGCCCTTGGTGATGGGCCGAAGCAGATCCACCTGCTCCACCTCCTGCAGGGAGCCGAGGCCGCGCAGTCCGAGCGGCGCCGCGCCGCCGATGAGGAGGAGCGGGCTCCGCGCCGAGTAGGCGTTGGCCACGCCCGTCACCGCGTCGGTCACTCCGGGCCCCGCCGTCACCGCGGCCACGCCGATGTTGCGCGTGAGGCGCGCGTAGGCGTCGCCCGCGTGGGCCGCCGCCTGCTCGTGGCGCACGTCGATCACCTCCACGCCCTCCGTGATGCAGCCGTCATAGATGGGCAGGATGTGGCCGCCGCAGAGGGTGAAGAGGTGGCTCACCCCCGCCTGCTTGAGGGTGCGCGCGACCAGGTGTCCGCCGCTCAGATCGGCCATGGCATCCCTCAGCTCCCCACGCGGAGCCGGTAGAGGTCCCGGTGGAAGGGCAACGCCGTGCCAGGCGATCCCACGTTGACCTGCAGGTGGTAGAGCCGCGACGGCATGCCTACCAGAACTTCTCCCACTTGACGCTCTTGCGGTCCATGCCCTTCTTCACCAGCACGTCGCGCACGGCATTGACGGTGTCGCCGCCTCCGCACACATAGACCACGAGCTTGTCCACGCTGTGGACGAGTCGGTCGACGACGCCAGCGACCTCGCCCGTCTCGCCGCGCCACGCTGCGGGCGCCTCGCGCACCGTCGTCACGTAGGTGAAGCCGGGATAGCGCCGGGCGAGCGAGCGGAACTCGGTGTCGTAGAGGAGCCACGAGGGATCGCGCCCCCAGCTGATGAGGATGGTCGGCCGCCCGTAGCCCGTCTCGTAGAGGTGGGCGAGGATCGCGCGCACGGCCACGATGCCGATCTCCTCGGCCACGAACACCGCGCGGCGCGGGTCGGCGCGGCTGAAGACGAAGCCGCCCGTGGGCCCCTTGAACGGCACAGGATCGCCGACCTTGAGAGCGCGGAGCCACTGGGAGCCGATGCCGCCGGGGGTCACGTCCACGGACAACGTGATCGATCGCTTCCGCGCGGGCGAGGAGAGGATGGTCCACGCCCGTACCACCTTGGGGCCGAAAGGTACGGAGATCCACTGCCCCGCGTCGAAGTCGAGCTCGGGCGGCTCGACCATGCGGAGATCCACCTCGATCACCTCCGGGCAAGGCCAGCGGATGGCCGTCACCTCCGCGCGGCACTCCCTCGGCTTCTGCGCCAACTACGGACCCTCACCCCGGCCCTCTTCCTGGAAGGGACAGGGAGCCTTTCGGTAGGGTGAGGACGTACTCACCCTACGCACTCCGGAACTTGGGAAAGAGCTCCGCCGCGAACCGCTCGAGCTGCTCCGCCTCGTCGGCGGCGTCGCAGATGGCGTCGAGAACGAAGTAGGTGCAGCCGGCCTCGATGAAGCGCTGGAGCTGTTCAGCGCACTGGGCGGGCGTGCCGATGATGCCGTACTTCCGAGCGAGGGGGCCGAAGTCCTGAGCGTAGCGCTGGGAGAGCCGGGCCACCCACACGCGCTCCGCGCTCTCGTAGTCCCGGCCCACCGTGATGAAGGTGAGATGCGCCTTCACGAAGCCGTCGAGCGAGCGGCCCGCCGCGGCCGCCGCCGTCTCGATCTTGGCCAGACTCTGCTTGTAGCGCTCCGGCTGGATCACGTACGAGATCCAGCCGTCGCCCTGGCGCCCGGCGCGCGCGAGCGCGGCGTCGGAGCGGCCGCCGACCCAGATGGGCGGCGCGGGCTTCTGCGCGGGCTTGGGATCGATGCTCACGCCCTCGAACTGCGTGAAGCGACCCTTGAAGGTGGCGGGCGAATCGCGCCAGAGCGTGCGCACGACGTCGATGCCCTCGCTCACCCGCGCTCCGCGCTCGCCGAGCGGGGAGCCCGAGGCTTCGAACTCCTTCGGGTTCTCGCCGCCCACCCCGACCCCGAAGATCAGCCGGCCCCCGGAGAGCGCGTCGAGGGTGGAGGTGATCTTGGCCGCGATGGTCGGATGGCGGAGGGCAAGGAGATAGACGCCCACGCCGAGACGGGCACGCCTGGTGATGCCGATGTAGGACGAGAGCAGGGTCAGCGACTCGTAGATCGGCCCGTGGAAGGACACGTGATCGCCCGTCCACAAGGAGTCGTAGCCGAGCTCGTCGACGCGGCGGGCGATGGCGAACTGCTCCTCGGGCGGATGGAGCATGAGAAAGGCGCCGAAGCGGATGGGCGGCATGGGCTACCTCGGAAACGCGTCCTTCACCCCGCCGTCCACCGTGAGGGTGCAGCCCGTGGTCTTAGCCGAGCGGTCGGAGGCGAGGAAGAGCACGGCCTCCGCCACGTCCTCGGGCAGGATGGGCGCGGCCAGGATGTTGCGCTTGCGATAGAAGTCCTCGAGCTGCTCGACCGTGATGCCCTGGGCGCGGGCACGCTCGCGCCGCACCTCCTCCGACCAGAGCTTGGAGTCGCGGAAGACGGCGTCGGGATTCACGATGTTGGAGCGGATGCCATGCGGACCGCCCTCGAGGGCCAGCACCTTGGCGAGCTGCGCCTCGGCGGCCTTGGCTGCGGAGTAGGCGGCGAAGTCCTTGCCTGGCGACATCACGTTCTTGGTCGCCACGAACACGAACGAGCCGCCCAGCCCTTGCGCCTTGAGCACCCGCATACCCTCGCGCGCCACAAGGAAATGTCCCGTCGAGTTGACGGCGAAGGAGCGCTCCCAGTCTGCGAGGGCCATCTGATCCACCGGCGCGGAGTGCGCGATGCCCGCGTTGGAGACCACGATGTCGAGGCCGCCGTAGGCGAGCACGGCCTCTTCGAAGCCCGCGCGCACCGAGTCTTCGTTGGCCACGTCCATCGCCACGCCGAGGGCCCGTCCCCCGCCCGCGGCGGCCACTACCTCGTCGGCCACCTTGCGCGCGCCCGCCGCGTCGAGATCGGCGACCACGACGTGCGCGCCTTCCGCGGCGAGCCGGAGCGCGGTCGCTCGTCCGATGCCGGATGCCCCGCCCGTGACGAGGGCGATGCGCCGAGCCAGCTCCTTCTCGAGCGGCGCCTGAGCGAGCTTGTAGAGCTCGAGCGGCCAGTACTCGATGTCGAAGGCGTCCTGGGCGGACAGCGACACGTAGCGCCCGAAGGCCGTGGCCGCGCCCAGCACGGAGATGGTGTGGTGGTAGATGTCGCTCACGATGCCCACGGTGCGGCGGTCCTTGCCCGTGCTGAACATGCCGAGGCCCGCCACCGTGATCACGCGCGGGAACGGATCCACCCCGCGGGCGCCGCCGCCCGCCTCAACGTAGGCCGTGTAGTCGACCACGAAGCGCTCGACGGCGGCCTTGACCGCCGCCGCCACCGCCGCCGCATCGCGCGGATTCTCGACGGTTGCGAAGCAGGGCAGGCGCTTGGTGTAGATGGTGTGATCGGGCGTGGCGGGGCCGATGGTCGACAGCGCCGCCGCCTCGCGCGAGGAGGCGAACTCCAGCACGTCGGGCGCGTCGTCGAAGGCCATGACCACGCGCCGGCCGCGCCCCACGAGCCCGCGGTGGGGGGGGGCCAGGGCGAGGGCGACCCGGCGCCGCTCCTCGGGCGAGGGGGCCGGCACCGCCACGCCGCCGAAGCGCACGCGGCCCCGGGCGCGATGCTCGATGG
>JBKOVG010000353.1:0-23183 GCA_046723845.1 Candidatus Methylomirabilota bacterium | reverse complement strand
TCGCAGCCCTCCGGGCTGCGCACAGGCTTCGGGGGTCCCACTCCGCCGGAGCGGCCTCCCGCCCCCGCCGCCACCCATCCCGGTCGCACGTGCGGCACTCGTTGATGATTTGGCTATGCGGTGGTGAGGAACGTGCGGATGGCGCGCTCGTAGACCGCCACGCCCGCGTGGTAGCGGTCGAGCTCGATGTACTCGTCCGCGGTGTGGGCCGCGGCCACCGTGCCAGGACCGTAGTAGATCGTCGGCACCCCGTGGTCGATGGCCACGAACTCCACGTCGCCCCAGCCGTGCATCATGTCGATGGCGTCGTCACCGCCTCCCTCCCGGCCACTCCGCGGCCGATCCAGGGAAATTCCGGGAAGCCCGTGAGAGATCGCCACGACGGCACCGTCCGGGGTGCGGGCCAGCGCCTCGCGCGCCGCCGCGAGGGCGAGCGCCTCGCCGACCAGCCGTCGCGCTTCCGCCTGGAGGGCGGCGATCGCGCCGCGCCGAGGAAGATCGAGGCTGGTCAGGCCGTCGATCGTCTCCGCGGCCGTCGATACGGGCTCCGGGACGATGCTGGGCGTCATGGGCGAAACGCCTCCACGCGGCCGCCTGCGGACCTCGCGATGCGCCCGGAGAGCAGTGGCCGGGGCATCGCAGGAGCCGTCATGCTCGCGGAGTATCGGAGAGCGAACGGCTCGAAGAGCGGACACTGCGGGCCGGAGGGCTGTTGCCGTCAATCATGGACGGGGAGATTGTGGTCCAGCCGACGATGCACGTCAACCACGTGATGCCGGCCTTCTCCGGCCGCCCGCGCGCGGACACGTCGCTTGTGCTACATCAGACTGGTGCGCTGTTCCGCTCGGTGGATCGTGCCTCGTCGCTCGTGTCCTGGCCTCTCATGATGGACCATGCCTGACGCGCGGCCGCGAGAGTGGAGCTGGTGGCCGCTCGCCGCGCTCATCGCGTACGCGGCCGTTCTGGCCGCGCTGGCCTTCGCGCTCTCGAGACAGATCAATCCGGACGGCGTCGCCTATCTCAGGATCGCGGGCTACTACCTGTCCGGAGACATGAGCAAGGCCGTGTCGGGCTACTGGTCGCCGCTGTACTCGTGGCTGCTGATCCCGTGGCTCGCCGCGGGCGTGCCGGGGCTCCTGGCCGCGAAGCTTCTGGGAGCGTTCCTCGCGCTGTGCTGGGTCGTCGCCGTCGCCGGTCTCGGGCGCCGTTACCTGGAGAGCGGCGTCATGCGGGCATGTCTGGTGGTCATCGCCGCAGTGAGCGTGGCGGGCTGGAGCATGGAGATCATCACACCGGACCTGCTCCTCGCCGTGCTCCTCACGTACTACTTCTGCCTGACATTGGATCCGGCCACCGCTGTTCGCCCGCGCCGGGCCTTCGTCGGCGGCGTGCTCGGAGGGCTCGCCTATCTCGCGAAGGCCTACGCGTTCCCGTTCTTCATCGCTCACTTCCTCCTGACCATGGCCCTCGCGGCCTGGGCGCACGCCGCGCCCCGGCCGCTGCGGCGCTACGCCGTCGTGACCATGGCGGGCATGCTCGGCTTCCTGGTCGTCGCGGGTCCGTGGATCCTCGTGCTCTCCGCGAAGTATGGCAGGCCCACCATCACCACCGCGGCCGGCCGACGCAACATTCCGGCCGCGGTGGTCTACGGAGCGACCAATCCCGATCGCGCGCCCTTCCCGGCCGGACAGAAGCTCGCGCGCGTCGAGGCAGGACGGATCACGGCCTGGGAGCGACCGGACGAGGAGGTTCGCGCTTCGTCGACTCCCGCGCCGGCGACGGCGCGGCCGCCCACGATCAGGCCCGGCCGTCTGCACGTCATGCTTTCCAACCTGAACGTCATCCGTGACGAGCTGTCTGAGTTCGACTATCTCCACCTGGCCCTGGCCGCGCTCGCCGCCGCCGGCTTCATGGGCCTCCTGCGCGGCCCGTCGAGCGCGAGCGGGGCTCGATATCTGTGGGGATTCGCCACGGTGGTCCTCTATGCGCTCGGGTACCTGCCGCTCTGGGCGCGCCAGACCCGCTACTACTGGCCGGTGGCCGGCCTCCTCATGATGCTGAGCTTCGCCATGGCCGAGGAGCTTGCGAGCGCGGTGACGAGGCACGCCGGGGCCGCCGGCGACCCTGAAACGCGTGGCAGTGGCCGGTGGATGGTGCTCGCCGCTCTCGTGGTCACGTTGAGCTACGCGCGCGTGGGCGCTGAATGGCTCAAGGATCACTACCCGCCGAGGGAGCCCGACTTCGCCAGGCTGGCCGCGCTGCTCGACGACGAGGCGGTGAAGCGCGGGACGAAGCTCCAGGGACCTCTCGCCGGCAACGACTGGCCGAGCACGGTCTACCTCGCCTACCTGATGAACCAGCCCTCGTACGGCACCACGACCAACGAGGATCCAGCGGCGCTCGCGGCCGAGCTCTCGCCGCTGGGCGTTCGGACCTATCTCGTGTTCAACAACGAGAGCCTGAGCGAGCGCTTGAAGGGAAGCGCGGGCTTCCGGCCCCTGGCCGATCTACCCATGACCCCGCCGCCGGCGTCGCGGGGCAAGCTCGCTGCCTTCGAGGTGCTCGGGCAGCCGACGGGCCGCTGAGATACCCGCCCGTCGATCACGCGCCGCCCGTCCGCCGCGGTGACCGGAGATCCACGAGCAGGTTGTAGATGCGGACCACGGCGAAGCCCGCCACGAAGCCTACCGCGAAGGCCCAGGCGAAGCCGATGAGGCTGCCCAGGAACGTCATTCGATAGCCGATGAAGAACTGGTTCAGGAGCACGAGATGGGGGCCGACCACACGCCCGCCCTTGAGCACGAGCCAGTTCGTGGCGACGAAGAGGGCAAGGCCGGCCATGAGTCCCGTGACGAGGCCTGCCACGACGGCGTTGAGGCGGATCGCCCGCACCAGCACAACGGTCTCGAGCTCCCTCTCGGTTCGCGCCATGGCCATCCCCCTAGATGAATTCGAAGAGCCGCTTCAGCAGGCCGAGCTGCGCCCGGCGACGCAGCACCGCAAACGACAACAGCAGAGTGACGTTGCGCAGCGCCGCGAAGCCCCAGCCCCCCAAAAATCCTGCTACGAACCCATAGACGAGGCCGAGCAGGCTCCCGCGCGCGGTGACGTTATAGCCCGGAAAGAACTGGCCGAGCAGCCCGAGATGCGGGCCGATCACCGCGCCGCCCTTGAGGACGAGGATCAGGGTGGCAAGCGCGACCAGGACCCCCGAGACGGCACCGGCGCTGGCGCCGAACGCCACCCCGTCGATCCTGGGGAAGATCTGGGCGATGCGCCCTTCCATGGCGGCCAGGGCCTCGGCGTCCGGCGCCTCGACGCCCACGACCTCGTGGTATTCCGGGTCGGTGTTCACCTCCCACAGATCGTGATGCTCGCCGTGGGTCAGGTTGCGCACGGCGAGCAGCCCGGTGACCATGGCGTGGTCCTGGTTGTCGTACCGGTGAAGCCCGTTCCGGCCGATCGTCTGCAGGTTCTCGAGATCGTCCACGAAGGCACGGATCGTGGCCAGGCTCTGCCGATACTCCGGGTCGTAGACCGGATAGGCCTTCGGCACCCGGAACACGCAGCCGTCCAGGACGGAGGCGCCGCGCGTCAGCCCGATGCGCTCGAGCTCCTCCGTGCCGAGCCGGATGAGCTCGGCGTCCGACATGCGCCAGAGCGCGTCGCCCTCTCGGCAGAAATACTCGAGCCCGAGGCTGGTCTTGCCCGGATCGGGAACCATGTCCGGGCTCCAGTTCTTGAAGTTCTGGATCCGGCCCACCTTGACCTCGGGAGCGTGCACGTAGATCCAGTTGTCGGGGAAGAGCGCGGGGGCATCCACGATGAGACACACGGTGAGGAAGTCCCGATAGGCGAGCCGGCGCGCCGCCGCGACAACGGCCGGAGGTGCGGGGGGCGACAGCCGCTCGACCAGCGCCCGCACGGGCATGCTCGACAGGACGTGATCTGCCGCGACGACTTCCTCGGCTCCATCGGTGGAGACGACCACGCTCTCCACGCGGCGGCCAGAGCGGCGCAGCCCGATCACCTCGGTGTCCAGGCGGACGGAGCCGTCGAGCTTCCGGATCTCCTCGGCCACGGACCGCCACATCATGCCAGGGCCGAGGCGCGGGTAGTCGAACTCCTCGATGAGCGTCTTCACGGTGGTCTGCGGCTTGAGGAACATGCCGACGATGGCCGAGCGCAGCGAGAGGTCCTTGATCCGCTGGGCCGCCCACTCCGCCCGGAGGGTGGAGCACGGGATGCCCCACACCTTCTCGGTGTAGCTCTTGAAGAAGACCTCGAAGAGGCGCCGGCCGAACCGGTTGGTCACCCACTCCTCGAACGTCTCCTCGCGCTCGTGCGGGAAGACCTGCCACCAGAGATAGCTGCCGATCACGTGGGCGGCCTCGCGCGCCCCGAGCCCGGCCAGGGCGTCGAGCGGCCTGAGCGGATACTTGAAGAAGCGGCCGCGGTAGTAGATGCGGGAAAGCCGTGGGCGGCGAAGGAACTCCTCGCCGAGCACGTCGCGCCAGAGCTTCTGGACTTCCTCCACCTTGGTGAAGAAGCGGTGGCCACCCATGTCGAAGTGAAACCCGCGGTACGTCTCCGTCCGGGCGAGGCCGCCCACGATGCGGCCCTGCTCGAAGACCACGGGCGAGAGCCCCTGACGCGCGAGCTCCCGGGCGGCGGTGAGGCCGGCCGGGCCCGCTCCGATCACGATCACGCGCGCGGTCATCGGGGTCGATTGGATCGCCGGCGCGTGCCGAGCCAGACAAGGGCAAAGCTGGCCGCGCTGTAGAGGAAATAGAGGAGGTGCAGGGCAAAGCCACCGCCCGCGAGGCGGACGCCGCCTCGGCGCCACAGCAGGCGATAGAAGCGCCGGTTGACGATAGCGACCACGGGGAGGGCGACGGTCGCCAGCCCCAGGAGGATCGGGCGCCAGGGCGCGAGGAGGACCGCGACGAGGGCGACGATGGTCAGGACCGCGCTCACCCGCTGAGAGGAGCGAAGATTCAGCTCGGTCGGCACGCGCTCCTTGGCGAGGGCGAGCCGGGCCCACGGCATGGCCCGATTCGACACGTCGGTCCTGATCATGGACCAGAGCGTCCAGCGCTTGAGATGCGTGCCCTGGAGCTCCCGGTCGAGACGGATCCGTCCCCCAGCAGCGCGCAGGCGGTAGCCGAGCTCGATGTCCTCTACGGACGGTCGCGTGAAGGCCTCGGCATCGAAGCCTCCGGCCTTCCAGAAGTCGGCGCGACGAACGGCGCCGAGGCCCGCCCAGAAGGTGGTCGCCGCCGCGTGTGCTTCCTGGTGAACGAAGTGGTGGAGCAGGTTGCGATAGCGCGAGACCAGCCCTGGCGATCGCGGCGAGTCATCATAGGAGCCGAAGAGCGCGGTGAGCCCGGGATCGTCTGCGAAGGCCCGCTCGATGCGTCCGAGCCCGCCGCGTCGCATCACCACGTCGGCGTCGACGAACACCAGCACGTCGCCCCGCGCGTGCGTCGCCCCGTGGTTGCGGGCGGCAGCCGGGCCGCTCCGCCGCTCGAGGCTGAACACTCGCGCGCCCGCCGCGCGGGCCACGGTGGTCGCCGCCTCCGCCGGTGGCCCGTCGATGACGACGATGAGCTCCGACGTCCCCGCGATCTCCGCGCGCAGCGCGCACAGGCACGGCTCGAGCTCGCCCCCATCGTCGTGCGTGGGCACGATGATCGAGCAGAACGGGTGCGCGGTGGCCGGTGTCTCCATTCCCCTCGCTACTATGGCAGACGTCGGCGACGCCGGCCATTCTTCGCGGGTGGATGCGCGCCGTCGGTCACGACGACAACTGCTTGATGATGAAACGCTTTCCCGACGCCTCCACGGGAATGGACGCGACGGGCTCGACGGTGATGCGCATGCTCGGGCCGAAAAATTCCGCGAGCCCGCGCTGGAGGGTTGCCTGGAACTCGGCGGTGAATCGCTGCGTGGGCACGATGCGCAGGGTGAGGGCGTCCGGCGCCGTCTGGACGGCCTGGTATTCCCACACGTACGGAATGATCCCGAGCACGAACGTGAGGAGCTGTCCGAAGGCGCCGGAGCTCATCTCGCGTCCTTCGGGAGTGCGGATCATCTCGATGTCCCGTCCGTCGAGCCTCGCCAGCGTGGGCATCCCGCGTCCGCACGGACAGCGCGGGCCGAGCATGGCGCCATCGCCGGCCGAGTAGTTGATGAACGGCATCACGTAGTTCGCGAGATCCGTCACCACCACCTGCCCGGTCTCTCCGGACTCGGCATCGCCGCCGTCAGGGCGCACCACGCGGACGATGACCCGCTCGCTGTTGATGTGGAGCAGCTCCGGATGATCCGGGCAGCTGTGGGCGATCTGCGGGACTTCCCAGGCCGAGTAGTGGTTGGCCACCGGGCAGCGAAAGACCTCGCGCAACGTGGCTGCGTTGGGGCCGGTGAGGGTCTCCGCCAGGGTCACCACGACCCGCGGATAGCCCGCCAGCGGCCTTCCCTCCTCCGCGAGGCGCGCAGCCAGGCTCACGAGCGACCCGGGATACCCGCGGATGAAATACGGCCCGCGCCGGGTCACGCGCTCCACGAGCGCTCGGAACGTGCCGGTCGTCATCCGATCGGCGGGAAAGCTCTCCGTGCGCTCCCCGACCACCACCCGGCTGATGAATGCGGGCCAGCGGCGGGCCGGCGTGACCTGGTTGTAGAAGTACCTCGGGCTCGCTACCGTGATGCGCGTGTGCCACACGGCGACTCCCGACCACCCGAGCCAGAAGCGGTCGGTCCCGCCCAGGACGGGCAGCGTGGCGCGGTCCCAGTAGAACTCGAAAGGCAGGCCGGTCGAGCCCGAGGTCATGCGGCGCTGCCGCCGCTCCGCGGGAATGTTCTCCGCCGTCGTCCGCTCGGGAAAGCCCGCGCGCAGCTCGGCCTTCGTGGTGATGGGCAGCCGGCTCAGATCACGCGCCGACTCGATGTCCCGGCCGTCGAGGTCGCTCTCCGCGAACAGCGTGCGGTAGTGGGGGACGAAGCGCGCCGCGTGCTCGAGGAGCAGGCGAAGACGCTCGAGGGAGCGCTGCTCGAGCTCGTCCGGCGGCCGCCACCGCAGCTCGGCCAAGCGACGCTCGGTCGTCCACATGGGGCGGCCGAGGCTCTCCGCCAGGGGCGCCACGATTCGGGGCACGAGCCAGCTGTGGAAGGGCTCGCCCCTCATCCGGAGAGCGCGGCTCGCAGCCGCTCGGAGCGCTCCCGTAGCGATGTGATCCCGATGTCGCGGAACAGTGTGGCGGCCACACCCAGGCACTCCTGAGCGACGTCGCCCAGCTTGGCCTGCGCGTAGAGCTCGCCCAGGCCGAGATGACAGCGGGCGAGAGCGGGCACCATGCCGAGGGTGTCGGCGATGGCGATCGCCTCGCGGTAGAAGCGCTCCGCGTCCTCGACGGCGCCGGGGTCGCGCGCCCGCGCGATCTCGCCGAGTACGTACAGCGTCCAGACCTCCTGCCCCTTTTCCCTGTAGCGCCGCGAGAACTCCAGCGCCTCCTGGGCGCGGGCCCAAGCGCTCGCGTAGTCCTCCGCGGCGAGGTAGCCCTCGGCGAGCCACATGAGCCGGTGCGCATGCCCGAGCGGCTGATGCTTCGCCGCAGCCTCCGTCACCACCTCGGACATGAGGGCCAGCCCCTCGGCGATGCGTCCGGTGACGGCGAGCGCCCGTCCCATCGCCGCCGCCACGGAGTAGACGTAGAGGAAGATGCTCCCGCGCCTGCCCACCGCGAGGCCTCGCTCCAGGATGGGAATGGCCGCCGCCACATCCTCGCGCCTCATGTGCAGGGTGCCGAGGCCGAGGCACATGCCGGTCAGGCTCGGCGGATGGTCGATGTCCTCGGCGATCCGCATGCCTTCCTCGCCCACCCTGAGCGCTTCCTCGAAGTCTCCCAGCTCGGCCAGGCAGCGCGCCAGGCGCTCGCGGCTGGTCACCGCCGGAAAGGTGGGGAAGATCGGGAGACCGAAGCGCTCGCGGACTCGGTCCCCCACGAGCACCTCGACGTTGCGGCGAAGGACGACGGCGGCCTCGCGATAGTCACCCGTGTAGTGCAGCGAGTGCCCGAGGAGGAGATTCACCGCAACCTCGTGGGCGAGGTCGGTGCGCTCGCCCAGGGCGAGGGCGCGCTTGCTCGCCTCCACCGATCGCTCCTGCTCGTGGGCGAGATAGTAGTAGTGGGCCATGCCGTACACCACCCAGCTCAGCCGGCGCTGATCGCCGATGAGCTGCGCCAGTCCCTCCGCCTTCTGCATGTGGTCGAGGATCCGGGCGCGGTCAGCGAGGGGCACGAGGGTCCGGCGCAGGTCCAGGCGGATGTCGATGGCCTCCTCGATGGCCTCGCGATCCTCGGGGCGATGCTCGAGAGCGGCCAGGGCTTGCTCATAGAAGCCCACCGCCTCGCGGTTGGCGGAGTGTCCTACCGCCTTGTCGCCCGCCTGGCGGGAGTAGCGTACCGCCTTGTCCCATACCTCGCCCCGGAACGCATGATGGGCGAGCCGGTCCACCTCACGCGAGAGCTGATCGCCGGCGAGCACCTCGATGGCGCCGAGGATGCGCTCGTGGAGCGCGCGCCGCCGATCTTGAAGGAGGCTGTCGTAGGCCACCTCCTGGGTGAGCACGTGCTTGAAGGTGTACTCGATCTCGGGGAACAGGTTGGTCTCGTAGAGGAACTCCAGCGATTGGAGCCGGGCGACCCCGCCGTCGAGATCGCCGTGGTGGTCGCTCACGATCGCCTCCAGCAGCGGCCGCGAGAACTGCCGGCCGATGACGGCGGCGGACTGCAGCAGCCGCTTGTCGTCGCCGCTCAGGCGATCGATGCGGGCGGCGAGAATAGCCTGCACGGTGGCAGGGACACGGATGTTCGAGATCGGCTTGGCCAGGCGGAAGGCCCCGCGCCCGCCCGTGACCATCCGCGTCTCGATGAGGGTGCGCGCGCTCTCCTCGAGGAAGAAGGGATTGCCCTGGGCCCGCTCGATGAGGAGCGCCTTCAAGGGCTTGAGCTCGGGAGCGTCGCCCAGGAGCGCGCGCAGTAACTCCTCCGCGCTCGCGGGGGTCAGCGGGTCGAGGCGGATCTGCGCGTAGTAGATCTTGTTGGCCCAGACGTGCCGATACTCGGGCCGATAGTTGACGAGCAGAAGGATGCGCGTGTCCCGCAGCCCGTCGACGAGCCGGTTGAGGAAGGTCTGCGTCTCGGTGTCGATCCAGTGCAGGTTCTCGAACACGAGGAGGAGCGGCCGGCGCCGGCTCTGCAGCACGAGCATGCGCCGCACTCCGTCGAGCGCGGCCTGGCGGCGCTGCTCCGGGTCGAGGGCGGTCCAGCGCGAATCCTCCGCCGGCACGTCGAGCAGCCAGAGGATGGCGGAGAGAAAGTCCGTTAGGGACGGGTCCAGGGCGCCCAGGCGCGTAGCCACCTGGCGCCGGATCTCGGGGGCAGTGGCGCGCGCCTCGACCTGGAAGTACGTGCGCAGGAGATCCCGGAGGGGCATCCACGGCGTCATCTGACCGTAGGACACGGAGCCCGTCTCGAGGGCGAGCCAGTTCCGCACGCGGGACGAGCGCACTAGCTCGTGGAACAGCCGCGACTTGCCGAGCCCGGGCTCACCCACCACGCTCACGATCTGCCCGGAGCCGGCCTCCGCCCGATCGAGGGCGTCGTGCAGTGACTTGAGCTCGTCCTGGCGGCCCACAAAGTGGGTGAGGCCGCGCGAGGCCTCCGACGATCGGAACCGGGTGCCCGTCGGCTCGGCTCCCGTGAGCTCGAACACGTCCACGGGATCGCCCAGTCCCTTCACGGCCACGAGCCCCAGCGGCTTGAAGTGCAGATAGTTGTCGGTGAGGCGGGTGAAGGCTTCCGTGACGAGGATAGAGCCTGGCGTGGCCAGCTGCTCCATGCGGGCCGCGAGGTGTGTCGTCTGCCCCACCGCGCTGTAGTCCATTCGCAGATCGCTGCCGATGGTGCGCACCACCACCTCGCCGGAATTGAGCCCGATGCGGAAGTTGATCCGCACGCCCAGGCGCTCCTCGTGCTCCTCGGCCAGCGCGGCCATGGCTTCCCTGATCCGGAGCGCCGCGTAGCCGGCGCGGACGGCGTGATCCTCCTGCGCCACGGGAGCGCCGAACAGCGCCATGATGCCGTCGCCCATGACCTGGTTCACCGTGCCCGCGTAGCGGTGGACGGCTTCCATCATGGTCTCGAGCACGGGATCGAGGATTCGCCGCGCGTCCTCCGGATCGCGCTCGGCCAGCATCTCCATGGAGCCCTTGAGGTCGGCGAACATCACGGTGATCTGCTTGCGCTCGCCCTCGAGCTGGCCCCGGCCGCCGATGATCCGCTCGGCCAGGTGAGGTGGCGTGTAGACCTTGGGTGACGAGTAGGCGGCCGCTGCGGAGACGGCGGGCGCGGACCGCACTGTGGACAGGGACATGCCGCACCCGCCGCAGAAGAGCGACGCCGCCTCATTCTGGAATCCGCACTTTGCGCAGGCGAAGGTGAGAGCCGCTCCGCACGACGTGCAGAAGCGGCTGCCGTCCTTGTTCTGAGCCGAGCAGCGGGAGCACTGCATGACTAGGTCGAGGCCAATGTTACCGCCGCCTCGCCCTCCCTGTCCGATCATGCCGATGCGTCACGAACACGTATCCCTCGCGCGTGCGAACACCGTGCGCTGCCGTCCGCGCCCTTGCCCAGGCGCGCGGCACTCGTCCAATTGTCCCACGCCCGGGAAACCGTGGTGTAGACGGGTTGCCCCAGGACGCGGGCCAACCCCGGTGTCCAGAGCACGAGCCAGGCGAGAAGCATCAGGAACGGCAGATCGTCCCACGCACCGTAGCCCCGGGCGGCCAGGAAGCCGCCGCCGAATCTGGCCACGATCAAGGCAAGGAGGAACGGCCCGGGAAGGGCGATGGGGAGGACGCGCAGCGCATCGAAGCCGGAACGTACGCGGCCCCGCGGGCTCACGAGCTGCAGCTCCCCGCGCGGGGCGCTCGACGTCGCGTCCTCCATCGGCAACCACTGGAGCCGGCGCAGCCAGTCGAGCGGCGAGAGCAGCGCCCGGTTGCCCCGGCAGGTGCGACATGCCGGATCGTAGGCGACCTGCCACGCCCGATCTCCCGCCGGCGCGAAGACGAGCAGCGCCGCCAGCACGTCCCACGCGAACGCCCCCGGCTTGAGCACGAACTCCAGGTACAGGACGAACAATGCGGTGACGGCGATGCCGATCGGCCTGAGCGCGCGGATGAGGAAGGCCGCGGCCACAAAGCCTTCCAGGACGATGGTGGCAACGCTGATGGCGCCGGCCAGGGCCGGAAGGGCGGCTTCGTTCATCCGCTGGAGGCGATCGAAGGCCGGCCCCCGCGTGCTCAAATGTTGGGCAGCCAGCGACGCCCCAGACAGACCCCAGTAAGGACTCAGGACCTTGTCGACTGCGGCGTAGAAAAAGACGATCGCGAGCTGTATGCGGACGAGGCGCTCGGGCCAGGCTGGACAGCCGGCGTCGGCCTCGTCCTCCGCGAGGAGACGGCGCAGCGACACGCGATCCGCCGAGCAGCCGATCAAGGCGAGGAGCGTGAGATGGAAGTGGGCGTTGTGGGCGAAGAACTCCGGATCGAGCGACATCACGTAGAAGCCCGCCCCGGCGAGGAGCCAGGCACACAGCCGCGGCGTCCATCCGAGGAGGAGGCCCCAGGCCGCCGCATCCTGGGCGAGCATCAGCGCCATGCCGGCCACGGGCGACAGGACCGGGATCCACGAGAAGGCCGGCGGCACGTGGAACGAGGACGCGGTGTAGTCGGCGATCATGCGGTTGAACTTCGGCACGTGGAAGACGAGGGTGATGACGGCGAGAAGGACGCGGAGAGTGGCGAGCCGGTAGGCGGGAACGGCATCGAACCAGCCGCTCCAGAACCGCTCGGGCTCCGTGAGCCTAGGGCGCGGCATCGGCCCTGATCTCCACGGAATCGGACGCCCCCGAATGGTTGGCCGTCCAGCGGATCGACGCCACGTAAGCGTAGCCGTCGTGGCGCTCGCGGGCCAGCGTGCTCACCAGCCGGGTGAAGCGATCCACCACTTCCACGTCGGAGGAGTAGATCGCGATCATCGGCATGGGCGCAGGCGAGCGGTACCCCCGCACGTAGCGCTCGATGCCGGGGACCGGCTCGCGTTCGCCGGCCCCCCGCGTGCGGAAGATACTCACCTCGAAGCGCGGGACGGGCCGCGAGAACATCGCCCAGCTGTAGCGCGCATAGCGATAGCGGGGAGCGAAGGGATCGACGCCGAGCTTCTGCACGAGGGGCACGGCGAGCTGGACGCCGAGCCACGCGCTGATAAACGCGAGAGCCGCGTAGCGACGCCATCCCTGCACGCGGGAGCCCGCGGTGTCCACCACGAGGGCTACCGCGGAAAGCCTGACAACAGGGCTTCGATCCGGACGACGGGCCAGGCACCCATGATCGACCTCGTCACTCTAGCTGGCGTCATCGACACATTCAAGACGCGAGCAAAGACGAGGCGACGCCCGGCCCGGCGGAGTACTCTCGTCGTCGTGACGGCGCCCGACTCTCGTCCTCCGCGCCCGCCCGCCGGCACGGCGATGACGGGCTCCGCATACTGGGACGGCGTGTCCGAGCGCATCGCCGGGCGCTACTACCACGACGCCGTCATCGGCGGGCTCAAGCGCGACGCGCATCTGAAGCTCATCGGGGGCTGGTGCCGCAACCTCGCGGGCAAGCTCGTTCTGAAAACCGACCTCTTCGAAGAGGCGCACGGCCCCGATCAGCTCCTGTTCGATCTCGCGGGCCCGGCGTTGCGCCTCGGCATCGACATCTCGCCCCTCATCGCGCGGCGGGCCGCGGAGCGGGGGCACGCCCACGGCCCTCGGTCTCTCGAGTGCCTCGCCGCCGACGTGCTGGCCCTCCCCTTCCGGGCCGATGTCTTCGACGTCATCGTGTCGAACTCGACGCTCGACCACTTCCCGGACGCGCGGCAGATCGAGGCGGCCCTCGGCGAGCTCTACCGTGTGCTCAAGCCGGGGGGAACGCTGATCGTGACGCTCGACAACCCCCAGAGCCTGTCCATGCTCGTGGGCGCTTTCAAGCGCTTGCTGCGTCCCGACCCGTTCTACCTCGGACAGACGCTCTCGCGCCGCCGGCTCGCCGCAGTCCTCGCGAGGATCGGCTACGAGGTCTCGAGTACCACGGCCATCCTGCACGGCCTCGAGAACCACCTCTCCGCCACCATGGGCGCCGCGCAGCGGGTGGGAGGCCGCCGACTCTGCCGCGCCATCGAGACCGTGCTCCGCCACCTGGAGAAGCTCGAAGCCGCTCCGACGCGCTACCTCACCGGGGCCTTCGTGGCGGCGCGGGCCGTGAAGCCGATCCAGGCGCGAGAGCGCTGATCGTGCTTCCTCGCTTCTCGATCGTGGTGCCGACCTATCGCCGACCCGCGATCCTCGCGCGATGCCTCGAAGCCCTTGCACAACTCGACTATCCGCGCGACCGATTCGAAGCCATCGTCGTGAACGACGGCGGTGGGGAGATCGAGCTGCCTCGAGCCTCCATGGATCTCGCGCTGCTGACCCAGGCTCATGCCGGTCCCGCCACCGCGCGCAACACAGGCGCCGCGCGAGCGCGCGGCGAGTTCCTGGCCTTCACCGACGACGACTGCCGGCCTGAGCCGGGCTGGCTCCGCGCCATGGCCGCACGGATCGGAGGGGCGCCCGACCACGCCATCGGAGGGCGCACCTTGAACGCGTTGCCGGACAATCCATACTCGACGGCGACCCAGCTCCTCGTCGACTACTTCTCTGGATGGCACGCTTCCCATGGAGCGAGCGTCTTCTTCGCGTCGAACAATCTGGTCGTGCCGGCCGAGCTCTTTCGTGCCCGGGGCGGCTTCGACGCGAGCTTCCGGCGAGCGGCCGGGGAGGACCGCGAGTTCTGCCATCGCTGGGGCAGGTCGGGCGGCCGATTCACCTACGCGCCGGAGGCGGTGGTGCGCCATGAGCATCACCTCGGCCTGCGGAGCTTCTGGCGCCAGCACTTCACCTATGGCCGCGGCGCTCTCCGCTTCCATCGGATGCTGGCCGCGCAGGGGTCCCTGCCCCGCACGCCGGCATCGTTCTACCTGGGGCTCGTCACCTCTCCCCTCACGAGCCGCGCGCGGCGGCCGCTCGTGCTGGCGATGCTGCTCCTGCTCGCGCAGGTCGCGACGGCGTCCGGCTACTGGCGTGAGCGACTCGCGCCGGAGCCGGCCTGAGGTTTCGGGGTCGCCGTCAGCGAAAGCCGGAGGCGACCACGTGCCGCCAGCGGCCGAGCCGAACGACGCGGAGCCATCCGCACCGCCGGTAGCCCATCTTCTCGAGGTGCCGGAACCCAGCGGTGTTCTCCGGCCACACCACGGCGAAGAGCCGTTGGAACCCGGATTCGCGAAGGTGACGCGCCATCCAGGCGATGCGGGCGCCCGCCAGATCGAGCCCGCGAAAGGCCGGCGCGGTGAACGAGTCGAACTGGTAGGCGTCGCCCGCGCAGAGCGGAAACGCGCAGCCGAGATAGTCGACCCACGCGTCTCGCGTGGCCGCCCAGCCCGCGTGCACGATCTGTCCCTCGTGCCAGACCGAGAAGCACTGATAGCCCTGGGCGAGACGACGGCGAGTTGCGGCGACCTCAGCGTCGGGACGAAGACGCGCATACGCCTCCAGGTCGGCGAGCGTCAGGAGGGCGAGCCGCACCGGCACGCGGCCCGCGATGGCAGGCAGCGTATGGTCCAGGCGGTGCTCCATCACCACGACGCGCCGGTACACGGTCGCGGCGAGGACACGAACCGGCAGGCTTGCTCGCTCTGGTCCGCGACGCGAGGTCAGCCGCTCCCCGGCCGTCACGGCGCGCCGATCTCCTCGCATCGAGACGACACGGTCCCATGGTGATGTCGAGCGAAGCCCGGAGCCATGAGGGCGCCACGCATGAAGGCGATTCTACTCTGCCGTCACCGACCCGACGGCTCTGCTAGACTCCGGCACGCCTGGAAGATAGTGCCCCCATGAATCCATCCCCGGCTCGCGGACGCTAGCCTGGATTATTCACGAGTGCCGCACGTGCGATCGGGGCGGGTGGCGGCGGGGGCGGGGGAGCGCTCCGGCGGAGTGGGACCCCCGAGGCCTGTGCGCCGCCCGGAGGGCGGCGATTCAGGCGAGTGGGTGACGCAGCGGGACCGCTCCCCCGCCCCTGACGACGGGCCCTGACCCGCCTCGCGCTCCGCGTGTTCGTGAATAATCCAGGCTAGCACCGTGGCCATGGTGTCCCGGATCAAAGCGCTCTTGCCGTCAGGCGCCGAGCCTCTGGCGATCCGGGCGTGGTTTGGCCTCCGGCCGATCATTCGAATGGCGTTCTTCGGGCGCGCCAGATATTGCCCCGTGTGCGGGAGCCATTGCCGGCGCTTCCTCGCCCACGGTCCTCCTTCCCGGAGGATCCAAGACGTCGTGTGCCCGGCGTGCCTGTCGCACCCTCGGCTTCGCCTCGCCTGGCTCGTTCTCAGCACGCGAACCGATCTGCTGGATGGGCATCCCCGGAGAGTCCTCCACGTGGCTCCCGAGCCGGCTCTGACGGATCTCCTTCGCCACTCCCGAAGCATCGAGATCGTGTCGGCGGATCTGGACAGCCCGCATGCCATGGTCACGCTCGACATCACCCGCATCGACAGGGAGAGCTCATCGTTCGACGTCATCCTGTGCAGCCACGTCCTGGAGCACGTGGCGGACGACCGAGGTGCCATGCGCGAGCTGTTTCGAGTGCTGCGACCCGGGGGCTGGGCCATGATCCAGGTCCCCATCTCGAGCAAGCCGACCTTCGAGGATTCCTCCATCACCGACCCCGCCGAGCGCGAGCGCCTCTTCTGGCAGGCCGATCACGTGCGTCTCTACGGTCTCGACATCTCGGAGCGATTGACCGATGCGGGATTCGAGGTGGAGATCGTCTTCGGCGATCAACTCGTCGCGTCTGACCAGCTCGAGAGGATGGGGATCTATCCGAGAGACGTCGTCTTTCTTTGCCGCAAGCGGGCGCCGTAACGATCGCCCGTGCCGCGCTCGCCTGATGGACGAGGCCCTCGTGGTCGGCTACTGTGTGGACGCCGCCTCGCGGCGCCGTCTCCCACCCCGTAAGAGAAGAGGATCGAATGCCATGGCGTATTGGCTCCTGAAATCCGAGCCTGACGATTGGTCGTGGACCGAGCAGGTCGCCAAGGGGCGCGAAGGAGCGGAGTGGACGGGCATCCGCAACTTCTCGGCCCAGAACCACCTGCGCGCGATGAAGAAGGGCGAGCAGGCGTTCTTCTACCACACCGGCAAGGAGCGCGCGGTGGTGGGCATCGTCAAGGTGATCGCGGAGGCGCACCCCGACTCGACCGACTCCGCCTGGCGGGCCATCGACGTGGCCGCGGTACGGCCGCTCCCCACGCCCGTCGGCCTGGACCGGATCAAGGCCAACAAGCGCCTCGCCGGCATGGCGCTGGTCAGGCTGCCGCGCCTGTCCGTCCAGCCCGTCACCGAAGCCGAGTGGCGGATCATCTGCGAGATGGGCGGGCTCGACTGAGCTTGCGCGAGGAATCGACTCGAGATCAGCCCCAGACATCGGTGGTGCCGGGAGGCCGAGCCGCACAGTATTGAGCAATCGCCTGACTGCTGGTCGTCGCAGTGTTTGCTCTGCTATGCAGCGGGATACGCAGGTCTGTCTACTTCTAGTTAGGCCCCCAGGAAGATAGAGTGTTCTACGCGCCGACCATACGGGCTCTTGGTGCCAACGAGTGGCGCGTCTATAGAGACCTACGACTGCGCGCACTGGCCGATTCGCCTCACACGTTTGGCAGGACCCTGGCGGAACAAGAAGGCCGCCTGGACGCCGAGTGGTCTAGTCGTCTCGACTTCAGCCCGTTCAGCGGGCCGCTGTGGCGGCTCGTGTACTGGTCGCGCGAGGCGTAATGTCCTTCGATACGCGCCTCTCGGGAGGCTGATGACACTCAGGGAGACGGGTTTGCCTCTTCGTCCCGACGTGCCCGCCACTTCTCGGCGGCCCGCCTGAGCGCCTCCTTCAAAATGTCATCATAGTCATCCGCATACTTATTGCGGATCCACCGGAGTTCTTGGATGAGAGCGGCGGAAGGATCGGCCAACTTGCGCTTCAAGATAGGAAACGCTGCGTCCTCGTCGCCCTGGGCGACATCCACTGCCTCCCACATCGCGTCATCCAAAAGACTCATACCCCGTCTCCGCGTGAGCCTCCGACCGGCGTGCTCGACCGAGGGCCCAAAGTGCAACCCATCACCTCGGAAGTCGTGCTCCAAGCCCTGGGCGCTCTGACGGTCCTCATCCGCCCCTCAAGCCTACGTCAGGATGCAGAAAGGTGCGATAGGCTGTCGTCATCCCGATGATCCTCTCTCAGCCGTGCGCGGTGTCCGCGCCGGTGCGGTAGTGCGTGGCGTAGGCGCGGCGGCATCCCTCGCGCAGGGCGGCCTCGGACAGATCCTGTCCAGCGAAGCGCGCGGGCGAGAGCTCGGACAGATCGAGCGTGGGCGCTCCATCGAGAATCCACTCGGCCATGGCTTCGCCGAGCGCCGGGGAGACGCTGAGACCACCCACGCAGCAGCCACCCATGAGCCACGCGCCGTCTACGCCGGAGATGGGACCGGCCAGGTAGCGGTCGTCCAGGGTGAGCGTCGGCAGCCCGCCACGGTGCTCGGCCACGCGGATGGCGGGATCCTGGAAGATCGGAAACTGCTCGCTCACGCTCCGCGCGAGCCGCCACAGCACCTCGATGTCGAGGGGCAGCTCGGCCATGTCGAACGACGGCGGGAGGCCCTCCACGTCGACTTGGAGCGGATCGGATTCATAACCGCCCAGCATGAGACCGCCCCGCTCGTGGCGCACGTACACGTTGGCGTCGATCACGCGCGCAATCGGAAACTCGGGCCCCACCCCGGGGATCGGCTCGGTGATGAGGAGCTGGTGCCGCGTGGGCACGATCGGCACGCGGCCGCCCAGCTGCGCCGCCACCGCTCGCGTCCAACCGCCGGCCGCGTCCACCACCACGCGCGTCGCGATGGTGCCATGCGGTGTCCGAACGCCTTCCACGCCGCGCCCGCCGAGTTCGAAGCCCGTGGCGGGCGTATGCGCGAGCAGCACGGCGCCGAGCTTCTCCGCGGCGCGGCAGTACCCAATGGGCAGCTCGCTCGGCTCGACGTTGCAGTCCGTCGAGCTCCACGTGACCGCCACGATGCCGCGCTCGTGGAGAATGGGCAGCCGCTGGCGTGCCTCGGCGACGGAGATGAGCTCGATGGGCACGCCCGCGGCCGTGCCCCGCGCAACCTCCTGCGAGAGCTGCCGGGCATCGCGCTCCGTGCGCGCGATCTTCAACGCGCCGCTCTGGGTGAAGCGGAGCGGCTGGCCCGTCTCGTCGGCGAAGCCGGCGAGCTTGACGACCGCGCGCTGGGCCAGACGCGTCAAAGCCGGCGTGGCGCGGACCTGGCTCGTGAGCCCCGCGGCCCGGGGCGAGGTCTGCGAGGCGAGCCGCGTCCGCTCGAGCACGGCCACCCGGGCGCCCCGCTGGGCCAGATGATAGGCGGCGCTGGCGCCGAACGCGCCGGAGCCGATGACGACGACGTCTGCGGAAGCAATCATGTGCCAAGTCAATGCCTGACGGGGCGGCCCGTGTCAATCGCCCTGGTGCAGTCTTGTGGCCTTCGCCCGACTCTCGCCTCAGCCTATCCCTGCCGGAGCCGGCCCGCGACCGCGCGCACCCGCCGGGGCGCTGCGAGCCACATGGCGGCGGCGGACAGAATACTGCAACACATGGCGACCGAGAACGCACTCACGTAGTCTCCAGTGATGTCGCGTAGCACTCCCATCACCCAAGGCCCAAGAGCGGCCCCTACCCCGGATGCCACACTGAGGCTCCCGAAGATCGTGCCATAGTGCCGTCCTTCGAAAATCTCCGCGGGAATCGCCCCGTACACCGCGGTGAGTCCGTAGCCGAGAAATCCTTGGGCCGCAACCATCACGTAGAGCCATCCAACCATCGGCTGCGCGTGCATCAGGAGCAGGGCGGCATACGAGCACACGAACCCGGCGCTGCCAACACTCCAGGCGCACTCCCGACCGATGCGATCAGACAAATACCCCACCGTGATCTGACCCGCGATGCCGATGAAGGCCACAAGCCCCAGCGCCCACACCGCCGTCCCAGGCAAAAAGCCAACTTCCAGGAGGTACTGGGTCTGGTGGACCTGCATCCCGTACCAGGCAAAG
This sequence comes from Candidatus Methylomirabilota bacterium, assembly GCA_046723845.1. Taxonomy (GTDB): domain Bacteria; phylum Methylomirabilota; class Methylomirabilia; order Rokubacteriales; family CSP1-6; genus AR37. The sequence continues at coordinate 3,881 of JBKOVG010000353.1, read as the reverse complement.
GAACTGGTCAGGAACCCGAGGGCAATCCACCAGAAGCGCGCGGTCCCTATGCCACGCCGGAGAGTCCAGTCGACCGACGCCCAGGCCACATCGACGACACTGCCGCGCGGATCGGACTTAGGTAGGGCGTCAGCCACACGGTCGCCGTCGGGTGTCGAGCCCACGTCTTCCGGCCGCAGTCTTTGCACCACATTGAGGAGGCCGAGGCAAAGGACAAGCAGGGCCATGGCGAGGCACGCCGACCGCCATCCCGCGGCGAGGACCACTCGTTCGATCCACGGCAGGAGAACGATCGAACCGACGCCCACGCCAGAGAAGGCCAGACCCATGGCGAGCCCGCGCCGACGGACGAACCAGTTCGGTAAGAAGAGTGCATGCGCGGTATAGCCAAACGCCACGCTGCCGCCACTCACCAACAGGCCAAGGGTGACGTACAGATGCCCGGGCGTCGCCATGAGCACGGCCAGGAGGAGCCCGCTGCTCACCACCAAGGCTCCAAGGAACATCACCAGACGTGGTCCATGGCGGTCCATCAAGCCGCCCAGGAATGGGGCCGCTATGGTCGACACGAGCGTCCCAACGGAGAATGCACCGGCCGTGATACCAAACGCCCAACCGAACTCCTCGAGGATCGAAGGAAAGAGGAGCGAAAAGGCCCGGGAGACGGTCACACCGATACCCATCGTGACGAAGGCAATCACCACGACGATCCAACCGTAGAAGAGTGGCTCGCGCCCCGTCATGCGCACACAAGCCCCATACACGCGTCCTCGATGTTGAGATGGGCTGCTCTTGCCCGCGGGGCAAGAGAGCACCACGATCGAATCAGTGGATGCCGCGACGCATCGCGGCCTGCTCAGAATGCAAAACTAGCTTAGTGGTGGAGCGCGGGGGGCGTGGGAGGCAAGGAACCCGGCGGCGCCAGGTTGTTGGTCACGGACAACTTCGGTAGGAACTGGGCCGAACATCGGAGACAGGTCAGCAACAGGGAGCACAGTAACGGCCAGGGAGCCGGAGGTCAGGAAGTTCACGGCGTCGTCAAAATCTCCGCCGTCGTATACACCGGCGATCCAGCTCGGATCGACGGGACTCGCCCACGCCATCGGCGTGAGGACGATCAGCACAGCTGCCAGGAGCCAGACCAGCCGAAGCGTACCATTCATGATGGTGGCTATCCTTACCTCCCACCCCTAGGTAGTGTCAACCTCTACTCTTCGATCGTGCTCCACGCCTGCCGGCGTAAGGACATTTGAACCCGTGTTTACAGTCCGCCACGCGCTACCCGTTCTGAATCACGCGTTTCGAAGGCGTTGACTCAACACCGAGTATCTCGGAATTCGAATTCCGATGGTATTGGAGGTCCCTTCCGTTCGGGTGCCGAGCAGCCCGAGGTGACCAACTCTCGCGGAACTTCGCGAAGGAGGCGCGTCGACACCAAATCAACTACTGCTTGGACGGTTCGTACTGCACCGATTCGAGCGCTTTGGTCCAGCAGCCTGTATCTTATACTAAGCATGGATGGTGACGTTGCATATGGCAGTGCGGTGTGGAGCAAATAGTGCCATCAGCTCGGATCCGAGGGACTCAATCATAGGCGAACGCAAGCGAGTAGTCCGATTAAAGCTGAACCGGGGCCGTACTCATATCGATGAGGTGATAAAGCAAATACAAGCGTTTTGGAAGGCCACTCCGCCGCGATTGGAATGGAGAGATGAACCGGATCTTCAGCAACGTCACTGGGTCGTCAGGCTTCCTGCCAATCCACCTCTCGAAGAGTGGGCTCTATCCATAGGCGATGCGCTTCACAACCTTCGAGCCGCGCTCGATCATCTCGTCTGGCAACTCGTCGAGGCAAACGGCAATACGGCCTCGAGGCAAACGGCAATACGGCCGGACGGAACAGCGCCAACGCCTGTTGATAGGCGGCGCGCGCTTCGTTCCTCTTTTCTAACCGGCGATACAAATCAGCGCGAACGGAATACGTCAGATAATATCCTTCGAGCAAGCCGCGCGCGAGAGAGGATAGGCAACATCAACGCCCTCCGGCGGCGGGCACCCTCGTCGTGGCCCCCGTCCCCGTGACATAACCTCCCAGACTCGGATGCGGAACGCCGCAGGAGCCGATGCCACAGCTTCGACCTGAGCGGCAAAGGAGCGCTCCACGGCGGGTGATCCACGAGGCGCTGGGCCCATGGCTCGGACGCCCCCTCGAGCGAGCGATACCTTCGAGTCTCGGCCCCCATATCTACGCGGACGAAGCCTGCTTCACCGAGCTCGGGCCGGATCGCGACCACACGGAGGGAGGCTACGAGAAGATCGTCCCCGCGCCGGAGCACGCGGCCATGTGCGCGGCGCCGACAATTCCGTAGGCGGCCCCGCCGGTCCTAACCCGCCCCGCTGCCGAGATACGCTTTCTGGATGAGCGGGCTCTCGAGCAGCTCTTCGGCGGAGCCGGTGAGGACCACCTCCCCCATCTGCAGCACGTAGCCACGATGGGCGATGGACAGCGCCATGTTTACGTTCTGCTCGATCACGAAGATGGTGGTCCCCTGCTCGTTGATCGCGCGGATGATGTCGAAGACTTCCTCGACCAGCCGCGGGGCCAGTCCCATCGACGGCTCGTCCATGCAGAGCAGCGTGGGCCGGGTCATCAGGGCCCGCCCGATCGCCAGCATCTGCTGCTCCCCTCCCGACATGGTGCCCGCGAGCTGATACCGCCGTTCCCGGAGGACGGGAAAGAGGCCGAACACTCGCTCGAGCTCGTCGTCCCAGCCCGGCTCCGTCCGCCGCGTGTAACGCCCCATCTCGAGGTTTTCGAGGATGGTCATGCGGGGGAACACGCGGCGGCCCTCGGGCACCGGGGCGATGCCGCGCTTGACGATCTCGCTGGTGCGTAGGCCGTGGATGGGCTCGCCGCGGAAGCTGATCGTCCCGGCGCTCGGCCGCACCAGCCCAAGTACCGTCTTCATGGTCGTGGACTTGCCGGAGGCATTGCCTCCGAGCAGCGAGACGATCTCACCCTCGTGAATCTCGTAGCTCACCCCCTTCAGCACATGGAGGGCGCCGTAGTGAGTGTGCAGATCGCGAACGTCGAGGAGCACGCCGCCCGGGGTGGTCACGCGGCCCGCCGCCGGCGGCCCAGATAGGCCTCGATCACCCGCTCGTCGCTGCGCACCTGGGCGGAGGCGCCCTCCGCGATCTTCACGCCGTGGTCCAGCACCACCACGCGGTCCGAGACGTCCATGACCACGTCGAGCTTGTGCTCGATCAGGATGATGGTGATGCCGAGAGCGCGGAAGCCGCGGATCAGGTCCATCAGCTCGAGCGTCTCCGCCGGGTTCATGCCCGCCGCCGGCTCGTCGAGGAGGAGGAGCTTCGGCCGCGTCATGAGGGCGCGTGCGATCTCCGTGCGACGGCGATTGGCGTAGGAGAGGCCGTACGCGGGATGGTCGATCCGGGGGAGGAGACGGTTGCCGAACATCTCCACCGCCTGCAACGCCTTCTTGACGGCCCGTTCTTCCTCCCGCCTGACCCAGGGCAGCCGGAAGACGGCGCCGAGGACCCCCGCCTCGAGCCGAGAGTGCTCGCCGACGAGCAGGTTCTCCATCACGCTCAGGTTGTTGAAGAGACGGATGTTCTGGAAGGTCCGCGCCACCCCGGCCGCCACGATCTCATGGGGCGGCCGCCCGTCGATCTGGAGGCCCTCGAGGCGAATGCTCCCGCGGTCCGGCGCGATGAGCCCCGTGATCAGGTTGAACAGGGTGGTCTTGCCGGAGCCGTTCGGCCCGATCACGCTGACCAGCTCCCCCGCGTGAACGGTCAGGGTGATATCGTCGGCGGCCGCCACCCCGCCGAATCTCTTGCGGAGGCTCTCGATCTCC
>JBKOVG010000134.1:0-4960 GCA_046723845.1 Candidatus Methylomirabilota bacterium | reverse complement strand
ATCTCGGAGGGCGCAGGCTCCACTACGGCATCGGCCACACGCGCGATGGTCTCCGTGAGGTTGCGGATCACCGCATCCACCGTCACCGCCGCCACGTTCTGGCGCAGCTCGTCCACGCTCTGCACGTCGACGTGGCCGGGCACGAGCGCGGTGGGCAATCCGGGGAGCCCGAGGCCCGTGGCGGTCGTGGCGGCCTGGCCACGGAAGCCCTCACAGACCAGCGACACGCTCGGTACGCCCGCCCGCTCCGCCACCGCACTGGCCCGCAACACGGCGGGCGTGCAGCTGCCTCAGCAGGCCATCCCGGAGATGACGGCATCGACCTCCAGCTGCTTCAGACGTTCGGGGAGCTCGGCAAGCACCCGCTGTTCGTCACGGCCGTGGGTAGACCCGAAGGTGTCGTAGCGGATGAAGCGGACGCTCGGGAAGCGGCGCGTGAGCTCCTCTTCGAGAATCGGGAAGATCTCGTCCCCGCGGAAGAGGTCGTCCCAGAGCTGGCCGATGACTTTGCCGTCGAGCGTTCCCAGCCGCGGGGCGACATCCGTCGCCTGCACCGTCTTGGCCCCCCGCGGCCATACCACCCGGTAGATTTCGCGTCCGTCCGATCCGATCATGTCGCCCCTCCCGTGGGATGGGGCCGAGGATAGCATCGATGGAGGGTCGCCGGTTCAGCCCTTCACGCCGCCCGCTCCCCATCCCTGCACGAGGTAGCGCTGCACCGCGACGAAGAAACCCACGGTGGGCACGGTGATCATCACCCCCGCGGCCATGATCATCCCCCAGTCCACGATGGTCGCGTTGAAGAGGTCGTTGACCCCCACGGGCAGGGTTTTCAGCTCCTCGGAGGTGATGAGCACCAGGGCGAAGAGGAAATCGTTCCAGGCGAGGATGAAGGTGAAGATGGCCGCCGCGATGAGCCCGGGCAGGGCGAGGGGCAGCACCACGTACCACACCGTCCGCCCTCGCCCCGCCCCGTCCACCAGGGCCGCCTCCTCCAGCTCGAGGGGAATGGACTGGAAGAACGCGCGGAGGACCCACAGGCAGAAGGGCAGGCAGAACGTGGTGTAGGACAGCACGAGAGCGAGCCGTGTGTTCACGATCCCGAGCTGCCGCACGAGGATGTAGAAGGGGATGATGATCATGATGGGCGCGAACATGTAGGTGAGCAGGATGAGGCCGGCCACGCTGTCGCGCCCGCGAAAGCGATAGCGGGTGAGGCTGTAGGCGCCGAGGGCGGACACGGTGAGGGTGAGGAGCACGGTGGCGCCCGCCACCGCCACGCTGTTGCGAAAGAAGACGAGGAAGCTCGTGTCGGCGAAGAGGCGTGAGAAGTTCCCCAGGGTTGGATGGAGCGGCACGAAGCGCGGGGTGGCGAAGATCTCGCCCGACGGCTTGAGGGCGGTGGAGAGCATCCAGAGGAAGGGGAAGGCGGCCCCGAGAAGCAGCACCGCGCCGGCCGCATAGAGGGCGAGGGCCCGCCTCACGAGAAGACCTCGTCGCTCCGGAACAGGCGGAAGTACACCGCGGTGGCCGCGAGGAGCATGACGAACATGATCACGGCGAGGGCCGCCCCCATCCCCGCCTGCAGATAGGTGAAGCTGCGGGCGTAGGCGTAGACGGGGAGGGTGCGGATGTACCGGCTCACCCCGCCGTCGCCCGCCATGAGCCACACCGTGTCGAACTTGGTGAACATCCAGATGCTGCGCAGGAGCACGATCACGAAGAGCACGCTCGCCGTCTGGGGCAGCGTGACGTGCACGAACCGGCGCCACGCCGACGCGCCATCCACGGTGGCCGCCTCGTAGAGCTCGGGCGGGATGGTCTGCAGGCGCGCGAGGTACGTCACCACCACGAAGGGAAAGAATTGCCACACGCTGGTCACGATGAGGGAGGCCATGATGTAGTCGGGCCCCAGCCAGGCCACCGGCCGCGCGAGGCCCGCATTCATCAGGAGGTGGTTGACCAGGCCATAGGAGTCGTTGAGGAGCCACTTCCACAGGATGACGGCCACGATGGTGGGGATCATGTAAGGGAAGAGCACGACGCCCCGGAGGAGGTTGCGTCCGCGGAAGCCCTCGTTGAGCAAGAGGGCCGCGGGCACGCCCACGCCGAGCTGCAGGATCATGGTCACGCCCGCGTAGACGCTCCCGTAGTAGAAGCTGCTCCAGAACTCCGGGTCGCTCGCGAAGTAGCGGTAGTGCTTGAGGCCGACGAAGGCCTGCACGGGCATGAAGGCATGCTTGTCGAAGAGGCTCAGCCAGATGTTGTAGAGAACGGGGAAGACAACCAGCCCGCCCAGGAGGAGGAGCGACGGGGCGAGGAGGAGCCAGCCGACGAGCGCGCTCTTCCTCACTCGCCCCGCCCGCGGTTCGGGCCTACGACCAGCGCTTGTGACCGAGCTGGATGAGGAGCTCCTCGGAGCGCTTCTGCGCCCGGTCGGCCTCGGCCTTCGGGTTCTTGCCGCCCACCATGACCTCCACCACCATGTCCGCCACGATGCTCGAGCCGTCGAGCTCGGCGAGGAAGGGCAGGAGATTGTCCTCGGGGCGGCTGAAGCCCAGGGGCAGGAAGCTCCCCTTGCTGAGCCCGGTCATCATCACGTCGTGCCACGCCTTCCACTTCTTGATGCGCTCGTTAGCGAGGTAGGCAGGATCGCCGAGCATGGACTTGAAGATCGGCGAGAGATGGATGGGCACGGAGTGGCAGTACTGCATGTAGTTTTCCTTCTTGTAGAAGATCCGCAGGAACTCGAAGGACTCGGTCGGGTACTTGGACTGGCTGAACACGGCCCAGTTCTCCCCGTCGAGGGCGGAAATGCCCACCTTGCCCGACGGGCCACGCGGCCGCAGCATGGGCATGAAGTGCTCGGGGTCGCGCATACCTTCGGGCGCGTACTTCTCGATGTAGCCGATGGCCCGCGCCCCCGAGAGATAGCTCATGGAGATCTTGCCGGTGGCGAGGGCGGCCTGGGTGTCGAGGTATTTCTGGCCCGACCACCCCTGCGACTGGAACTTGTTCAGCTTCTGGAGATAGTCGAGGGTCTCCAGCATGGACTTGCTGTTGAGCTGGGGCCGCCACGTCTTGGGGTCGACCCAGGAGCCGCCGTTCGAGGCCATCCATTCCGCGGGGTGCACGAAGCCCATGTAGAGCTTCTCGCCCGGCATCTGGAAGGCGTAGCGTCCGTCCTCGGTGAGGGCGGCGCACAGCTTGAGCATGTCGTCGTACGTCTCCGGCGTCTTGAGCCCCTTCTTCTCGCGGAGATCACGCCGCTCGCAGAAGTAGGTCGCACCCATGGCGTGGGTGACGCCGTAGTACTTGCCGTCGAAGTACTGGAGCTTCCGTGTCGCCTCGTGGATGTCGTTCTCGCCGAGGGCCCGGATGAGCTCATCCATCGGACGCAGGAGGCCCTTGGTGTAGAGCGACGCGGTCATGAACGGGTTGAGGTGGGTGAGATCGGGCGGGTTGCCCGCGGAGAGCGAGGCAAGGAGCTTGGTGTTGAGGTCGCCCCATCCGAGCGCCTGCTGCTTGACCTTGAAGCCCGGGAACTTCCGCTCGAACTCGGCGATGCTCGTGTCCTGGATGATCTTGACCGTCTGGGGCTCGACTTCGGTGTGCCAGACCTGGAGCTCGCGCACCTGCTGGCCGATGGCCGCGGGGGCACGTCCGAGGGTGGCGGCGCCGATGGCCGCGCCGGTGCCGGCGAGGAAGCGACGGCGGGAAACGCGGGGCGAGGGTGCGGGCGTGTGTTTCATCAGAGCCGCTCCTTCCGTAGTGCCTTCGTTGGCCTTCCGGTGAGTGCGCCGATCCGGGGGAACGGATTCAGCGCACATCGGCCCGACTCGCCGGCTCCCGTCGTGTCCGGTGTCCGGCCGGTCCGTTCGAGACAGCCGGGCAAGGATGTATCGAGGCCGCGAGCCTGTCAAGGCGGGATACCTTCCGTCGCCTCGTTCCACGACGGTGACGGAGGGTGCCCTCACTCCACGCCGGCGGGCTGGAGCTCGTGGGCTCGGCGACGAAGTGCGCGGGTGAGATCTCCTCCCAGGCCGGCACCAGCGACCGGCACATCTCGATCGCGTGCGGGCAGCGGGGTGGACATAGCAGCCCTCGGGAGGCGAGGCGGGCAGTCACGAAGCGGTGATGGAGCCGGTCCACCACGGCAGGATCGTACTGGTGCCGTCGGGGGCGCGGGCAGGCCACGCCCAGCGCGTGGCCAGATACAGAGCCGTAGGCCCGTCGGCGTGCGGCAGCACACGGGAGCAGGCGAGCGGCTTGATCTTCCGCGTCAAAACTGAGTAAATGAATCACACCTTGAACCTGCGAGCCGTGTGACCCCGTGGGCGAAACGCGCGTCGATCTCCTGCACCTCCTCGAAGATCTCCGCGACGCCTATCCAGGCGCCGCCGAGGAGACCATTCTCACCGAGATCGTCGCCAATGCGATCGACTCGGGTGCGGCCACGCTGGCCGTTACTGCGAACACCGCCGAGGGGACGCTCACCATCGTGGACGACGGTGGAGGAATGCGTCGCCGCGACCTCGCTCGCTACCATGACGTGGCCGCGACCACCAAGGTGCGCGGGGAAGGCATCGGGTTCGCCGGCGTAGGGATCAAGATCGGACTGCTCGTCTCGGAAGAGGTTGTGACGGAGACTCGGCGGGGGCGCCATCACTCTGCCACGACGTGGCACTTGTCCTCCCGCCACCGCGCGCCATGGAAGTGGATTCCGCCACTGGGCTTGGTCGCCGGCCACGGTACGGCCGTACGCCTCAGACTCGAGAGCCCGCTCTCCCCCCTTCTAGACTCTGGATTCATCGAGGCGGCGTTCCGGCGACATTTCCAGCCCCTCCTGGATCCGGAACTGGCGGAGATCCTGGCGGAGCACTACCCCCGCGGCGTGCTGTTCTTTGTCAACGGCCGGCCGCTCGAGCCCGAGGCATGGCAGGTGCCGGCCTGGGAGGAG
>JBKOVG010000220.1:0-7005 GCA_046723845.1 Candidatus Methylomirabilota bacterium | reverse complement strand
CCCTCACCGCCCCCGCGCATCCCGAGGGGATGCGACGTCGACGGCACCTCGCTGAGCTCGGTCGTGAACGAGGGCAGCAGGTCCGCGCGCGGCATCGCGTAGTCCATCATCGTCGACGACAGAAGCTGGCCGGTTTCTCCGTCGTACGCGCACGCTTCCCACAGCGCCTGCCCCATGCCCTGCGCGATGCCGCCGTGCGTCTGACCGTGCAGGATCATCGGATTCACGGCGCGACCGCAGTCGTCCACCGTCGTGTAGCGGACCACCTCGACCACGCCCGTTTCGGGGTCCACTTCCACCTCGCACACCGCGGTGCCGTACGGGAACGACGGCTCGGGCAACGTTTCGTCGCTCAGGCCGTCGAGCGGACCGCGACAATCGTCCGGCGCGCGGTCACGCTGTGAGGCGGCCGCGGCCTCGAAGAGATGGACCGAGCGGTCGGTGCCTTTCACACGAAACCATGGGGCCACGAACTCGATGTCTGCGCGAGCCGCTTCGAGGAGCCAGGCGGCGATGCGCGTGCCCTTCTCGACGATCTGATCCGCGGCCTTCGCCATCACGATCGCGGCCATCCTCAACGCCCGCGCGGAGTGCGCGCCTCCGCCGACCACGGTGACGTCGGTGTCACCGGTGATCAGTCGGACCTGCGCGTGCTCGACGCCGAGCCACTCGACGAGAAGCTGCGCGAAGCTCGTCTCGTGCCCCTGCCCCGCCGAGAGCGTACCGAGCACCAGATCCACCCGTCCGTCCGGCTGCACGGTGACGTGCGCACGCTCGCGCGGATAGCCGGTGTTGAGCTCGAGATAGTTCGCGACACCGATTCCACGATAGCGCCCGCGTTGACGAGCCGCGGCACGACGCTTCTCGAACCCGTCCCAGTCGGCGAGTTCAAGGGCGCGATCGAAGGCCGCCCGATAGTCGCCGCTGTCATAGACGACGCCGACGGGATTCCGGTACGGCATCGCGCCGGCGGCCACGAGATTCCGCCGACGGAGGTCGAGGCGGTCGAACCCGTGACGGCGCGCGGCGAGGTCGATCAGCCGCTCGATCACGAACGTGACCTCGGGACGTCCCGAGCTGCGGTACGGGGTCGTGGGCGACGTGTTGGTGACCACGGCGCGTCCGCGCAACGACACGACGGGCACGTCATAGACGGTGGTGGCGATCGCCATGCCCTTGTTGAGCGGGCCGACATGCACGACGTGCGCGCCGAGATTGCTCGTGTTGCTGCTGCGCAGGGCGAGGAACCGGCCGTCGGGGGCGAGCGCCAGCTCGGCCTGCACCGCGAGATCGCGTCCGTGATAGTCGGCGAGAAACGCCTCGCGCCGGTCCCCGCGCCACTTCACCGGGCAACCAAGGCGACGCGCCGCCCACGCCACCAGCACGGACTCCGGGTAGCAGGAGTTGCGCGTCCCAAAATTTCCGCCGACGTCACGCGCCGTCGCACGCACCGCGCTCTCGGGGACCCCGAGCGCGCCGGCGACGCCCACCTGGGTCCGTCCGAGGCCGCCGGCCTGGACGTGGATTGTGCAGCGACCGCTCGCCGGATCCCAGGTGGCCAGCGCCGTGCGCGGCTCCATGGGCACGCCGGTGATGCGATGGACCCATGTCTGGAGCCGGACCACGTGCGCGGCGCCGGCAAACACGTGATCGGTTTCGGCCGCGTCGCCGGCCTTCACGTCCACGCAGACGTTCGACGCCACGTCGTCGTACAGGAGGGGCGCGTTGTCCGCCGCGCCGGCAACGCTCATGGTGACGGCGGGGAGAGCGCTCCAGTCGATCATCACTTGCTCGGCACCATCGCGCGCCGCGGCAGGCGTGTCGGCGATCACCATCGCGACGATCTCGCCCACGAAGCGCACGCGGTCAGCCGGCATCACGGGGTGCGGCGCGATGAAGCGAACGTCTTCCTTGCGGATGATCTCTTCGTATGGGTTTCCGGGCATCGGGCTGTGCGCGACCGGCTTCACGCCATCAACCGCGGCATCGACGCCTGTGAGCACCGCGATGACGCCGGGCGTGGCGCGTGCGGCGGCGGTCTCGATGCGTCCGATGCGCGCGTGCGCGTGGGGCGAGCGCACGAAGCACGCATAGGCTTGACCCGGGAAGTTAACGTCGTCGCTGAAGCAGCCGCGGCCGATCACCAGGCGCGCATCCTCCTTACGGAGGACGTGCTTGCCTATGCCTTGACGCGCGGATCCGGTTCGCGACTGAAGAAAGGACACGGCGTAAGCCCTTCTTGGTCACGTGCGGTCACCCTTGGCCGCCGGGGGCGCGGCCGCGGCGTCGAGATCCCCGGGGACGAGCGGGGCATCATGCGCATGGCACGGGAATTGTGGATCAGCCGCGGGGTCCGCGTCAATGGCGCGGGGCAGACGGAGAGCGCGGGGCCGTCAGGAGCCGGTGGCGGCAGTCAGGCCGGGACAGCGGGGGTCGTCGGAGACCCCGGCGCCCGGGCCCGATGCGCCAATATCCGGTCCGCGATCCGCGGGTCGGAGATCGTCGCGATGAGGCGCAGCCGGCCCCCGCACCAGGGGACAGATCAGCCGGCGGTAGCGCTCGAACGCCGCCAGCTGCTAGGGGTCGATCGCATAGCGGAGGTAGCACGTGATCACCGCAGCTCTCCTGTCCGGCCGAGCCGGTTTCGGACGCGCGCGATCTTGCCCCCCTGACCCCGCCGCGTCAAGCCGCGCTGGCCCGCTCGCGCTGATGCCGGCGCCGAGCGGCTGGATGTCGGCACAGGGCGATCGACTCGCTACACCCGCGCGCGACGTGCTAGCCTCCAGGCGGACCCACTCCCGGGAGGAGAGACGCCGCCATGGACTACCGCGACTACCAGCACCTCGTGTTCGAGCGCCGGCCCAACGGAGTCGTGCTCATCACGATCAACCGACCGGAGGTGCTCAACGCCACCAACGACCGGCTGCACTGGGAGCTGACCAAGATCTGGCTCACCCTGGACGCCGACGACAGCGCGCGTGTCGCGGTGGTGACCGGCGCCGGCCGGGCCTTCTCGGCGGGCGGCGATCTTGACATGGTCGAGGCCAACAGCCGCGATCCGAAGCGGCTGGCCAGCACGATGCGCGAGGCCTCCGATATCGTCTACAACATGATCAACCTCGACAAGCCGGTGATCTCCGCGATCAACGGCGTCGCGGTGGGCGCGGGCCTCGTGGTGGCGTTGCTGTCAGATATCAGCATCATGTCGGAGACCGCGCGCTTCACCGACGGCCACACCAAGCTGGGCGTGGTGGCGGGCGATCACGCCGCCATCCTGTGGCCGCTGCTCTGCGGCATGGCCAAGGCGAAGTACTACCTGCTGACCTCCGACTTCATCGACGGCCGCGAGGCGGAGCGGATCGGGATGGTGAGCCTGTGCGTGTCGTCCGCGGAGCTGATGCCCAAGGCCTTCGAGGTGGCCGACAAGCTGGCCACCGGGGCCCAGCAGGCCATCCGCTGGACCAAGCGCTCGCTCAACAACTGGCTGCGCATGGCGGGGCCGATCTTCGATCAGTCGATCGCGCTGGAGATGCTCACCTTCATGGACGGCGACGTGCGCGAGGGCGCGGCCGCGATCCGGGAGAAGCGGCCGCCGCGTTTCCCCTCCGCCCACTGATTCAGCCTCTTCTGTGGCATCGGCTCCTAGAGGCTCGTAGAGGGGTCGCTGTCTGAGTCTGGCGATTACCTCAGAGGACCACAGGCCACCGAGAGGCGCCGCAGCGTGCTACTGTTGCCTCCGCTCGACGGCGCGAGAGGACGGACAGTGGCGTTGAACCAGGGAGTGCGCCTCCTCGCCGGTGAGCGTCGGCGGCCAATTAGGGCACATCGGGGATCTTCCAAGCTGCGCCAGCCAGATCGGCCGACGAGGCAGCGCGCGCGAAGTCCAAAAGCCGTCGGTGGCGAGCCTTGCTGCCAACCGGAGACGCTCCATGAGGAAGCGAGCGGCGAAGAGGGCGGTGAAGCACGCACGCCTCGATGATGCGTGGCACGCCTTCGCTCGTGTCGCGCTCGCGTTCGCCGTCCTGGGCACGCTCCTCGCGGCCCCGTGGTCGGCTTCCCGAGTCGGTGCGCAGAGCCTCGAGGCGCAAGTCCAGTCCACGCTCCGCGGCCTGTACGAGACGACGCCTGCGGCGAGGCAACTCGCTCGAACGGCCAAGGGCATCCTCGTCTTTCCTGAGATCGCCAGGGACAACTACGTCTACGGGTTCCTCCAGTCGGGGTCGGGGGCCTTGCTCGTGAACGGCAGGGTCGTCAGCTACTACGAGATCTCCTCGGTCGTCTACGGGATGCAGGCGGGAGTGCTGGCATTCGCGGGCGCGCTCTTCCTGATGTCGGATGATTCACTGCGACGCCTCGATCACGGCGGCGGCTGGGAGGTCGGCACGGATGGGAGCGTGGTGGTCGTGGCCGCGGGCTCTTTCGCGATGCCGGAGAGCACGCTGAATGCCCAGACGGGCACGATGGAGTCAACGGGAGGAACCATGGCTTCCCACGCGAAGGGCCGGGCCGATGTCTACGTGTTCGTCATCGGCGAGACCTCGCTCATGACGGGGGTCGACAGGGAAGGCTGGAAGATCGTCAAGGCCAAGCTCTCGGTAGCGCCTCGTTTTGAGAGTCCCTGATACGTCGGAGCGTAGCCAACATTAGGCTCCTCCGGCGGCCATCGCCTGGCGGGCGGGGGCCCGGTCGGTCGCGTAGACGATCTGGTGGAAGTCTGCGCGGAGTTCGTCCAGGACATGCTTGGGAGCCTTGCGCTCCAGGTTGCGCAGCTTGTGGACGCAGCACCGCTGCACCGCTGCCCGCGCCCAGACTTCCCCGACGGCGCGCCGCAACCCGGCGTGGCCGTCGATGATGCAGAGCAGCGGGGCCTTCAGCCCCCGCGCGCCGAGGCCGTCCAGGTACCCCTTCCATGCTTCGTAGGATTCGCCCCCACACAGGTCCAACTTCAGCAGCATCTTCTGTCCATCGGCGAGCACGCCCACGACGGCCAAGACCGGGACGCGTACCACCTTGCCGCCCGTGCGCACCCGCAGCGCGAGGGCGTCGCGGTAGGCGTAGGCCGCAGCGGCTCCCTCATGCCCGTCACTTCGATTGCACCGGCCGGTTGACCCAGTTCAGCCGCGTCGGGTCGTCCGGATTGCGCAGGCCGATGATCTCGGGATCGTCCGGACCCGTGAGCTCGCGCAGTTCATAGAAGCGGCGCGCGCGCCCGGCGTTGCGGTCCAGTTCCTTGATCCACCAGCGGCCCCCGGAGGCGATCACCTGCGGATACAACGCCGCCAGCTGCGCGGCCGCGCCCGGCTCGTTGTGATCGACACGCGCCGTCAGCGCCAGAGCCTGCTTCGCATACGGGTTGTAAGCGTTCATCAGCTCCCGGTGCACGTCTTCCTTGGGCCCCGGCCTGACCATGTGGCTCGCGTCCGCGGGCGCGCCGTGGCCTTCGAACAGGTCGGCGCCGGTGCGATCCTTGTCGACCAGCAAGGCGTTCTTCAGCCTCCACGGGCCGGGCGCGCCGACCGAGATCGCGTCGTAGGCCAGGTGGTTCCAGAACGTCACGTGGTCGCCGATGACCAAATCGTGCTCGCTACTGGGGACCACAGCCTGGAACTCGACCGACACCGGCGTCGTCGCGGTGTCGTTGTCGCGGATCGACATGCCGTCGTAGGTCAGCCACATGCTGAGTTGGCCGCTGGCGATCTTCGCGTTGAACACGTCTTTGCCAATCGTGTCGGCGTATGCCAGCGCATTGGTCATCGTGATCAGCGTGTCGCAGTGGATCAACGTCTTGTCGCAGATGCTGTCCTTGAGGTCGAACAACAGCGTGAGCGCCTGGTAACCGTTCTTCACGCCGACGTCCGGGGTCAGCTCAAAGAAGTAGTGGCGGTTCTTGACCGCCGCGCACTGCTCGAGAATGGGCCCGTCCCAATACGCGCGGGCATCGACGTTGACCTGCGCGTCGGCCAGCGCGTTGCCCGTTTTACCAGGGCAGTCCTTGGCGCTTTCCGGGTACGCGAAACCCAGGCGCCATCAGATTGAGGAACAGCAAAGGATGAGGATAGCGGGTTGCTCGAAGCGTTCTCGCCGACTAGAATCTGGGAGCGATGAAAAGCAAGCTACGGTCGTTCCTGTGGGGCGCGGCGACCAGCAGCCATCAGATCGAGGGTGGAAACGAGCACAATGACTGGTGGGCATGGGAGGCCGAAGGCCATGTCGAAGGGGGTGTGAGATCCGGAGACGCCACTGATCATTGGAATCGCTTCCGCGAAGATCTTCAGTTGGCCGCCTCTCTCGGACTCAATAGCTACCGATTCTCGATCGAGTGGTCACGGCTCGAGCCCGAAGAGGGGCTGTGGAACACTGTCGCCCTGGACCGCTACGGCGAGATCGTCTCCGAGTGCGAGCGGTTGGGGCTCCTTCCGATGCTGACGCTCCATCATTTCACGTCGCCCCGCTGGTTCGCCGAGAAGGGCGGGTTCACCCAATCCGGGGCAGCCGAGAAGTTCGCGGCCTACGTCTCGAGGGTGATCGAGGCCTTCGGGCCCCGGATCCCGCTCTGGTGCACGATCAACGAACCCATGGTGCTGGTCGCGGGAAGCTACCTAGGAACCTTGATGCCTCCGGGCCAGTGGGCGCCCCATCTCGCGTCCCAGGCCTCTCACCAACTGCTGAGAGCGCACGTCCTCGCTTATGATCTCCTGCACTCGCAGTCGCGCGAGCGGAAGGGTCCCTGGAAGGGTTGGCCCCTGCAAGTGGGAATCGCGCACAACATGCTCGATTTTCTCCCGGACCGGAGATGGCATTGGGCCGAGAAGGTTCTTTCCCGGATTTTCGACCGCTTTTACAACCGCGCATGGCTCGACGCGGTCACCGGCCGGAAGCAGCACTTCGGGGTCGTGGGCATGATTCCCTACGCGGACCAGGTCCAGGAGGCGCGGGGAAGAAAGACGGCCGACTTCATCGGAATCAACTACTACACCAAGGCCTACGTCCAGTGGCGGCCGCTCG
>JBKOVG010000120.1:0-11980 GCA_046723845.1 Candidatus Methylomirabilota bacterium | reverse complement strand
GTGCCGCGGCCGGCGCCCACCTTCGACTCGCCGATCAAGGGCAGTGGAGGGAGCAGCTACTACCAGGGAAGCCAGGGCGGCGTGGTGGGGCAGCCGGTGCCTCTCGACACGCCCGATCCAAACTATCGCGACTACATGCAGAAGGTGCGGCAGCGCATCTATTCGAACTGGCGCTTCCCCAACGAGCCAAACCCTCGCGAGATCAGCGGCCGGCTCGTCATCGAGTTCCACATCGGCAAGGACGGCCAGCTCCTCAAGGCGGAGATCGTCGAGTCCTCGGGCGAGCATCTCCTCGACATCTCGGCCATGAGCGCGGTGAGGCAGTCGGACCGCTATCCGCCGCTGCCCGACGCCATGCGACGCGACGTGCTACCCGTGATCGCCATCTTCACCATCAAGACCCGCACCAGCCAGTCCTCGACTTTCCAGCTCCTCCAGTAGCATGCTGCTCACCAACGCGCGCATCCACACCATGGACTCCCGCGGCTCCATCGTCGACTCGCTCGTGGTCCGCGAGGGGCGGGTGGCCTTCGCGGGCGCGCGCGGCGAGATCAATCCGGCCGCCGGCGAGCGCACCCTCGACCTGCGCGGCCGCGCCGTGCTGCCCGGGCTCGTGGACGGGCACGGTCATCTCATGCTCCTGGCCCGGGCGCGCCTCGAGCTCGATCTCTCCGCCGCGGGCTCGGAGGAGGAGATCGCCGGCATGGTGCGCGCCGCCGCCGCGCGCCGGAGACCGGGTGAGTGGATCGCGGGCCGCGGCTGGGATCAGACGCGCTGGCCGGGCCAGCGCTTCCCCTCGCGGACCTCGCTCGACCGCGCGGCGCCCGGGCATCCTGTCGCCCTCGTACGCGTGGATGGGCACGCCACGTGGGCGAGCGGGGCCGCCCTCGCCCAGGCCGCCATCACCAGTGCAACGCGCGATCCCGAGGGCGGCCTCGTGTTGAAGGACGAGGATGGCGAGCCGACCGGCCTCCTCGTCGATCTCGCGCAGGATCTGATCCGGGCGCTGGTGCCGCCGCCGTCAGAGGAGCGCTTCGACGAGGCGGTGGAGGCGGTGATCGCCGAGTGCCTCACCAAGGGCCTCACGGGCGCGCACGAGCCCGGCCTCGACCTCGCCGCCATCGCCGCGTACACGCGCCTCATCGAGCGTGGCCGCTTTCCCTTCCGTGTGTTCGCGGCGCTCAGCGGGAAGAAGGCCTGGAGCCAGTATCGGGAGCGCGGCGCGCCTGCCTCCGTGGGCGACGGGCAGCTCACCGTGGGGGCGATCAAGCTCTGGCTCGACGGCGCCCTCGGCTCCCGCGGCGCCGCCCTTCATGCGCCCTACTGCGACGATCCCGCCAACCGCGGGCTGGTCCTCGTGCCGCCCGAGGAGGTGGAGCGCGTCACCCGCGAGTCGGTGAGCCGCGGCTTCCACGTCTGGGTGCACGCCATCGGCGATCGCGCCAATACGCTCGTGCTGGACGTCTTCGAGAAGGTGCTGGCCGGCAACGGCCCGCGCCCGCATCTCCGCGTGGAGCACGCCCAGATCCTCGCTCCCGCGGACATTCCACGCTTCGCGCGGCTCGGCGTGGTGCCGAGCATGCAGCCCACCCACTGCACCTCGGACATGCGCTGGGCCGGCGAGCGCCTCGGCCCCGAGCGCCTCGAGGGCGCCTACGCCTGGCGATCGGTGCTGGACGCGGGAGCGTACATCGCGGGCGGCTCCGACTTCCCCGTGGAGGACGCCAATCCCTTCCACGGACTCCACGCCGCGGTGACACGGCGGCCTCGGCTGGGCGAGGATCCGCGCTGGCAGCCCGGCCAGCGCATGACGCGCGACGAGGCAGTGCGCGCCTTCACCACCTGGAACGCGCGGTCCATCGGTCTCGAGGCGGATCAGGGATCGCTCGAGGTGGGGCGGCGCGCGGATCTGATCGCCCTCGACGACGATCCCTTCCGCTGCGCGGAGACGGCCATCGCCGGTCTCGCCCCGCGCCTGACCATGATCGGGGGCGAGATCGTCTCCGGCGATCTGCCAGAGGCGTGAGGCAGGCTCGTGCACCATATCCCGTGCGGTGACTGAGACCGCCGGCCCGGACGAGAGGAGCGGCATGGAATGCGGACTGTTCTTCCTGATGCAGCGGGACGAGGAGTGGAGGGTGGGTCACATGTCCATGCCACCGTTGACCCCCCACACCTGTCCCGTGATGTAGGAGGACGCGTCGGCAGCGAGGAAGTGCACGACGCGCGCGACCTCCTCGGGCCGGCCCAGGCGGCCGAGGGGAATCTGGGTGAGCAGCTTCTCCATCACCTTCTCCGGGATGTGCTCGAGCATCTCCGTGGCCACGAAGCCCGGGGTGACGGTGTTCACGGTGAGGCCGATGCCCGCGGGATCGGTGAGCTTGTTCGCGCGGGCGAGGAGGAAGGCGGCCTCGCGCGCCAGGGTCTTGGTCAGGCCGAAGAGCCCCGACTTGGAGGCGGCGTAGTTCGCCTGGCCGATGTTGCCCATCTCGCCGATGATGCTCGACACGTTGACGATGCGCCCGCTCCCGCGCTCCGCCATGTGGCGGAGGGCGGCCTGGGAGAGGAAGAAGGCGCCGGAGAGATTCACGTTGAGCACCTTGAACCAGTCGTCGTCGGCCATCTTGAGCACGGTCTTGTCGCTGGTGATTCCCGCGTTGTTGATCAGGATGTCCAGCCGTCCGTGCGCCGTGATCACCTCGTCGATGGTGCGGCGGCAATCGCCGGGCTCTCCCACGTTGCCCTTGTGGATGCTCACGGGCGTGCCGTACGTGCCTGCGAAGGCCTCGCGGAACTCACCCGCCGCTTTGTCGTTGCCCGCGTAGCCTGCGGCGAGCACCGCGCCTTGACTGGCGAGGCTGCGGCAGATGGCCGCGCCGATGCCGCGCGTGCCGCCCGTGACGAAGGCCACGCGCCCCTTGAGCTTGTCACCCACACGCGCGCCGACGTTGTCGTCCTGTGTGATGTCGAGAACTTTCATGGCCATGGCGTCCCCTCATGGTGAGAATGACCGCTTCGGGTTCCGCGTGGGCAAAGAGTGACATAGCGTCGCCGCCTCGGCAAGCTCGGCTGGCCCACGAATCCAAGCGCTTGGCGGGCGGGAAGAAACTTCCGATGTCGCCGTAATTTTTTTCGACACACGAGCGGTTTTTTGTTGTCGGCGGTGCGCGAGGCAGGTACGATCCAGGACCTCTCGCGGATATCGGCACTCGCGCCATGCTTCGCCCGACGGAAGAAGGAGGATTCGCCCATGACGTCAGGACAGTCCAGTAATCTTCTGATCGTCGCGCTGCTCGTCACCGCTCTCGCGTGGGCCGCCCCCGCTCAGGCATTCAGCATCTTCTCAGACAGTGGGGCAAACGCGGCGGCGATCACGGACACCGTCGACCTGTTCCGGGCGGGGCTGGGCAACCCCAACAACGGCAACAACGCGGGGCCGCTGTTCAGTGGCCGGCGCGAAATCAACTGGGACGGCGGCGGTCCGCCCGTCATCGACGGCACAGCCCCCGTCACTCCATTCACGACCTTCCAGAACACACGCGGTGCCACGTTCACGACGCCGGGGACGGGCCTGACCCAGGCGGCGGCTACGGGCGGTGCGCTGAGTCTCGACCTGATCAATCCCCAGTATGCCGCGCTCTTCGCCCCTTTCAGCCCGAACCGCCTGTTCGCGCCGATCGGCAGCAATATTACCGATGGCGTCTTTTCCATCCCGGGCACGGGCGGCACCACACCGGCAGGCGTGAGCGGGTTCGGAGTCGTGTTCTCCGACGTCGACCTGGCGGGGACATCCATCGCTTTTGCGACAACCGCGGGAGGAATCGGTCCGCTCGCCGTTCCGACGTTCCCGGGTAATCAGACGTTTTCCTTCCTCGGCGTTTTGCTAGGGCCGGGAGAGGGGTTGATCACGAGCGTGAGGATCGTCACCGGCACGACCGCCCTTGGACCGTCCGAGAGTCCGACCGTCGACGTCGTGGTGATGGACGATTTCCTCTACGGCGAGCCGCGGGCCATCCCGGCTCCCGCCCCGCTCCTGCTCTTGGGGGCCGGGCTCTTGGGACTCGCTGCGTTCGCCCGCCTCCGGGTGGGTAAGGCCTGATCGCTCAGAGGGGGGGGCCGCTCACGAAGCGGCTGCCCCGCTCGTAGAAGCGGAGGGGCCAGTCGACGGCGCGGCTGATGCCGATGCGGTGCGACACGCCGATGTCGCCGCGCCGCCTCGCGGCGGCGGCGAGCCACAGCGCGTTCCGTCCGCACAGGTCAACGCCGTCGAGGCGCTTGTCGATGGCCAGGGCAGCCGCGGTGCGCCCGGGGCCGCAAGAGAGGTCACGCAGCGCGGTCCGGTGACGGCGCCGGCGCATGAGGGCGATGCCGTCCAGCGGCTCCAGCGCACGGATGAGCACGCCCGCTCCCACCCCGCCGCGGTCGCTGCTCACGTTCATCATGAACGAGGAGCCGTAGGCGAAGTACACGTAGGCGAACCCGCGCTCCAGGAAGAGCGAGTGGTTGCTCGCGGTGTGACCGCGGAAGGCATGCCCGCTCGGATCGCGCGGGGGATACGCTTCCGTCTCCACGATGCGCCCGCTCACCACGTGGCCCCCGCGCGTCAGGTGGGCCAGCGTCTTCCCGATGAGGTAGCGGGCGAGGCGCACGGTGTCGAGCGGCAGCTCATCGCGGCGGAGCCGTCGCAGCTGCGTGGCGACGGCGGGTCGCCGGGCCCGCCTACTGGCCACGAAGTCGGGCCAGCGGTACGTCCTCGTCGGCGAGCCGATCCGTATCGACCCGCACCCGATCGCGAATGAGATCGGCCACGGCCGCGAGCTCGCCCGGCGCCTTCGTGTCTTCCGGATCGCCGCCGCGGTCGAGCCCGACGGCGGCCCGGATGAGTCCGTCCTTGAGGTAGAAGCCCAGGAAGGCGCGCCGCGCGGGGTCGCCGCGGAAGACGAGGCGATCCCAGCTCGCCGCGAAGCCCACGTACTCGATCAGGTGCTCGTACTGATCGGACCAGAAGGTGTGGAGATAGTCGTAGGGCTCGGGGCCGCCCAGCATGGCATGGGCGGCCGCGCGGCCCTGGCGGTAGCCGTTGTTCCAGTGCTCGACGCGCAGCCGTCCGAAGAGCGGGTGCAGGTGATTGGCGAGATCGCCCGCCGCGTACACGTCGGGGAGGGAGGTGCGGCAGCGCTCGTCGACGAGCACACCATTGTCCACGGCCGCCCCCGCCGCGGCGAGGAGCTCGACGTTGGGCACGATGCCCACGCCCGCCACCACGAAGTCGCATTCGAGGGAGCGCCCCTTGCCCGTGCGCACGCGCTCCACGCGACCCGCGCCCTCGAAGGTGGCCACGGTGTCCTCGAGGATCACCTCCACGCCCTTGTCGCGGTGGATGTCCGCGAGCACGCGGCCCACCTCGCGGCCCAGCACGCGGGCGAGCGGGACGGGCAGGCCCTCGATGGCCGCCACCGACACCTTCATCTGGCGGAGCGAGGCGGCGACCTCGCAGCCGATGAAACCGAGCCCGACCACGACGGCGCGGCGGCCGGGCTGGGCGGCGGCACGGATGCGATCGCAGTCCTCCGCGGTGCGGAGCTGAAACACGCCGGGCAGGTCGGCTCCCGGCGTGGTGAGGGCGCGATTGCGGCCGCCCGTCGTCACGAGCAACCGGTCGTAGGGGACCACCGCGCCACCGTCCAGCTCCACCACCTTGCGCGCGGGATCAAGATAGCTCGCTCGCGCTCCGAGGCGGAGCTCGATGCGCTGCTGCGCGTAGAAGTCGGCGGGATTGACCAGCCCTTCCTCGAAGCGCGCCTCGCCGCGGAGATAGGCCTTGGAGAGTGGCGGGCGATGGTAGGGCGGGTGCGGCTCTGCGCCGACGAGGAGGATCTGGCCATTGAAGCCGCCCTCGCGGAGAGCGGCGGCGGCGCTGGCCCCGGCGAGGCCGGCTCCCACGATGACGAAGCGCCGAGTGCCGTCCACGAGGCGATCGTACCACCGGCCCTTCGGCGGTCAATCGGCGCGACGGCGCCGACGGCTGACTAGACGCCCGATCCGCGCATCGCCTCCGTCACGTACTCGAAGAGCTCGCGGGCGAAGTCGGAAGCGAGCTGCACGGAGGCAAGGTCCGTTTCCACCTCGTTGAGATATTGCAGGCGCAGCACGTCCTCGCCCACCAACTCGGGAATGATGCCCGCGAAGAAGAAGCCGAGGCCTTCGAGCTGCGGGCACAGCGTCTGCGCGGCAGCGTGGCCCAGGGGCAGATCGAGGCCGATCCAGTCGATGCGGTGGAGCTTGAGCTCGCGCAGGCGGAAGCGCACGAGGTCGACGAGGTCGGCGCCGTAGGCGGTGACGCGGAGGGAGGCCTCGCTCCACTTCGGGAATACCTCCACGCTGAGCTGGGCGGCGCCGGCCGGCGGGGAGGCGGGCGCCGTCTCCAGGCGACGCTCGAAGCGGCCGTGCTCGTAGATGCGCTGGATCATCGCCTGGTGCCGGGCGGGCAGGTAGACGGAGCGCGGCGGCCCTGGGCGCGTCCTGAGGAAATTGAGCACGGTGGCGGTGCGCGTGCCCTCCGGCGCACTGTCGATCTGCTTGAAGTTCACAGATGGCGCCTCGTCGGCGAGCTGGATGCCCGTCTCCACGAAGCCCAGGGCGAGATTGCTCTTCTGCGAGAAGGGATGCACCGTCACCGCTTCTCCGTACAGCCCGAGCATGCCCTGGGCGGCGGCCCGGCTCTCGACGAAGCGGAGCATCGTCTCGAGGAGACGATGGCCGCGGAAGCGAGGATCGACCATGCCTTCCCCGAGGTAGCCGACAGGGGCGCCCGCCTGCGCCACCTCGCGGGTGAGGCAGCTCACGATCTCCCCCTCGGTTGTCGCGCCCACGCACACGTCGAGGAGGCCGCTTGCGAGCATCTCGCGCATCCGGTCGGGGACGTAGAGATACTCGTCGGGCACGCTGTAGCCGTACACGGC
Source organism: Candidatus Methylomirabilota bacterium (assembly GCA_046723845.1). Lineage (GTDB taxonomy): Bacteria > Methylomirabilota > Methylomirabilia > Rokubacteriales > CSP1-6 > AR37. The sequence goes on along the minus strand of JBKOVG010000120.1, from coordinate 5,018 downwards.
GTAGGTGCAGCGCGCCACGGCCACGGCGTCCTCCGCGGTCATCGCGCGCACGCTCACGGGTGCCGTCGACGGCTCGGTCGTCCGCGCGGGCGGCGCCACGGCGCCCGCCGCGACGTAGCGCTCGATGTGGTCGTAGGGCAGGTGCTTGACGATCTCCACCCGGTTGCCCAGCATCCCCAGGTTGAGGAATCGGACGGCGTCGGTTCCTACGGTGAGGGAAGGCGCGGCGGGGGCGTGTCCTACCTCGAGGCGGGCCCAATCAAAGGGAACGCCCTGGTCCTCCACCGCGACCACGAGCTGGCCGGGACGCCGTAGGAGGATCACGTCGAACCGGCCCGGCGCCCCCGGCTCGAAGCCGTGCTCGATGACGTTGAGACAGACTTCCTGGAGCGCGCGCTCGAGGGCGGCGAGATCCTCCGGGCCCAGGCCGAGCTGCCGCGTCACTCCGCCAACGAAGGCGAGCGCCGCGTGGAGATAGTCGCGCTCCGCCTCGAGGACGAGGCGCGCGATCTGACGCTCCGCTGTTCCCGCTGCCAGCTCGCCGGCCATCGGGGCATCGTACGTAGCGGAGAAGGCTTGGTCAAGACGATGCGGGTTTGACTTGGCCGGAGGGCTCTGCCAGTCTCGCCGCGACATGCGTCACTTCGCGCCGGGAGCCACCGCGCTCCTCGTCTGGATTGGATCCCTCTGTGGATGCTCGGGCTCCGCCGCCATCTGCGCGGGCGCGGGCGGCACCTTCTCGGACGGCACCTGCACGCGATCGAGCGCCTCCGATCTCGCGGACCGGCAATGGTGCGAGACGCACGGCGCCGTCTACCTCGCGGGCTCCTGAACCTGCGCGTGGGGGGAAGGGCAGTAGCCGGCCGCCCCGGGGCACGTCCTCCACGCGGGACGTGCCCCGGCCTGTACGCGAAGCTAACGGAAGGTGCTGGGCCCTTTCGGCTGATAGCCGAGCGTGCTGGCCGACGCGGGTTGGATGCCGTCGCGGTCTTCGTGGGCGCGACCCAGGGCGTCCTTGAGGCGCGTCAAGTCCTCCTCGATGCGCGCGCCCGGATCCTCGCCGAAGAGAGCCGAGATCATGTGGGCGAGCTCGCCGCCCGGCGGGTTGTACTGGAGCGACACCCGTACGAGGGTGCTGCCGTCCGGCCTCGCGTCGAAGTGAACGGAGCCGGCGGACTCCACCCTCGCGCCCTCCGTCCGCCAGGCGATCAGCTCGTTCGGCTTGTCGTTGATGATCACCGCGTCCCACTCGAAATTGGTGCCCAGGGGGCCCTTGACCACCCAGTGCGAGCGGGTGTCCGAGAGCATGGTCACCGACTCGACGTTGGGCATGATGGTGGGAAGGTTGCGCACGTCGCGCCAGAACCGGTAGAGCTTCTCCGCCGGCTCCTCCATGGAGAGCTCGCGCTCGATCTTGACGCCGAGCTTGCCGCGAGTTTCCGCCGCGCGGTCGATGCCGAGGGCGCGGTACAGCAGGGAGTTTCCCGAGAGGCCTCGGTACACGAGCCCCGCGCCGGTGATGGCCAGGCCCCAGCCGACACGCGAGCGTCGGAGGAGACCGAAGGCCAGCATCCCCGCTCCGAGGGTGATGGAGGCGATGCGCTCGCCATCTCCTACGTTCATCGTCCGCGCCGTGTCCGCCTGCGTCGCTTGCCCGAGTTGCATGCTGAGCTCCTTCGAGCGACCCGAGGTCGCGGTTGGGGTTGCCGGGGTCGTGTGACGCAGGCGTCATTCGCAAGGACCATGCCGGGGCTGACGGCGCGACAAACCGCGCGAAGGCCGGGGAATCTTGCGCCGCACCCGGCCGCATCCGGAAGAGCGGGAAGGAAGTACCGGGTCACGCGGTACCAATCACCGCCTCAGATCATCTTCGAAGCCAGTTCCTCGAGCAGTGTCGCCTGGCCGCCGAGGATCTTGCGCCTGGCGTCGTCGAGAGAGAACCATTCTGCTCGATCCACCTCGGGAAAATCCTGAAAGCGCCCGGATCCGCGCGGCCATTCGAGCGAGAAGGTGTTGCTGCGGATGGCGGCGGGGTCGACGTCGCCCTCGAAGGCCCAGGCCGCCACCACTTTGCCCCCCGCCTGCTTGACCGGGGCGAGCTCGATGAAGGGCCCGCGTGGCTCGATCCCGGTCTCCTCCTGGAATTCACGCGCGGCGGCGGCGAGTGCTTCCTCGCCGGCGTCGTGCTCGCCCTTGGGGATCGTCCAGGCGCCCAGATCCTTGTTATTCCAGAACGGACCGCCCGGATGGACGAGCAGCACCTCGAGGCCGTCGCCCTTCCGCCGGAACATGAGCAGGCCGGCACTACGTTTCGGCATATTGCCATCCTAGCAGCGGCATCGGCAGGCGGCGGCGCCGGGAACCTTGTACAGTGGGCTTGGGCTTTGCAAGGAGGAGAAAAAGGAGGGCCTACCGTGCGCTGGGGAGACATGCGGGGCAGCAGGAACGTGGAGGACCGCGAGTCCGTCTCCGTGGGCGGACTCGGCGGCGGATTCAAGCTGGGCGGAGTCGGCCTGATCGCGGTTCTGGCGATCAGCTGGTTCCTCGGTCTCAACCCCCTGGACGTGCTCGTGTCGCTGCAGGGGGGCGAGTCTCCCTCGGCGCCGACCCAGAGCGCGCCGCCGCCCTCGAGCTCCGCGCCGGGCGCGCGCGACGAGACCAAGGAATTCATCGCGCGGGTCCTGGGCGACACCGAGGACACCTGGAGCGGCATCTTCCAGCAGATGGGGCGCGAGTATCAGCCGCCGAAGCTCGTGCTCTTCCGCGGCGCCGTCGACTCCGCCTGCGGTATGGCCAGCTCCGCGGTGGGACCTTTCTACTGCGCCTCCGACGACAAGGTCTACCTGGATCGATCGTTCTTCGAGGATCTGTCCCGACGCTTCGGCGCCCCCGGCGAATTCGCGCGTGCCTACGTGATCGCCCACGAGGTGGGCCATCACGTTCAGAACCAGCTCGGCATCACCCAGAAGGTGGCGCAGCAGCGTCGCGGCGCCTCCGAGGCACGCAGCAATGCGCTCTCCGTGCGCGTGGAGCTCCAGGCCGACTGTCTTGCCGGGGTGTGGGGGCACTACGCGCGGCAGCGCAATCTCCTCGATCCCGGCGACGTGGAGGCAGGCCTGGGCGCCGCGGCCGCCATCGGCGACGACCGCCTCCAGCAGCAGTCGAGAGGGCGCGTGTCGCCGGAATCCTTCACCCACGGCTCGTCCGCCCAGCGCGTGCGCTGGTTCCGGGCGGGCCTCGACTCGGGCGACGCGAACCAGTGCAACACCTTCGAGACGGCCCGGCCGTGAGCGGGCGGCCTCGTCTCTCCTAGCCCGCTCCCGATCGCAGGATGGCGGAGTCGCAAACGGCAGTCATGGCGGCGCTGCTCGGCAACGCCGCCCTCGCGGTGATGAAGGGTGTGGCGGCCGTGTCCACGGGCAGCGCGGCCATGGTCGCCGAGACGTTTCACTCCGTCGCCGACACGGGCAACCAGGTCCTCCTCTTCCTGGGATTGCGGCTGAGCGAGCGCCCGCCGGATCGCGCCCACGGATTCGGCCACGGCCGCGACGTGTACTTCTGGGCCTTCGTGGTGTCGCTCATGCTCTTCAGCCTGGGCGGCGCCTTTTCCATCTGGGAGGGCGTGCGCAAGCTCCTGCATGGCAGTCCCCACGAGGGCTCACGCTGGTGGTCCTATGCGGTGCTCGTGGGAGCCTGCGTGTTCGAGTCGAGCTCGCTCGTCGTGGCGTGGCGAGCCCTCGCCGCCGCGAGAGGCCGGAAGAGCCTCCGCGGGTTCTGGCGTGACAACCGAGATCCCACGGTGCCCACTGTCGTCTTCGAGGACACCGCGGCGCTCGTCTCCCTCGGCATCGCCGCCCTCGGCATCTGGCTCAGTCAGATCACGGGAGCGATCCTCTGGGACGCCGCCGCCTCCATCGTGATCGGCACGCTGCTGGTGGCCGTGGCGGTGCTGCTCGCGCTGGAAAACTACTCGCTGCTCCTCGGGGAGGCGGCGCCCGCCGCCGTGGAGGCGCGGATCCGGCGCCTCGTCCGGGAGGACGACGACGTCCTCGACGTGGTCGACCTGCGCACCATGCACATGGGGCCGCGCGAGATCCTCGTCGCCCTCGGCGTGCACTTCCGCCCGCATCTCACGACCGCGCAGATCGAGGCCGCGGTGACACGGCTGCAGAACTCGATCAGGAAGGCGCTCGAGGGGGCGACGAATGCCGAGCTGATCCTCATCGAGCCCACGCGACCGCGGGTCGCGGGCAGCGACAAGGCCGCGTAGGCTCGACGGGACGCCGCGAAGCTAAGAGGTCCGGGAAGGCGCGAGCGCGCGCATCCCGCTGTCCGCGATGAGGCGGGCCGCATCGCGGCCAACGTTGCCGTAGGTGTAGTAGTGCGAGAAGCCGCCGTCGTCGAGGCGGGCGATGATGTCCTCGCCGCCCTCACGGATCAGGAGCACCACGGGTCGGGTCGCGCAGTCGCCCGGCAGGCAGCCCGTGTAGGCGATGTAGTCGGCGCCCTCGATGCGAACGCGCCGCGGGGGCGTGCTCCCCACGAAGTACGGCCGCGCTCCCGTGGGGGCGAGCTGGCCGCCCGTCCAGTCCGGGCCGAACATGGCGCGAACCTTGCCACCGATCTCCGGATTCCTAAGCGCCTCGTCGAGGTTGGTCCCGTACATGGTCACCCGCCCATCTGCCGGCACGATCTCCGCCGCCGGGGCCGCCGGCGCGCCGGGCTGAGGCGGGATCGTGCAGCCGGCCGCCGCGACAACCGCGAGCGCGGCCAGCGAAGTCAGTCGAAGCGCGTGTCTCATCGCTCCCTCCTTCCGGGACCTAGCCGACGTAGCCGTGCGAGCGCATGCATGCCGAATACGCCTCACGGTACTGCTCGTCGTGCTTGCGGTTCTCATTGAGCCCGTACAGCGTGCCGCCGCCCGCGCCCACCAGGCCGCCGATGGCCGCACCCTTGCCGGCGCCCGAGCCGCCGCCGGCGATGGCCCCGCCAGCCGCGCCGACCGCAGCGCCCGCCAC
>JBKOVG010000051.1:0-2392 GCA_046723845.1 Candidatus Methylomirabilota bacterium | reverse complement strand
GGAGACTCGGCGCTCGCATTCAATCTTTCGGGGCCTGCTCAGGCTTCACTCGCGTTGCGGCCCGTACGCTCGCTGACCCGCCCAAGGCGGATCTCTGTCCCCGAGGCTTCGACGGGTCGGTCGCCCTTCCCGCCTCCCGGGAGCTAACAAGGTGTACCGACACCTCCTTGGACCGGACTTTCACCGGCTGCGTTGACTGACCTTGCACGGCACACTCTCATTCTTGTTGACAGGTTCCGCTCGGCGCACGAGCCACCCCGGGGGCACCACTGGGGAACCTGTCGAACCCCGGTGCCGAAATAGTGCCACTTCGCGGTATCACTTGGGCTCACTAGGACGCTCCGGCGGCGTGAGCCCCCGCCGTGGCCTCCCTCCCCGTGACATAACCTCCCAGACTCGGACGCCGGCCGCGCTCCAGGAGCCGATGCCACATCGGTAGCTATCTCCCTTGGCTCTCAGCGTATGGCACCGTCCTCGCGATCCGCAGTGCGATGTGCCACACTACCACCTGCTCGCCTGTGCGAGCGCAGAGGACACGTCATGGGTGAGAAGGCCTCAATAAACCGCCGGCTCGCCGCCATTCTATCCGCCGATATCGCGGGCTACAGCCGGCTCATGCATGAGGACGAGCCCGCCACCGTGCGCGACCTCAAGGCCCATCAGGGCGTGATCCTGCCGCTGATCGGCCAGCACGGTGGGCGGATCATCGACACCGCCGGCGATGGCATCATGGCTGAGTTCCCCAGTGTCATAGGCGCCATCGAGTGTGCGGTCGAGATTCAGACCGTGATGGCCGAGCGCAACCTCCGGGTGCCCGAGAGTCGCCGCATGCGGTTTCGCATCGGGATCAATCTGGGAGATGTGATCCACGACGAAAGCCGGATCTACGGTGACGGCATCAACATCGCGGCCCGGCTGGAGGCCCTGGCTGAGCCGGGTGGCGTGCTGGCATCGAATACCGTCTACGACCAGGTCCGCGGCAAGCTGCCCCTCCGCTTCGAGGATCTGGGCGAGCGGCAGGTCAAGAACATCGAGCAGCCAGTGCGAATCTATCGGCTCCACATCCCAGGATCCTCGTCCGGGGCTGTGCCTACGCCAGCCAGGCCTCCCGCCACAACGGACCGCAGGCGTTGGACCGTGTGGGGCATGGTGGCGGCGCTCCTGACTCTCCTCGGAGCGGGAGCAGCTTGGTGGATGGGCTCGCCCTTCCTTCCACGCCACCGAGCAGACAGCACCGAGGCGCCGCGTCTCTCGATCGTCGTGCTGCCCTTCACGAACCTGAGTGGTGATCCGAGCCAGGACTACTTTGCCGACGGCATCACCGAAGACCTGACGAGTGATCTGTCGCGAATTGCCGGAAGTTTCGTGATTTCCAGGAACACTGCGTTCACGTTCAAGGGCAAGGCGGTCGATGCCCGGCAAATTGGCCGCGAGTTGGGTGTCCGGTATGTGCTCGAGGGCAGTGCACGCCGGATGGGAGGCACGATCCGCGTCAACGCGCGGCTCATCGACGCGGGCACCGGCGCATATCTGTGGTCCGAACAGATGGATGTTGATCAACTCACGGTGGCGAGCTCCCAGGACAACTTCGGCATCGCGAATCGCCTTGCCCGGATGCTCAGTGTCGAGCTCGTCAATGTCGAGGGGCGCCGGGCGCAGCACGCCAACCCGGATGCGGTGGACCTCACCATGCGTGGCTGGTCCGTCTTGAATGGAGGGCCGACGAACAAGGACGACGTGCAGAGATCCGTCGCGTTGTTCGAGGATGCTCTTCGAATCGATCCCGCTAACGGTCAGGCCCGAGTCGGGCTCGCCCAGGCCCTCACGGTCATCTACCGCAACCGTTGGGATCCCGAACCTGCCCAGGTGCTAGCCCGTGCCGACGAAGCAGCCACGCGGGCCATTTCCACCGCGCCCAACTCCGTCCAGGCCCATTCCGTGAAGGCCGAGGTTCTGGGGCTCTTGAACCGGTTTGATGCTGCGCTTGCGACGTACGATAGGGCCATCGCCCTGGATCGCAACCATGCGGTTGCATACGTTGGACGGGCGCGGAACTTGATTGTGACTGGTCGCGCAGCGGAGGCGTTGGCGCCGGTCGAGAAGGCGATACGTTTGAGTCCGCGCGATCCTGAGTTGTATGTCTGGTACTTCGTCCTCTGCCACGCACACACGCATCTGGCCCACGACACTTCGGCAATAGAATGGTGCAACAAGTCGATTGCCACCGGTAAGACGTTCTGGTTCGCCTACGTCGATCTCGCCTCTGCGTACGCGTGGCGCGGGCAGAAAGCCGAGGCGGCGGCCGCGGTGGCGGAACTCCTGAAGCTAAGATCTGGGTACACGGTGCAAGGATTGGAGCAGGACGGATCAGGAGTCTCCGACAATCCAGCTT
>JBKOVG010000293.1:0-8053 GCA_046723845.1 Candidatus Methylomirabilota bacterium | reverse complement strand
TGCTCGTCGCCGTCGTCGTCCTCGCCGGCTCGGTCGCTGCTGCGTCACGCGGGGAACCCGGCGACGCTCCGGAGCCGCTCCTCGGGCGCTGGGAATCGGTGACACGATCCGTGGGCGGCCTCGGCCAGGTGATCGAGCTGCGGGCCGACGGCACCATGATCCGGTGGATCGCCGCCCTCGTGGAGCTGACCTACCGGTTGCAGGGCCCCCAGCTGACCACGACCTTCCGCGCGCCGAGCGGGAGCAGCGAGGTCCAGTCCATGACCATCCGCTTCGAGGGCGACGTCATGATCCAGCGCGAGGCGCGGAGCGGCGCCGAGACGACGCTCACCCGCAAGCGGCTGGGCGGGGCGCAGGATCCGCCCATCGTGGGCGTGTGGACCGCGCCGCACGAGACGGGCCCGACGGCCTTCTTCCTCTACACGCCCGACGGCCGCGTCGTCTTTCGGCTCCCCATCCGCTCGGACCGCGGCCGCTGGAGCGCCGCCGGCGATCAGCTCACCCTCGGCCCGGGTCCGGGAGACGCCACGACCGTGCGCTACGAGGTACTCGACGGTCAGCTCGTGCTTCACGACGGGCAGATCCGCCGGGCCTACACGCGCGCCGAGATCGTCGAGTACCCGTAGCGCGCCCCAAGGGTGCGCTCAGTTCGCCCGGGCCAGGAATCTCCTCGCGCCCTAGCCGGATCGCAAGACCAGGAGGCCATCGATGTCCGAGACCAGGAAGTGGACGATCCAGCTCATGACCGTCCTCGTGATGCTCGCTCTCTGTCTGCCGGCTCGCGCGCACGCCGGCGAGACAGCGGTGGTCATTCCCGCTCCTGCCCTGGACAATCCGAAGGTGTCGGGTCCTCTCCAGACCGCGGTGCTTGCCGGCGGCTGCTTCTGGGGCGTCCAGGGGGTCTATCAGCACGTGCGCGGCGTCCGCACGGTGCTGTCGGGCTACGCGGGCGGCACGAGGGAGACGGCGGACTACCGGACGGTCAGCCGCGGCACCACGGGTCACGCGGAGTCGGTGGAGATCCGCTTCGATCCGAAGGATGTCTCGTACGGCGAGATCCTCCAGATCTTCTTCTCCGTGGTCCACGATCCGACCCAGCTCGATCGCCAGGGCCCCGACAGGGGGCCGCAGTACCGCTCGAACATCTTCTACGCCGACGATGCGCAGCGGAATGTGGCCCAGGCCTACATCGCCCAGCTCGACAAGACCTCGCTCTTCGGACGCCCCATCGTGACGCGAGTCGACCCGCTCAAAGGCTTCTATCGGGCCGAGGCCTATCATCAGGACTTCCTGATCAACAACCCGGACTCTCCCTACATCGTGATCAACGATTTGCCCAAGATCGAGAACTTCCAGAGGCTCTTCCCTGCCCTCTACCGGGATCAGGCGGCGACCGTCAAGAATTCCAACTGACCCGCGCTTCGGTAACTCCTACCGGGTAACTTGCGAGGCCCTGTCATCCTCGGTGCGTCGGGCGGGAAGTCGCCCGCCCACTGTGGCGTGTGCCACGAGAAGAAACAACCCGCCTCTCTTCCCGCATGACGCGCTCCTTCCCACTGGCATGTGGGTTGCTCATCCCTCCTGGCAGCGGATCGAACTCATGACACGCCGGACACAGGGAGGGCACGAGATGCGCACTTCGCTTGCAACGGTATTCGGAACGACGCTGCTCTCGATCGCGCTGACGGCCGGCCTGGCGGGCGCGCAGTCGGGGACGGCCACGGACACCACGAAGGATTCGAGCGCGCCATCCTCGGCGCCGTCGACGCAGACGGATCAGTCCAGCCAGCCCGCGCAGCCGGCACCGGCGCCGGCTCCCTCGCAGATGTCTCCGAGCACCAACCCGGGCTCCAATCAGTCGACCTCGTCGACCGACGTGAGAAACGAGTCGAGGACGACGGAGCGCGTGGTGGAGGTGGAGCGGACGAAGGTGCTGGGTATGGATCCCACGGTGGTGACCATCGTGGGCGCGGTGCTCCTCGTCATCGTGATCCTGGCCATCGTGGCCATGTCGAGGAAGCAGACGACCACCACCACGGTAGAGCCGACGCGCCGCTCGCTGTAACCGAAGGCCCCCGGGCCGCGGCGAGATCATTCGCCGCGGCCCGGAGAGTCTCGCCGCGGCGATCGCTAGCTCGTCTCGGGGGTGAACATCGGCACGGGCGGCCCACCCTCCGTGGACTTGAAAACGAGCCGCACGCGCTGGCCGATGCGGATGGCGTCGACATCGCAATCCACGATGTTGGTCATCATGGTCACGCCCTCGTCGAGCGTCACGTAGGCGAGCGCGTAGGGTACGGGCAGCCGCCGCATCACGCTGTAGGAGTAGACGGCGCCCCGGCCCGCGGCGGGGATCCACTCGGTGGCCTCGCTGCCGCAGAAGGGGCAGAGGGCTCGCGGATAGTAGTGCCGCTTACCACAGGCCGTGCACGTGCCGATGAGCAGGCGGCCTGCCGTCGCCGCCTCCCAGAATAGCCGCGTCTCGGGGCTCGCCTCCGGGGCGGGGATCTTGCGTTCCTGGGTCGCCATGACTAGTCCCGCTCCATGATCAGGGTGGCGCTGCCGTGCCGCGTGCCGAGCGAGCCTCCGGTGCCGTGGGCGAGGGCGAGGCGGCAGTCCTTCACCTGCACCTTCGGATGGGCCTCGCCGCGGAGCTGGCGCACGGCCTCCACCACCTTGGTCAGGCCGCCCCGGTTCGCCGGGTGGTTGTTGCACAGCCCTCCGCCGTCAGTGTTGAAGGGCAGCCGCCCTGTGCCCGAGATGAGATTGCCGTCGGTCACGAACTTGCCTCCGTGCCCCTTGGCGCAGAAGCCGAGATCCTCCAGCGTGATCAGCACGGTAATGGTGAAGCTGTCGTAGATCGAGACGTACTGGATGTCCGCCGGCGTCACACCCGCCTCCGTGAAGGCGGCCGGCCCCGACCACACCGCGCCCGTGTAGGTCAGATCCACCTGGCCGCCCATCTGGTGCTTCACCGCCTCGCCCGCGCCCAGCACCTTCACCCGCGGCCGCTTGAGGCTGCGGGCGATCTCCGGCTTCACCACCACGATGGCGCCGCCGCCGTCGGTGATGACGCAGCAGTCGAGCCGGTGGAGCGGGTCAGAGATCACGGGCGAGTTGACCACGTCGTCCACGGTGACCACGTCGCGGAGCAGGGCGTGCGGATTGTGCTGGGCGTGATGGGAGGCAGCGACCTTGATCCATGCGAGCTGGGCGCTCGTGGTCCCGTACTGGTGCATGTGCCGCATGGCGGCCATGGCGTACTGGTTCACCACGGTGGGACCGAAGGGATACTCGAAGGCCACGTCGGGCGCCGCCCCGTAGTTCCGCGGCGCCGTGCCCGTGGCCATGCCCTCCGCCCGCGGCCGCCCGGCCAGCGTGATGAGGGCCACGTCGCACTTGCCGGCCGCGATGGCTTCCGCGGCGTGCGCGACGTGGATCACGTAGGACGACCCGCCCGTCTCCGTGGTGTCGATGTGGCGGAGCTTGAGCCCCATGTAGTCGGCCATGGAGAGCCCGCCCAGTCCTGGCGCATCACCGGCGCAGAAGTAGCCGTCCACGTCCTGGCGGGTGAGCCCCGCGTCGGCGAGCGCGCCGCGCGCGGACTCCGCGTGGAGCTGGGCGAGCGACTTGTCGTCGGCCTTGCGCGTGGGATGCTCGAAGATACCCGCGATGTACGCCCTGCCCTTGATGGTCATGCGCGTCCTGTCCCCTGGAGGAAAAGCTGCATGCACCGCGCCGCTGCCCCAGACGTCGAGAGGCACCGAACGTAGCACACCTGGAAGGCCCGTGAGATCCCGGCCCTTGACTTGATCGTGTCGAGCCTTCAAGGTCCCGACATGCCCGGCCATCTCCTCCTCCGGAACGTGCGGCCCATGGCCGGTCCCGCCGTGGATGTCCTCGCGCGCGGGGGTGTCATCGAGCGACTCGCCGAGGGCCTCGAGGTGCACGCGGGCGTTCCCGTGATCGACGGGCAGGGCGGCCTGCTCCTCCCCGCGTTCGTGGACGGCCACATCCATCTCGACAAGACCTTCTGGGGACTGCCCTGGCGGCCGCACGAAGCCGGGCCCACCGTGCTCGAACGCATCGAGAACGAGCGGCGCCTCCGCCGCGAGCTCCGGCTCGCCGTCGACATGCAGGTGGAGCGGCTGGCGCGCCAGGCGATCAGCCGCGGCACGCTCCACCTCCGGAACCACACCGACATCGACACGGAGATCGGCCTCCGCAACTTCGAAGCCGTGCGCACCGTCCGCGAGCGGCTCAAGGACGTCCTGTCCATCCAGATCGTGGCCTTCCCCCAGAGCGGCATCGTCAACCGGCCCGGCACTGCGGAGCTCCTCGACCGCGCGGTGAAGGACGGCGCCGATCTGATCGGCGGCATCGATCCCGCGGGACTGGACGGCGATCCCAAGGGTCACCTTGACGTCGTCTTCGGGATCGCCGCCCGCCACGGGGTGGGCGTGGACATCCATCTCCACGACCCGGGCGCTCTCGGCGCGCTTCAGCTCCGCCTGATCGTCGAGCGCACGCGGGCCCTCGGCCTCGCGGGCAAGGTGTCGGTCAGCCACGTGTTCTGCCTCGGCATGGTCGACGAGGTCGAGCTGGGGCAGCTCCTCGAGCTGCTGCTGGAGCAGCGCATCGCCATCATGACACACGGTCCGGGGGATCGCGCAGTGCCGCCGCTCGCCCGCCTGCGCGCGGCCGGCGTCACGGTGTTCTCGGGCTCCGACGCCATCCGCGATGCGTGGACACCGTTCGGCAACGCCGACATGCTGGAGCGCGCCATGATCCTGGCCTGGCGCAACGGCTTCCGCACCGACGAGCTGCTGCATCTCACGCTCGACACGGTCACCCGCGGGGGCGCCGCCGTCCTCGGCGTCGAGCGCTACGGCCTCGACGTCGGCTGCCGCGCCAGCTTCGTCGTGGTACCCGGCGAGACGCTCGCAGAAGCGGTGGTGGGGCGGCCGCCCCGGGCCTGGGTCGTCAGCGGAGGCCGCGTGGTAGCCCGCGACGGCCAGTGCGTCCTGTGATCGAGCCGCTCCTGATCCGCGTCGGCCTGATCGCGCTGCTGCTTTGGACAAAGGGACGCCGCCGGGAGAGCTGCCCGTGGAGCAGCCGCGCTTCGAGCTCGTGATCAATCTGCGCACGGCGCGGGCGCTAGGTATCACCGTCCCGCCCGACGTGCTCTCCGCGGCTGACGAGGTCATCCAGTAGCGGCGCGGCGTGCGTCCTGACCTGATGCGGACGCTGATCGTGCTGCCCCTCCAGACAGAGATCGACCATCTCTCCGACGCGCTGCGGGCGGACGGCCTCCGGCTGGAGCGCACGGCGGCGGGACGGCTGGACGTGGTCTCCCTGCCCGAGATCGGCGCTGTCCTCGCGCGAGGCGGACACGGGAAAGCCCAGTTCGCCCTCCACACGCGTCACCTGCTCGATCACGCGGACCAGGTGGACCTGGTGATCTGCGCCGGCGCGGCGGGCGCCCTCGTCGAGGGCATCGCGGTGGGGGACGTCGTGGTGGGTATCCGGACCGTCGAGCACGACTTTCAGCGCCGATTCTCGGGGCGTCCCGCTCCCGTCTTCGACGGCGACGCGGCCGCCATCCAGAGCCTGCGAGCGCTGGCCACGCGCGGGGCGGGCTTCGCCCTCCACTTCGGCGACGTGGCCAGTGGCGACGAGGACATCGTGTCCGTCGATCGCGCCCAGGCCCTGCGTCTCGCCACGGGAGCGCTGGCCGTGGCCTGGGAAGGCGCCGGCGGGGCCCGCGCCTGCGCGTTCAGCGGCACGCCGTATCTGGAGCTGCGCGCGGTGACGGATCAGGCCACCGTCGAGGCGTCCTCGCACTTCGCGCAGAACCTGCCCGTGGCCATGCGCAATCTCGCCACCCTCGTCGTCGCGTGGCTCGGTCCGCGCTAGCTTCCTCACCAAGGGACAACGTGCGAACCATTCACGCAGAATCTGCACCAGCGTCTCTGTGTCGCAGACACCGTCAGATCGTGGACAGGCTTTCGCCGTCGCGGAATCGCTACGTCAGCGCCAGTCTGAACCCACGCGCCTTGCTCCCTGGAGCCGTCGGAGTCAGTCCGCGGCATCTCACCCAGGACCCCCGAAGCCTGTGCACCGCCCGCAGGGCGGCGATTCAGGCGAGTGGGTGACGCAGCTGGAGCGCTCCCCCGCCCCCGACGACGGGCCCCGATCCGCCTGGCGTTCCGCGTTCGTGAATCATCCAGGCTAGCGCTGTCGCCTGGCTGCTTTCCCTCGCCGCTGGCTCTTCTCACCCCGCGTGGTCGCCGCCGTCTTGCCCTCGGCGTGCCAGCGCGCCACCTCCTCGCAGGTGGTGAACCACACGCCGCGGAAGCGCCGCATGTAGGCGACCAGCTCCTCGAGGAGGGCGATGCGGGAGGCGCGGCCGCTCACGAAGGGATGGCAGGTCAGCACGAAGCAACCGTTCTCTGCGTGCATGGCCGCGAACTCCTTGCTCCACATCTGGAGCACGCGTCCGGGATCGGCGATGGCGTTGGTGGCGCCGTACACGTGACGGAAGAGCGGGGCGTCGTCGAGCATCCACTGCACGGGCACCTCCACCAGCGGCCCCACCTCGCTGGGAAGCTCGTAGGGCACGTCGTTGCCCATGAGCGAGGTGTCGTAGAGGAAGCCGTGCCGCTTGAGGATGCCGGGGGTCCAGGTGTTTACGTCCCACGAGGGCGAGCGGTAGCCGGTAGGCTTCACCCCGAGATGATCCTGGAGGATGGCGAGCTGCTGCACCATGATCGCCTCCTCCTGCGTGGCGTCGAGGAAGCCCACCGCCTCGTGCATGTTGCCGTGGGCCCCGATCTCGTGCCCGGCGTCGCGGATGCGCTTCGACTGCGGGAGATGGTGCTCCACCGTCCAGCCCGGAATGTAGAAGCTCGCGCGGAGCTTGAGCCGATCCATGAGACGGAGGATGCGGTCCACCCCCACCCGCGGGCCGAAACGCCGCTCCTCGAGGTCGGCGAGGCTTCGCTTGGCCTTCTCGGGCTCGCGGAAGTAGAAGCCGGACTCCGCATCGAAGTCGAAGGACAGGACCACCGCCGACTGCTTCCCCTCGGGCCACACGTAGCGCATGGGTTGCTCCTTTCAGGCGATGCGCATGCGCGGATCGAGCACGTCGCGCAGTCCGTCGCCCAGCAGGTTGAGCCCGATCACCGTGACCATGATGGTGAGGCCGGGAAAGATCGAGACGTGCGGCGCCACCCGGAGGAAATCGCGCGCCTTGCTCAGCATGGTTCCCCACTCCGCCGTGGGCGGCTGGGCGCCCAGGCCGAGGAAGCCCAGGTAGGCGGCGGAGAGAATGGCAGTGGCGAAGAAGAGGGTGGACTGCACGAGGAGCGGGGGAAGGCAGTTCGGCACCACGTGACGCCAGACGACGCGACTCTCGCGGGCGCCCGAGGCCCGCGCGGCCCAGGCAAGAACGGCGAGGGTGAGAACGGCGAGCAGGCGCGTCATCCGGAGACCCACCCACCGCTCGGATGCAGGATTTGTCCGGTGAGATATCCCGCCTCCTCGGAGGCGAGCACCACCGCGCAGTACGCCACGTCCTCCACGCTCCCGAAGCGGCGGAGAGGCAGCTCGGCCAGCCGCCGCGTCCGGTACTCGGGGGTCATCACGTCCTTGCTCATGTCGGTCTCGATGCCTCCGGGAGCGATGGCGTTCACCGTGATACCGTGGCAGCCCACCTCGGAGGCGAGCGCGCGCGTGAGCGACTCCACCGCCCCCTTGGTCGCCGCGTAGGCGGCGAAGCCGCCCCCGCCCACCGCCCGCTGGGCGAGTTGGGTCGAAAGGTTGATGATGCGGCCGTACTTCTGCTCGATCATCACGGGCAGGGCGAGCCGCGTGCACTGGATGGTGCCCGTCACGTTGATGTCGAGCATACGGCGATAGCCGTCGGGATCGACCTGGAGGAGCGGGCCGCGCACCATGATGCCCGCGTTGTTCACCAGGATGTCGAGGCCGCCGAGGCGGTCCACCACGGCGCCGATAGTGGCGCGGGCGTCAGGCTCGCTCGCCACGTCGC
>JBKOVG010000411.1:0-7900 GCA_046723845.1 Candidatus Methylomirabilota bacterium | reverse complement strand
CCGTCGTCCCGCGCGGCGCGCGCCTGGGTGAGGTCGTGAGTGGAGACCCCCAGGATCATGCCGGGGCGCAGGAGCCGGCGCGCCGCGGCCGCGGGGAGGTCGTCCTGGCCCACGTGGACGCCATCGGCGTCCACGGCGAGGGCGAGATCCACACGGTCGTTGACGATGAAGAGGCAGCCTGCCTCGCGGCATCGGCTCCGGAGCTGCCGGGCGAGAGGGTAGAAGTCGACGGGCGGGAGATCCTTCTCGCGGAGCTGGACGAGACGGCAGCCGCCACGGAGCACGGCGTCCAGGAGCGCGGGCAACTCGCGACCGCGGGACGCGCCGCGATCGAGGATGACGTAGAGCGGGGTGGGCAGCGCGGGGGCGCGCGGCGGTGTCAGGATCAGGCGCCTACTTCGAGATGGGGCAGGGTATGGTCCCCGGACAGGAAGGCGGGATCGGCCAGGAGCTTCTGGTGGTAGGGGATGGTGGTCTTGACTCCCTCCACCACCGTCTCGGACAGCGCGCGATACATCCGGCTGATGGCCTCCGCGCGATCGCGTCCGTGCACGATGATCTTGGCGATGAGGGAATCGTAGTGCGGCGTCACCACCGCCCCCGGCATCATGTGGCTGTCCACGCGGACGCCGTGGCCGCCGGGCGGGCGCCAAGCCGTCACCGTGCCGGGGGAGGGGATGAAGTGCTCGGGGTCCTCGGCGTTGATGCGGCACTCGATGGCGTGGCCGCGGAACTCGATGTCCTTCTGCTTGTAGCCGAGGGGTTCCCCGGAGGCGATGCGGATCTGCTCGCGCACGATGTCGAGGCCCGTGAGCATCTCCGTCACCGGATGCTCGACCTGGATGCGCGTGTTCATCTCGATGAAGTAGAAGGCGCCGTCGCTCGCCACCAGGAACTCTACCGTGCCCGCGGAGACGTAGTTCACCGCGTTGGCCACAGTGAGGGCCGCCTTGTAGAGGCCGGCCCGCGTCTCGTCGGAGATGGCGGCGGCCGGACCCTCCTCGAGGAGCTTCTGGTGGCGGCGCTGCACCGAGCAGTCGCGCTCGCCCAGGTGGACGCGGATGCCGTTCTTGTCACCCAGCACCTGCACCTCGACGTGGCGCGCCTCTTCCACGAACTTCTCCAGGTAGAGCTCGGAGGAGCCGAAGGCCTGGGCCGCTTCCGCCTGGCAGGTCGCGAAGGCCTGGGCGAGCATGTCGCGCGCCCGCACGATGCGCATGCCGCGGCCGCCCCCGCCCGCCGCCGCTTTCACGATGACGGGATAGCCGATGGAGTCGGCGAGCGCCTGGGCCTCGTCCACACCCTGGAGCGATCCTTCGCTGCCCGGAACGACGGGGGCGCCCGCCTGCTTGGCCATGGCGCGGGCCTGCGCCTTGTCGCCCATGAGGCGGATGGCCTCGGGGGCGGGGCCGATGAAGGTGATGCCGCAGGCACGGCAGATCTCGCCGAAGGCGGCGTTCTCGGAGAGGAGGCCGTAGCCGGGATGGATCGCCTCGCTGTCCGTGATCGACGCCGCGGAGATGATGCTCGGGATGTTGAGATAGCTCTGGCGCGCCTCGGCGGGGCCGATGCAGATCGACTCGTCGGCAAGCCGCACGGGCAGCGAACTCGCGTCGGCCTGGGAGTGGGCGACCACGGTGCGGATGCCCATCTCGCGGCAGGTGCGCAGCACGCGCAGGGCGATCTCGCCGCGATTGGCGATGAGGATCTTGTGGAACATGGGCGCGCTACCCCGTTACCGGCGCGGCTCCACGAGGAAAAGGTGCTGGCCGAACTCCACGGGCTGGGCGTTCTCCACGAGGATCTGGACCACGCGGCCGGACACCTTGGACTCGATCTCGTTCATGAGCTTCATCGCCTCGATGATGCAGAGGGTCTGGCCCTCCTTCACGATGTCGCCCTCGCTCACGAAGGGCGCCCCGTCGGGACTGGCCGACCGGTAGAAGGTGCCGACCATGGGCGCATCGATAGTCACCGTGCCTGGGGTCAGCTCCGCGGCCTGGCCCGCGGCTTCCGGCTGGGAGAGGGTCACGGGCGCGGAGACGTGGGGCACGGCGACGGGGGCGGGCGGACGACCGCGCACCACGCGGACGCGCAGCCCCATGCTCTCGATCTCGAGCTCGGTGAGATCGTGCGCCACGGCGAGCTCGACGATCTGCTGGGGTGTCCACGCGGCGCCCGCGGCGGGCGGCCGCCCCCGCGCCTTCCGCGCCATGGAGCGCTAGCCTGCCGCCGCCACGCGGCCCAGGTAGTCCCAGCTCCGAGTATCGACCTTCACGATGTCCCCCTCGTTGAGGAAGAGCGGCACCTGGATCACCGCTCCCGTTTCGAGCGTGGCCGGCTTGTTGCCGCCGGAGGCCGTGTCGCCGCGAATGCCCGGGTCGGTCTTGACGATCTGCAGCTCGAGGAAGTTCGGCAGCTCCACGGTGACAGGGCTGCCGTCGATGAACAGGATGTCGACCTCTGTGTTCTCCTTGAGGAAGTCGTGGGCGTCGCCCACCTCGTCGGCGGACAGGGAGATCTGGTCGTAGGTCTCCATGTCCATGAAGTGGTAGCGATCGTCCTTGTACAGGTACTGCATGTGCTTCTCCTCGAAGTCCACCAGCTCAACCTTCTCACCCGCGCGGAACGTGTTGTCGATGACGCGTCCCTGCCGCATGTGCTTGAGCTTGGTGCGCACGAAGGCGCCCCCCTTGCCGGGCTTGACGTGCTGGAAGTCGACGATGCTGTACGGCTGCCCGTCGAACTGGATCTTCAGCCCCTTCTTGAACTCCGCCGTGGAGACCTGCATAAGATCATGTTCCCTTTCGTCGCTGGGTCTTGGCCCGGAGCGCCTCGTCGAGGCGCGCGCGGGCCTGCATGTCGCCTGGGTGCTTGCGGCTCAGGCGAAGGAATATCAACGTCGCGTCGTCGATGAGCCCCTGCTGTAGGCAGAGCATGCCCATGCTCGCCGTCACGAAGGTGTCGTCGGCGAGCACGCGGCTGAGGGGCGAGGCCGCCTCTGTCCGCCCCTCCGCGGCGAGGCCTTCCAGGAGCAGGCGGGCCTCACGATCGGAGGAGTCGAGCTTGACCACGCGCTCGAGATGCTGCCGCGCCTCCTCCCAGCGCCCCGCCTTCCGATGGATCTCCGCGGCCATCCGGTGCGCCTGTACGTCGCGCGGGCTCGCTTCCAGGATGACCCCGAGCTCGGCGAGGGCCGCCTCGGGGTTGCCGTCGTCCAGGTGCGCCTTGGCCAGGATCAGCCGCGCCGTCGTGTAGTGCTGGAAGCGGGCCAGGCCTTCCCGGCAGAGATTGATCGCCTCGCGGGTGCGCCCGACCTTGCGGTAGGCATCGGCGAGCGGGGCGAAGGCCAAGGAGGACGGATCCCGCATGAGGCGCTCCTCGTATCGTCTGATGGCGGCCGCCGCCACGGGATCTTCGGCAACTGCCGCCCGGCCACCCTGGGAGATCGGGTTCGCCATCCGCTTCCTTTATAGCCGTCAAAAGCCCCGAGAGTCAATGCGTTCTGGCGCTTGGCGCTCTCGGCCGCCTCGTGACAGACTCGTCTTGGTGGCCGACCACAGCGATCAGCTCTCCGCCCCGAGCCGCACCTCCGCCGAGCCTCGTGATGTCCTGCCCTCTATCGTCTGTGCCGCGACGGCGCTCGCCTTCCTGCCCGCCCTCGCCGGAGGATTCATCGACTGGGACGAGGGCTCCCTCCTCGTGCGCAACCCCGCGTACCGCGGCCTCGGGCCCGCGAACCTCGCCTGGATGTTCTCGACCACGCGCATGGGGCACTGGATGCCGCTGAACTGGATCTCGTTCGGCTTCGACTACGTGATCTGGGGTATGAACCCACTCGGCTATCACCTGACCAACGTCGTGCTCCACGCTGCCGCGGCCGCCGTGTTCTACGTCGTGGCCAGGCGCGTGCTTCGCGCCGCCCTCTCCGACCACCCCGCCGTCGACGCTTGGCTGCGCGCGGGCGCCCTTGTGGCCGCGCTGGCCTTCGGGCTTCATCCGCTCCGCGTGGAGTCGGTGGCGTGGATCACCGAGCGGAGAGACGTTCTCTCGGGGCTCTTCTACCTCCTGACGATCTGGATGTACTTGCGGTACGTCGAGCGGAGATCCCGGCGCGCCTACTGGGCGGCCGTCGGCTGCTTCGCGCTGGCCCTCATGTCCAAGTCGATCACTGCGAGCCTGCCCGCCGTGCTCCTGCTGCTCGACGTCTATCCGCTGGGGCGGCTCGGCGGCCGCGCGGGCTGGCTCACGCCCTCGGCGCGGCGCGCGTGGCTTGAGAAGCTGCCCTTCGTCGCTCTCGCCGGTGCGATCGCCATCGTCGCCTTCTGGGCTCTTGCGAGGGGAAGCGGGCTGACCCCGATCCGCACCCTCGGGCTCGGCGCCCGCGCTGCGCTCTCGCTCCACGCCCTCGCCTTCTATCTCGGCAAGACGCTCTGGCCCGTCCATCTCTCGCCTTTGTATGAGCTGATGCTGCCCGTCCGCCCGCTGGAGATGCGCTACGTGCTTGCCGCGCTGGCCGTGGCCGTCCTCACGGCGGTGGCGCTAATGCTGCGACGCCGGTGGCCCGCGCTGTTCGCCGCCTGGCTCGCCTTCACCCTGACGCTCCTCCCCGTTCTCGGCGTCGCCCACAACGGCTATCAGCTGGCGGCCGATCGCTACACGTACCTCGCGGGCCTCTCGCTGGCTCTCCTCGCCGGAGGGATCGTGGCGCGGTGGGGACGGAGCGCGCTCGCCGTGTCGGCGCTCGGGCTCGCCGTGCTGCTCGTTCTCACTTGGATGCAGATACCCGTGTGGCACAGCGACGAGACGCTGTGGCGCCACGCGGTCGCCCTCGATCCCGCCTCGGGCGTGGCGCGCTCCAGCCTGGGCGCGGCGCTGACGGCCGAGCGCAGGTACGAGGAGGCGACGCGAGAGCTCGAGCGCGCCGTGGCGCTGCGACCCGGCTACGCCGAGGCGTGGAACAACCTCGGTCTGGCCCTGGCGCCTCAGCCGCGACGGCTGCCCGAGGCCGCCGATGCGTTTCGGCGAGCGCTCGCGGTACGCCCGCGCTTCGGGGAGGCCTGGAACAACCTCGGCGTCGCCCTCGCCACGCAGGGGCAGACCGATGGCGCGCTCGAGGCCTTCGCGAAGGCCACGGTCGCCGATCCCTCGTCGGCGGAAGCGCGCAACAACCTCGGCCTCGCCCTGGCGGGGCAGGGGCGCGTGCGCGAGGCCGCTGCCGAGTTCCGCCGCGCGCTCGCCCTCAACCCGGACTTCTTTCAGGCGCGCCGCAACCTCGACCAGGCCGAGCGTCTGCTCCGCTGACGCCCCCGCCATCAGGTCGGCGCGATGTCAGCCATCACGTCGTCGGCGAGGCCGGGGGGCAGGTGCGCACCCCCTGGACCCGTGTCTTCTGCGGACAGTCGAAGCCGCGAGCTCCCATCTCGTGGCGGGCTCGAGAGGTAGTAGCGGATTGCGAGTCAGCGTGGTCCAGGGGGTGCGCACCTGCCCCGTGGCCGCGGCGACCCCCTAGGCGATGTCGGCGAGGGCGTCGAGGATGGTGGCGCGGGGCACGTCGTAGACGATGCGGAAGGCGCCGATCTCCGGCGCGAGGACGAACGGCACGCGCCCGTCCTTGGACTTCTTGTCTCGGCTCAGCGCCTCCACGACGCGCTCGGGAGGCTCCCCCGTGCCCCGCACCGGCAGTCCCACCGCGTCGAGGGCGGCGAGCTGACGCTCCCGCGTGCCAGGCTTGGCGAGGCCGAGGCGCTCCGCAATGCTCGCCTCGGCGGCGATGCCGAGGGAGACGGCCTCGCCGTGGGCAAAGCGCTCGTAGCCCGTGACCGCCTCGATGGCGTGTCCGATGGTGTGGCCGTAGTTCAGCACGTGGCGCAGCTCGGCTTCCTGCTCGTCACGCTCGACCACCGAGCCCTTGAGCCGGCACGAGCCCGCCACGATTCGCGCGAGGACGGCGGGCTCGCGCGCGCGGAGGGCGGCGGCCTCGCGCTCCACTTGGGCGAAGTAGGCCGCGTCGAGCACGATGCCGTGCTTGATCACCTCCGCCATCCCCGAGCGGTACTCGCGCTCGGGCAGGGTGAGGAGGGTAGCGGTGTCCGCCAGCACGAGGCGCGGCTGATGAAAGGCGCCGATCATGTTCTTGCCGCGCGCGTGGTCGATGGCCGTCTTCCCGCCGATGGAGGCGTCGACCTGGGCGAGGAGCGTGGTCGGCACCTGCACGAAATTGATCCCGCGCATGTAGGTCGCCGCGGTGAATCCCGCGAGGTCGCCCACCGCCCCCCCGCCCACCGCCACCACGGTAGAGCTCCGGTCGAGCCCCGCCTCGAGGAAGCGATCCCAGGTCGAGGCGGCCACCTCGAGGGTCTTGGCGCGCTCGCCCTCGGGGAGCAGCACGGTGGTGGCCTCGAAGCCGGCCACACGCAGGCTCTCGGCCACGGTCTCGCCGTGGAGCTTCAGGATGCCGGGGTCGGTGACGAGGGCGACCTTGCGGCCGACCTTGAGGCGGCCGAGCTCGGCCCCCGCGTGCGCGAGCACGCCCGTGCCCACGAGGATGCGGTACGAGCGGGAGCCGAGGCGGACGGGAATCTCGATCATGAAGTGCCTGGCCGCGGAGACTACCAGCTCTTGAGGTAGTCGAGATAGCCCTGGTAGTTGCGGCGGATCTCGTCGACGCTGTCGCCCGCGAACTTCTCCAGGAAGGCTTCGGCAAGGACGAGGGCCATCATGGCCTCGCCCACCACGCCCGCCGCGGGCACCGCGCACACGTCGCTGCGCTCCACCACGGCCTCCACCGCTTCCTTGGTCGCCATGTCCACCGAGCGGAGCGGCTTGCGGAGCGTGGAGATGGGCTTCATGGCCGCGCGCACGATGACGGGCTGTCCGTTGGTGACGCCCCCCTCGAGGCCGCCCGCGCTGTTCGAGCGCCGGTCGAAGCCGCTGTCCGCGTCGAAGAGGATCTCGTCGTGCACCTCGGAGCCGGGGCGGCGCGCCGCCTCGAAGCCCATGCCGATCTCCGCGCCCTTGATGGCGTGGATGGAGCAGAAGGCCCGGGCGAGCCGACCATCGAGCTTGCGGTCCCATTGCACGTAGGAGCCGAGGCCGACGGGGCAATGTAGGGCCACCACCTCGAAGACGCCGCCCAGCGTGTCGCCCGCCGCCTTCGCCCGATCGATGGCCTCGATCATGGCGCGCTCCGCCGCGGGATCGGCGCAGCGGACTTCCGAGGCCTCGGCGCGGGAGCGGATCTCCTCCCACGGCACTTCCAGCGCGCCGATGTGCACGCCGCCGATCTCCGTGACGTGGCTCAGGATGGTGATGCCGAACTCGCCGAGGAGGCGCTTGGCTACCCCCGCCACCGCCACCCGCGCGGTGGTCTCCCGCGCGCTCGAACGCTCCAGCACGTTGCGGATGTCGCGGTGCCCGTACTTCATGGCCCCCGCCAGATCGGCATGCCCCGGCCGTGGCCTCGTCACCGCCTTGGCGGGCGCGCCCGCGGGCGGCTCCCCCACCGCCATGGTCTGCTTCCAGTTCTCCCAGTCGCGATTCTGGATGGTCAGCGTGATGGGGCTGCCGAGAGTCATGCCCCAGCGGACACCGGAGGAGAGGTGGGCCTGGTCCCGCTCGATCTTCATGCGGCCACCGCGCCCGTAGCCGCGCTGGCGGCGCCCGAGGTCCTCGTTGAGGTGCTCTTCGGTCAGGGGAAGACCGGCGGGCACACCGTCTATGACGGCGGTGAGGGCCTCGCCATGAGACTCGCCGGCGGTGAGGAACCGAAATGCCACACCGGACGGTACTACCGGGGAGCGATGGGAGTCAAGGACATGCCGGCGGTGCCCTGCCCGGTGACGATCGACGGGGTCACGAACACCACGAGCTCGCGCCCGAGCTCGCTGTTCTCCTTCTG
>JBKOVG010000346.1:0-34712 GCA_046723845.1 Candidatus Methylomirabilota bacterium | reverse complement strand
GCGCACCACCCTCGTGAGCGGCGTCCTCTTGTGTATCGAGGTTGAAACTTTCCCCCGACATCACAAACAGCGCAGGGTCTTCTCTGTGTACTCCCGGGCCCCCGGGCCCGTCAAGGAGAAAGTCCCCGATCGCTCGGGGTGCGGATCCAGCTCCTGGAGTCACATGGAGGGGACGCGACGGACAGCGCCTTTTCAGCATCGGCCAAGGAGCGTTCGAACGCTCTCCTCGTCCTGTTCGATCCGCTGCTGACAGGTCAGCGAGCACGGATCGCGGAGCTCGCGAACAAACAGCGCCTGCCGTCGATGTACCCGCACCGGGAGTACGCGGAGGCCGGCGGCCTCATGGCCTACGGCGCGAGCCTCCTCGACCTGTATCGGCGTGCGGCCGCTTACGTGGACAAGATCCTCAAGGGCGCATGGCCGGCTGACCTGCCCGTCGAACAGCCCACCAGGTTCGAGCTGGTGATCAACCTCAGGACTGCGCAATCGCTGGGGCTGACGATTCCGCGGGCGCTCCTGCTGCGCGCCGACGAGGTGATCAGGTGAGCGGGCGACCGGGCCCCTAGGTGGGGAAGCTCATCGCGGCCCCCTGGCGGGGGCGATGGCGTCGAGCAGATCCACCATGGCGCCGATGCGCTTGGGCAGGTCGCCCTCGAACTTCGACAGCTCCTCGCGCGCCCGGAACAGCTCGTCGGTGATGTAGAGGGAGGCGAGGGCGAGGGCCTTCACCGGATCGGGACCGCGGAGCTGGCCCTCGACGCTTTTCGCCCGCTTCTCCACGTAGGCGGCGATGTCGCGGACGTGCTTCGGGTCGGCCTCGCTCCTGATCGTGTACTTTTGACCGAGGATCTCGACTTCGACGCGCTGGGGCTCGCTCATAGGTCGAGCTTCTCCATCTCTTTGAGCATGGCGTTGATCTGGCCGAGCATCTCCTTGCGCTCCTGCCTGAGCTTCTGAAGCTCCGTGCGGTCGGCCTCGCCTGACGCCAGCTTGGCCTGGAGGGTCTCCCGCTCCTTGCGGAGCATGACAATGACCTCCGCCGCCCGGCGCACCGCCTTTTCCAGATCCTCCAGTCGCTCTCCGACCGGCTCCGTCATGACACCCCCCTCACCTCGGCCGCGAAGCGGCGGCTGATTTCGGCCACGATCCTGGCATGGAGCTCGTTCACTTCCCGGTCGGTCAACGTGCGGTCCGGCGCCTGGAAGGTGAGGCTCCAGGCGAGGCTCCGCTTGCCCGTCCCTACTTGCCCGCCCTCGTAGACGTCGAAGAGGGTGAGGCGCGAGAGTAGAGGCAGCTCGAGCGCGCGGATGGCCGCCTCGATCTCTCCCGCCGTCACCTCGTCGCGCACGACCACCGCGAGGTCGCGCTGCACAGCGGGGAAGCGCGGCAGCGGCTGGTAGCGGATGTCCGTCCGCGGGAGCGCCAGGAGCGCGGTGAGGGAAAGCTCGGCGAGGAAGACGGGCACAGAGAGGTCGAAGGCCTCGCGCACGCCGAGGGCGACTTCGCCGAACCACCCGACGGGCCGGCCATCCACACTGAGGGCGGCCGCGCGTCCCTGCTCCAGGTAGCGCGGGCCGTCGCCGGGCGCATAGGGCGTAGTCTCGGCCTCGCCGAAGCCCGCCACATGCAGGGCGAGTTCCGCCGCCCCCTTGACGTCGTACACGTCCACGCGCTCACGCGTGGCATGCCACGCGCGCGGCGCGCGCTGCCCCGTCATGGCCACGGCGAGCCAGAGCTCCTCATGGGCGGGATGGTCGCCGTCCTCTTCCTGGTGAGGCGCGAAGGTGCGGCCGATCTCGAAGGCGCGCACGTCGGGGATCTGGTGCGTCGCGTTGAGGGCCACGATCTCGAGGAGCCCGGGCGTCAGCGCGGGCTGCAGCACGGAGCGCTCGGAGGAGATCGGGTTCTGGAGCGCGATGAGCTTCTCCGGCGCGTCCCACCCCATGGCCTTGAGCCGCGCGGGGTCGACGAAGGCGTAGGTGATGGTCTGGGAGAGCCCCGCCGAGGTGAGGGCGCGCGTGATGGAGCGCGTGAGGGAGAGCGCGGGCGGCTGCACCACGGGCTGGAGTACCCCGCCCCCGGCCAGCGCGGAGGGGACCTTGTCGTAGCCCCACACGCGCACGATCTCCTCGACCAGATCGTCCTCCTGCGTGATGTCGCGACGGAAGCTCGGGACCACGACCTGCAGGGCGAGCCCGGAGTCGTCCACCGCGAAGCCCAGAGCCTGGAGGATGCGCACCATCTCCTCGTGTGGCGGGCACACGCCGATGACGCGCTCCACGCGGGCCCGGCGCAGCGTGAGGCGCGGGCGGGGCCGGGGCCCGGGGTACACGTCGACCACACCCTTGGCCACCGTGCCGCCGCCCAGATCCGCCATGAGCTGCGCGGCGCGGTCCAGCGCCTCGCGGAGCCCCTCGATGTCGGCGCCCCGCTCGAAGCGATAGGCGGCGTCGGTGGGGAGGCCGAGGGCGCGCGCGGTGGAGCGGACGGAGCCGGGACTGAAGTATGCGCTCTCGAGGAGCACGTTGGTCGTGCGGGCCGTCACCTCCGTGCTCGCGCCGCCCATCACCCCGCCCACCGCGATGGGCCCGTCGGGATCGCAGATCAGGAGCATGTCGGCGCCGAGGGCGCGGTCCTGCCCGTCGAGGGTGACGAGGCGCTCGCCGGGCTGCGACCGCCGCACGATGATCCGGTGGCGGACGATGGAATCGTAGTCGAAGGCGTGGAGGGGATGCCCCAGCTCCCACAGCACGTAGTTCGTCACGTCGACCAGGTTGTTGATGGGGCGCAGGCCCACCGCGCGGAGCCGCTGGGCCAGCCACGGCGGCGACGGCTTCACGGTGAGACCGGTGATCACGCGCGCGGCGTAGCGCGAGCAGAGATCGGGATCGAGGATCTCCACGCTGGCCATGGCCGCCGCGTCGTTCTCGCCCTCCGTCACCGCGATCTGGGGGAAGCGGAAGGGCGCGCCCGTGAGGGCGGCCACCTCGCGCGCCACGCCCACGACGGAGAGGGCGTCGGGGCGGTTGGGCGTGATCTCGATCTCGAAGATGGTGTCCTCGAGCCCCAGGTAGCGATCCAGCGGAGCGCCGAGCGGCGCATCGGCGGGTAGCTCGAGGAGCCCGCTGCCCTCCGTGCCGATGCCCAGCTCCTCCTCGGAGCAGAGCATGCCCTCGGAGAGCGTGCCGCGGATCTTGGCCGCCTTGATGGTGCGCCCGCCCGGCAGGGTCGCCCCCGGCGGGGCAAAGGCCGTGCGCAGGCCGGGGACGGCGTTGGGCGCGCCGCACACCACCGAGAAGCGCTTGTCGGGCAGGGCGACGCGGCAGAGGCGATTGTGATGCCCCGCCGGTGTCACGCCGAGATCCTGCTCGATGGCCTCGATCTCGCCGATGACCACGCCGGACAGCCCCTCGACGAGCGGCAGGATCGCCGTCACCTCGATCCCCGCGTTGACGAGGCGATCCGCCACCGTGGCGGGCGGCAGGTCCGTCTCGACGAACTCGCGGAGCCAGCGATACGAGACTTTCACGCGGGGTCCCTCAACGCCCGCGGTCCGCCGAGGCGGCGAACTGCGAGAGGAAGCGCATGTCGTTCTCGAAAAGCAGGCGGATGTCGTCGATCTCGTACTTGAGGATGGCCACCCGCTCCACGCCCATGCCGAAGGCCCAGCCCGTGACTTCCTCCGGGTCGTAGCCCACGTTGCGCAGGACGTTGGGATGCACCATGCCCGAGCCCAGGATCTCGATCCAGCCCCCGTGCTTGCAGAACCGGCAACCGGCGCCGCCACACTTGAAGCAGAGCACGTCCACCTCCGCAGAGGGCTCCGTGAACGGGAAGAACGAGGGGCGGAAGCGCGTGCGCGAGCCCGGCCCGAACATCTCGCGAGCGAAGTGATCGAGAGTGCCCTTGAGATCGGCCATGGTGATGTGGCGATCCACCGCGAGGCCTTCGATCTGGTGGAACATGGGCGAGTGCGTGGCGTCCGTGATGTCGTGCCGGAAGACCTTGCCCGGGCAGATGATGCGCACGGGCGGACGCTGGGCCTTCATGGCCCGGATCTGCACGGGCGAGGTGTGCGTGCGCAGCACCACGTCCGTGGCCACGTGAAAGGTGTCCTGCATGTCGCGCGCGGGGTGATCGTCGGGGAAATTGAGCGCGCCGAAGTTGTAGTAGTCGGTCTCCACCTCGGGCCCTTCCGCCACGGAGAAGCCGAGCCCTTCGAAGATGGTGATGATCTCTTCCTGCACGCGGATGATCGGATGGACGGCGCCGGGGGCGGTGAAGCGGCCGGGCAGGGTGAGATCCACGTGGCGCGCGGCGAGAGTCTGGCGATGCTCCGCCGCCTTGAGCGCCTCGTGACGCGCGGCGAGCGCCGCCTCCACCTGCCCCTTGGCAAGATTCGCCTCCTGGCCGACGAGCGGCCGATCGGCGGCGGGCACCTTGCCGAGCCCACGGAGCAGCGCGGTCAGCTCCCCCGAGCGCCCGAGCACGCGCACGCGCACCTGCTCGAGGGCAGACGTGGATCGGGCCCCGGCGATGTCCGCCAGGGCCCGGTCGAGGATGTCCTGGACCCGCGGGTCCGCCGCCACGCTAACCCTGCTGGGCGGTCACGACCGAGGCGAGCTTGGCGAAAGCGGGCGGATCCGACACGGCCAGCTCGGCGAGGATCTTCCGGTCGAGGCTGATCCCGGCCTTCTTGAGTCCGGCCATGAAGACCGAGTAGGACAGCCCGAGCTCGCGGCACGCCGCGTTGACGCGCACGATCCACAGAGATCGCGCCCGGCGCTTCTTCTGCTTCCGGCCCTTGTAGGCGAAGGCGCCCGCGCGGAGCACCGTCTCCGCCGCTGTGCGGTAGAGCTTGCGGCGTCCGCCGAAGTACCCCTTCGCCTGCTTGAGGATCTTCTTCCTGCGCTGGCGGGTCTTGGACCCGCCCTTGGCCCGTGGCATTGCTCGCTCTCCTTTGCGTTACAGGTACGGGACGAGCCGCCTGAGCGTCGGCTGGTCCGCTTCCGAGATCAGCGTCGCCTGGCGGAGCTGGCGCCGCCGCTTGGGGCTCTTGCCCTCGAGCTTGTGGCGCTTCCATCCGCTCCGGCGCTTGAGCTTGCCGCTCGCCGTCGCTTTCACCCTCTTGGCCGCGGCCCGCTTCGTCTTCATCTTCGGCATGGTGAGCCTTTCCTCCTCTTACCCCTCTCCCCCTCGGGGAGAGGATAGGGTGAGGGTTGGTGCTCCCTTCCTCCTCATCTCCCTCTCCCTCTGGGAGAGGACCGGGGTGAGGGTCGGTCCTCGCTTCCTCAGTGCGGCTTCGGCGACAGGATCATCGAGAGCATCCGCCCTTCCATCCGCGGATGATTCTCGATCACCGCCACGTCGGACATGATCTCCGTCATCTTCGAGAGCATCTTCCAGCCGAGCTCGGTGTGGGCCATCTCGCGCCCCTTGAAGCGCACCGTCACCTTGGCCTTGTTGCCCTCTTCGAGGAAGCGCCGTACGTGCTTGGCCTTGAAATCGAAGTCATGCGTGTCCGTCTTGGGCCCGAGCTTCACTTCCTTCACCTGGATGGTCGTCTGTTTCTTGCGCGCGTCCTTTTGCCGGCGCGCTTGCATGTACTTGTACTTCCCGAAGTCCATGATCCGACACACCGGGGGCACCGCTTCCGCGGCTACCTCGACGAGATCCATGTCACCCTGCCGCGCCAGCTCCAGCGCCTGCGCGATGGGGAGGATCCCCAGCTGCTCGCCGTCCGCACTCACCACGCGGACTTCCCGCACGCGAATCCCCTCGTTGATCCGGATTTCCTTGGACTGTATGGGCGTCTCCCTTAGCTGCGGGCGTCGCTCAGCCTGAGCGGCCCACGGTGAGAGTGGCGGAGCGGGCGCCGACCTCGGTCACGAGGTCGTGCACGATCTGGTCGACTGGCAGCACCGCCGACTGGTCGCTCCCGCGGTGGCGGAGGCTCGCCGTCCCCTGCTGGGCCTCGCGCTCCCCCACCACGAGCATGTACGGCACCTTCTGCACCTGCGCCTCCCGGATGCGATAGCCGAGCTTCTCGTTGCGATCGTCGAGGTGGGCGCGGATCCCCGCCCCACGCAGCCGCGCGTGCACGCTCCGCGCGTACTCGCTGTGCTTCTCGCTGATGGGGAGCACGCGCGCCTGCACGGCGGCGAGCCAGGTGGGAAAGGCGCCCGCGAAGTGTTCGGTGATGATGGCCACGAAGCGTTCGTAGGAGCCGAAGATGGCGCGATGGATCACCACCGGGCGCTTGGGCTGGCCGTCGGAGTCGATGTACTCGCAGTCGAACCGGTCGGGCAGGTTCAGATCGACTTGGATGGTCGCGAGCTGCCAGGGACGTCCCAGCGAGTCGTGCACGTCGATGTCGATCTTGGGGCCATAGAACGCGCCGTCGCCCGGGTTGAGCGCATAGGCGAGCCCGTTGGCCTTCAAGGCCTCGTGGAGCGCCTGCTCCATCTGGTCCCACTGCTCGTCGGCCCCGAGCCGCTGGGGCGGGCGCGTGGAGAGCTTGTATGACGCGTGCAGGGTGAACGTCTTGTACCACTCCCCCACCAGCTGCAGGAGCGCGGTGATCTCGTCCTGGAGCTGATCGGGCCGGCAGTAGAGGTGCGCGTCGTCCTGCGTGAACTGGCGCACCCGCACGAGGCCGGAGAGCACGCCCGACCGCTCGTTGCGATAGCAGCGCCCCATCTCCGAGTAGCGCAGGGGCAGGTCGCGATACGAGCGCAGGCCGCGCCGGTACACGTAGGATGACTCGGGGCAGTTCATGGGCTTGAGGCTGAACGTCTCCTCCTCGATCTCCAGCTTGAACATGTTCTCGCCGTAGTGCTCCCAGTGCCCCGACTGTTCCCACAGCTTCTTGTTCACGAGCATGGGCGTGGAGATCTCCTGGTAGCCTCGCGCGTCGAGGTGCTCGCGCGCAAACTTCTCGAGCTCCCGGATGAGCACCATACCGCCCGGGAGCCAGAAGGCCGCCCCCGGCGCCACGTCGTGGAACTCGAAGAGGTCGAGCTCGCGCCCGAGCTTGCGATGATCGCGCTTCTTGGCCTCTTCGATGCGCCAGAGGTACTGCTCCAGCTCGTCCTTGGTCAGCCACGCCGTGCCGTAGATGCGCTGGAGCATCGGGTTCTTCTCGTTGCCGCGCCAGTAGGCGGCGGACGACGAGAGAAGCTTGAAGTGCTTGATCTGGCCCGTGGAGGCGACGTGCGGCCCGCGGCAGAGGTCGATGAAGTCGCCCTGCTTGTACAGCGAGACCGTGGGCGCATCGATGCCGCGGATGATCTCCACCTTGAACGGCTCGTTCCGCTGCTCGAAGAAGCGGATGGCCTCCTCCCGGGGCAGCTCGGAGCGCTCGAAGGGCACATTCGCCTTGGCGAGCTCGCGCATCCGCGCCTCGATCCGCTCGAGGTCCTCGGGCGTGAAGGGCGTGGGCTTGGCGAAGTCGTAGTAGAAGCCGTCCTCGATGGCGGGGCCGATGGTGACCTTGACCTCGGGGAAGATCTGCTTCACCGCCTGCGCCATCAAGTGCGCGGTGGAGTGGCGAAGCGTGGGCAGCGGCTCCGGCGCGCAGTCCGTCTCCCCCGCGAGATTGAGATGCCGGTCTTCTTCGGAATTGATCATGTGCGTGTGTGAGGTTCCGGGCCTAGAGACAAAAAAGCATCACGGGGATTGCGCCCGGTGATGCTTCGCACTCCCTCAACCACTGACGTGCTGCCCGTTCCCGGCGATGGCCTCTCCTCAACGGCTGGTGAAGGAATGGTAGGCTCGGGCGGTGTCGAACCGCCGACCTCTACCGTGTCAAGGTAGCGCTCTCCCGCTGAGCTACGAGCCTACACCCAAAAAGTACAAACGAGACTACAGGATAGGCGACACGGCTGTCAAGGGGACGCCCCTCGTTCGAGGGCTTCGACCACGATCTCGATGAGGCCCGGGCTGTTCTCGCTCGCCACCAGGCTGCGCGCTTGGCCCAGGAGCACGTACCCATCCCCTCCCCGGGCGAGGAAGTCGGGCACCGCCACCCGATAGCGCCGGGCCGGCTCGAGCGCGCGGCCCCCGACCGAGGCCGAGAGGATGCGGCTCCCCGCGGGCCGGGAGGCGTCCATGGTGTAGTCGAGCCCCGCCGTCTGGAGGAACCGGCCGTTCGGGCGGGGCAATGCCTCGAGCGAGTGCTCGAGGATCGCGCGGAGGGCGGTCCCGCCCACCTCGAGCAGCGCCACCGTGTTGCGAAAGGGCAACAGCGTGGCCACGTCGAGCATGCTCAGCGGGCCGGAAGGAATGACGCGGTTGCCCCGGATGCCCCCGGCGTTGAGGAGCCCCACATCGGCTCCCATGCGATCGCGCATGATCCGGGCGACGAAGACGCCGGCAGGGGCGGGCTCTCGACGGATCACGCTGTCGCGGGTATCGAGCGGCAATAGACGTCGTTGACGAGCAGGAGCTGGACGCGGACGGGCGGCCGTGTCTCGCAGGGCGAGGCAGCGCAACCGGTCAGAGCGATGCAGACGAGGAGGAGCGCCGCGCGAAGGCGCCACGCCGGAGGATCAGCGGAGGTACTGGTTGATCATGCCGGAGCCGAGGAGCTGGTAGCGGAAGATCCCGTGAATGGGTAGCCCGCCCTTCGAGATGGCGTCGGGCACGGGAGGAAACGGCGAGGCAAGCTGCACCGCGCGCATCGCGTAGTCGTCCAGCAGCTCCACGCCCGAGGAGCGCCGCCGCTCGATGAACTGCAGCTCCCCGCTCTTGGCGATGCCAAACTCGATGGCCAGCTCCCCGCCGATGCCGCGGCTCGACGCCTCGTAGGGGTAGATCCACTTGCTCTTGATCCGCTCGCGGATCTGATTGAAGTAGTCCTGGTAGCGCGGATCGGGCGTGTCGAGGGGAATCGCCTCGCCCTCGATGCCGCCCCGCCCGCCCTTGAGCCCGCCGCCGCCACCGCGGCGGAACATACCCGCCGTCGGTGACTGGTCGGACGGCGCGGAGGCGACACGCGGCGGGCTGGGCGCCCCCAGGAGCGGCGTAGGCGCGCCCGGCTGGGGCGGCGTCTTTGCCGTCTGCGACTGATCGGGAACGGGCGCCGGCGGGGGCGGAGTCTTGGGCGCGGGTCCCGGCTCATTGGACGTGGGCGGGGAGGGCGGCGCCTTGGCCACATCCCTCGGCGCCTCCGGTGCCTTCGGCGAGGCGCGTGGCTCGGGAGCGGGTGGCGTCGGCATGGCGCGCGGCGCGGGCGGCGTGGGTGGCGCGGCGCGCTTGGGCGCGTCCGGTCCCACCGGACGCGAGGGATCGCCGAGGGGCGCGGTCTCGTTGGGCCGACTCGGCGCGATGTCCACGAGGAGCGGCTCGCCGCGCTTGCTGATGATGCGCTGCTGCGCGCCACCCAGGATCAGCACGAGGCCGACCCCGATGTGGAGGAGCACGGATATGACCACCGTGACCACGAGATACCGGTTGGACCGGTCCTCGGGCAGGTAGCGCAGACACCACGCCCACATCCGTTGCATGCGCGATCGATTATACGGCTACTTCACGACAACGCTCCTCAGAGGCTGCGTCCCACCGCCTCCGCCACCGGCCTGAGCTCGCGCATGAGCTGCGCGAACTTCGACGGCTTCAGCGACTGCGGGCCGTCCGAGAGCGCCTCCTCTGGATTCGGATGCACCTCGATGAGGAGCCCGTCCGCCCCGCACGCCACCGCGCCCTTGGCCATGGGCGCCACGAGATCCCAGTGCCCGGTGCCGTGCGAGGGATCCACGACCACGGGCAGGTGCGAGAGCTTCTTCAGCACGGGCACCGCGTTGAGATCGAGGGTGAAGCGCGTCGACGTCTCGAAGGTGCGGATGCCGCGCTCGCACAGGATGACGTCGGGCGTGCCCGCGGAGAGGATGTACTCCGCGGAGAGGAGGAACTCCTGGATGCTCGTGGCCATGCCACGCTTGAGGAGGACGGGCTTGCCCATCTCCCCCACCCGGCGCAGCAGGGTGAAGTTCTGAATGTTGCGGGCGCCGATCTGCAGGATGTCGCTGTACTGGGCGACCAGCTCCACGCTCTCTGTCTCGAGCACCTCCGTCACCACGGGGAGGCCGGTGCGCTTGCGCGCCTCCGCGAGGTACTTGAGGCCCTGCTCCTTGAGCCCCTGGAAGGCATAGGGCGAGGTGCGCGGCTTGAAGGCGCCGCCGCGGAGGATCTTGGCGCCGGCCGACTTGACGGCGTCGGCGACTTCCTGGACCTGTGCCTCCGATTCCACCGAGCAGGGGCCGGCCATGACCACGATGGGCTTGGCCCCGATGGCGATGCCGTTCACGCACACCTCGGAGGGCTCCGACCGCACCTCGCGGCTCGCCAGCTTGAACGGCTGCTGCACGGGCATGACCGACTCCACCGTCTCCAACGCCTCGAGGAGGCGGAGATCCGGCCGGCCGCGCTCCTCGCCCACCGCAGCCACGATGGTCTTGAACTCGCCGCGGATGATGTGCGGCGCATAGCCCATCTCCGTCACGCGACGGCACACGTCCTCGATGGCGTCGTCCCCGATACCCGACTTGAGCACGATGATCATGTCGTCTCCCCTCGTGAGAATGAAAAACGCCGCGGGTCCGTGCCCCGCGGCGCTTGTTCGCTCTCCTGGCCACGGGCCGGCGGATCGTCCGCCCCGTGGCTCCCCGATTCAGCTCATGGGAGCCAGTGGGCAGACGTGGGGAAAGTAAAAATACCGCTGCCAGACCTGCGCGGCGCGCGTTCCCCGACGTCTCACCAGCTCACAACCCCCATGAAGAAAGTGAGGGAGACTCTACGCGGTCGACCCTGCCCTGTCAAGCTCTGTCGTGCCCGCCCGACGGCCCCTTTTCTTCTTCCGGGGTCGCCCGCTTGGTCGGGCTCCGCCCCTCGAACCGTCCCACGATGCGGTGGCGGTAGTAGTAGAGCGGGATGGCGAGGGCCGCCACGATCACCGTGAGCACGATCACCTCGGTGTAGTGACCGGTCGCCGTCTTGGCGCCCTGGGCGGACAGGACCCAGGTGCCGGGAATTCGCCCTAGGGTGGAGACGACGGCAAAGACCCAGAAGGGCATGGGGCTCAGGCCGAAGAGGTAGCAGATGATGTCCTTGGGCAGCCCGGGGATCAGATAGATGATGAAGCAGAGAATCGTGCCCTCCGCCTCCACGATGAAGCCGAGCTTGTTCCACGTCTCCTCGCTCACGAGGTTCCGCACGTAGGAATCACCCAGCCAGCGCCCGAGTCCGAAAGCGGCCAGCGAACCGATGGTGAGGCCGACGGTGGAGTAGATGAGCCCGATCCACTGCCCGAACACGAAGCCGCCGAGGATGCCCGTGACCTCGCCGGGGATGGGCGCCACCACCACCTGCAGGCCCTGGATGACGATGAAGATGATGGGCGCGGCCGCCCCCCATTCCACAAGCTTGTCCTTCATGAACTGGTTGTCGTGGAAGAGGCGGTGAAGGAAGTGGTAGACAGGCGCGTCCGTCCACACGAGCCAGACACAGCCTGCGCACACGGCCACCGTGACGACGACTCCCAGCGCCCACCGGGCGCGGGTGGTCAGAGCCGATCCTCCGTCGCGCCTGGCGATCTCACGCGAGAACCGCGGGATCCGGATCGAAGCGGCCGAACCAGCCGTAGCGCGGCCACCACCGCGGCAGGACGGGGCGCCGCCCCGCCAGCCCCGTCAGCGCCACGAACCACGCGGTGGGCGTGCGCTCGCAGACCCACTGCGCCACGCGCAGGATGCGGTAGGCGTGGCGATACCGCTCCACGAGGGCCCGGTAGCGTCCGAGGCCCTCGGCGAGACCGAGCCGTCCCTCGAAGATCTGCCCGATGATGCGTCCGCACTCCACGCCGAAGTAGAGCGCGGGACGGATGCCTTCGGCGGTGAGGGGCAGGCACTGCCCCGCTGCGTCGCCCACCGCGAAGAGGCGCCCCACGGTGGGACGGAAGAGGCGATTCGGAAAGTAGGTGCCGTGGTACGTCGTGGCCACCGCGCCGCGGTCGCGCAGGAAGCGCTCGAGGGCCGGTTTGAGCTTGGAGAGTCCCACGTAGGAGCCGAGGCCGATCAGGCTGCCCTTGCCCACGGGGAAGATCCAGCCGAGCCCGCGCGGGATCAGCCGGCCGTCGAGCCAGAAGGAGAGCCCGTCGTCGGAGAGATCCGTCTTCGTCTCGAGGCCGAAGGAAAAGTGCCCTTCCCCGGGCGAGGCGGGCGCGCCGTCGTTGACGAGGGCCCCGCGCCATCCCGAGCAGTCGACGATGATGGGCGCGGTGAAGCGCCC
Source organism: Candidatus Methylomirabilota bacterium (assembly GCA_046723845.1). Classification (GTDB taxonomy): domain Bacteria; phylum Methylomirabilota; class Methylomirabilia; order Rokubacteriales; family CSP1-6; genus AR37. The sequence goes on along the minus strand of JBKOVG010000346.1, from coordinate 22,427 downwards.
GTCGCTCGTGCGCACCGCGCCGTCCTCCAGCCCCGTCACGGAGGCTCGGAGGAAGCGCGCCCGCGTCTGCTCGAGCAGCCCCTCGCAGAATCGCCGGTAGTCGAACGTGCAGAAGGGCACGGCAGACAGATCGTAGGTGACGCTGCGCGTGGGGGCGCGCACGGTGAGCTTGTCGTGGACCTGCAGCACGCTATCGGCCACACCGAGCGCCTGAGGAACCCAAAGGGGCGTGCCGCAGGCCGAGGTCTGCACGGCGCCGACTTCATGCCGGTCGAGGAGGAGGACCCGACCCGGGAGACGGCGAGCCACGGCGAGGCCGGCAAAGCTGGCGCCCACGATGATGGCGTCGTAGTCCCGGCCGGACATGTGGGAGGGATAGTCCACTAGACGCCAGGAGAAGTCAAATCCGGTCGCTCCTGAGGCGGCGCGCGGCACCGCCCGCGACCGCCGTCTTGCCGCGCGCTCCGGGCGCGAGCATAGTGAAAACATGGTCGTGGGCGTGCCGAAGGAGATCAAGGTCGGCGAGCAGCGGATCGCCCTCACCCCCGCGGGCGCCCGGGCCTTCTCCGACGCGGGCCACCGCATCCTCGTGGAGGCGGGAGCCGGCGCGGGAAGCGGCTTCCGGGACGAAGAGTTCGCCGCAGCGGGCGCCGAGCTCGCCGACGTCGCGGAGCTGTGGCGTCAGGCCGAGCTCGTCCTCAAGGTGAAGGAGCCGCTGGCCGAGGAGGTGCCGCGCATCCGCGACGGCCAGACGCTCTTCACCTATCTGCATCTGGCCGCCGTGCCCGATCTCGTGCGGGGGCTCGTCGCTCGGAACGCCATCGCCATCGCGTACGAGACGGTGGAGCGAGCCGACGGCAGCCTTCCCCTCCTGACGCCGATGAGCGAGGTGGCGGGCCGGCTCGCCGTCCAGGAGGGCGCGCACTATCTCGGGCGCGCGTACGGCGGTCGCGGCATCCTCCTCTCCGGAGTGCCCGGCGTGCCCCACGGCAACGTGGCCATCCTGGGCGCGGGCACCGTCGGGCTGAACGCGGCCAAGAGCGCTCTCGGCCTTGGCGCGGACGTCTCGCTGCTCGACATCAATCTCGATCGGCTGCGCCACGCCGACGACGTCTTCGGCGGCCGCGTGATCACGTTGGCCTCCAATGCCTTCAACATCGAGCAGGTCGTCGCGCGGGTCGATCTCCTCGTGGGCGCCGTGCTCGTGGCGGGCGCGCGCGCGCCGCGCCTCGTCCTGGAGGCCCTCGTCCGCCGCATGAAGCCAGGCGCCGTCATCGTAGACGTGGCGGTGGACCAGGGCGGCTGCATCGAAACGGTCCGGCCCACCACCCTCCTCGAGCCCGTTTATACCCTTCACGGCGTGCTCCACTACGGCGTGACGAACATGCCCGCGCTCGTGCCACGCACCTCGACCTTCGCCCTGACCAACGCCACTCTTCCCTACGCTCTCGCCCTCGCGCGCAAGGGACCGCTCCAGGCCGTGCGGGACGATCCCGAGCTGGCGGGCGGCGTCAACATCTGGCGCGGCCGCGTCGTGCATCCCGCGGTAGCCGCCGCCGTCGGGGAGAAGCCGCTCGCCCTCGCCGAGCTTCGCTAGGCGCGCGGGGTGAGGCTGCTGGGCACGCTCTCCGACTCGAGAGTGAGCGTGAGCGTGTTGTGGCAGGCGGGGCAGTCGAGCGTCCAGCTCGGGGCGAGGCGATTTCCAGCGGTGAAGTCCTGCTCGCGCCCGCAGCGGGGACAGGGTCCGCGCACGCCCGACACCACCTCAGTGCCCCGGAGCTGTCGCAAGCCAGCGACCGCACCCAAGATCAGGAAGGTCGGCACGAGCACGAAGTGCAGCCCGGGGACGAACACGAAGCCCACCGCGAAGGCCCAGAGGACGGCGGCCGATCGGGCGGCACGGACGAAGCGCTGGCCGGGAGAGGCCGTCGTCACGGTGACGACGGCCGGGGAGGGTGAGGCGCCGAAGATGGTCAACGAAGCTGGACGTTCTGGCACGGGTTAGCCTGCCTTTCGCCGTCGCGCTCGTCCCGGCGTTCCCGGCTCCTCGAGGCCGGCGGCCAGGAGGCGCTTGGCTGCGAAGTATTTCTTAGGACGTCGCTTGATGTCGCGGTTGCGCTGCCGGTAACGCTCGAGTTGGCGCTCGAGGGAGGCGAAGGCGCCGTCGAAGGCGAGCCGGCGCGTGGTGGCCACGTGGTCTACGCGGATGAGCGGGCGATACGGGACGCGCACGCTGATGGCACAGCGCATGCCGAGCCCGCCCCGCGGGCCATTGTCGTCGAAGAAGGTCACACGCGCCGAGATGGGCGCCACGTGCAGCGAGGCCAGCGCGGCCTCGAGCCGCTCAGCCGCGCGGCCAGTGAGCTGCGAATCCTGCCGGATGCCCCGGATCGCAATGATCATGACCCACCTCCTCCAGGCCGGGCCGGCCACGCTACAATCGGCCCCGTCGTGGCTGACTCCATCTCACATTATCCCACCGAGCTCGAACGCGCGGTGCAGCTCCGGGATGGGAGCGAGCTGCGTCTTCGTCCCATCCGCCCGGACGACGCGCCCCGCCTCGTCGAGCTCTACGATCGGTTGAGCGGGCACACCGCTTATCAGCGCTTCTTCACCGTCATGCGGCGGCTGCCGCCCAACTGGGCGCGCGTGCTCGCCAGCGTGGACTATCACCGCCGCCTGGCTCTCGTGGTCGAGCACGGCCCCGAGCTCGTCGCGGTGGCACGCTACGAGCCTACCGACGAGCCCGACACCGTAGAGGTCGCCTTCGTGGTGCAGGACGGATACCAGGGCAAGGGCATCGGGGCGATCCTCCTCCACGCCCTGCTCAATGCGGCCCAGGCGCGCGGCATCCGTCGCTTTCGCGCCTATGTGCTCGCGGAGAACGTTCGCATGCTCGATCTCCTTGCGCGCTTCACCCACGTCCGCGAGCGGCGCTTTCAAAACGGCGTGGTCAACATTCTCTTCGAGCCCGCCCTGAGCCCGGCGCCGCCCGCGCGAACGTCGTGAGAGCGGAGGAAGCGACATCATGACCCCGCTGGTGCGTCGCTACATCAAGACCAGCTTCGTCTTCCTGATGGCCGGGTTGCTCCTCGGCGGCTGGATCATCGTGGCCGAGTTCGTTCTCGGGCGCTATCCGCCGAGGCTCTTCATCACCGCCCACGTCCATCTCCTGCTCGTCGGCTTCATGCTCATGATCGTGATGGGCGTGGCGACCTGGATGTTTCCGCGCCCGGCCCGAGACGACGCGAGCTATCGGCCCGCGCTCGCCGAGGCGGTGTACTGGGTGATGGCCATCGCCACCGCGGTCCGCGCGGTGGCCGAGCTCTGGGCGGGTCTCTCGCCCGCCCCCGTCCTCCGGCTTCTCATCGCTGCCGGCGGGCTGGGTCAGCTCGCGGGGGCGGGCCTGTTCGTGCTGAACATGTGGCGCCGCGTCCGCATGCCGCCGGCCGCCGCGCCGCTTCGCTCGCCCGACTGACTAGCGGACCTGAGCGTACACAAGCGCCGACGCCCTCGCGGCCATGGCCCTCGCCCTCTACACCAGGCCGCGAAAAGACCCTCGGCTGGCGAACACCGGTCGAGGCGCTCGATGAGGTTCTGCGATCGGCTCACACAGGCAGTGTTGCGACGAGCAGTTGAACTCAGGCAATACCTGTCGATTCGATACACGGAGCGGCTGGCCCAGGCCGGCATCGAGCCGTCGGTCGGCAGCACGGGGGACTCGTGCGACAACGCGCTGGCGGAGACGGTGATCGGGTTGTTCAAGACGCAGCCCGCTGGGCCTCTCAGTTCCACCGGGCCGACGGCAGTCCCGCGGGGGACGCATTCAAGACGCTCGAAATCAAGGTGGGGGACATCCCCGTGGTTCTCGTGGAGGTCGTGGGTACATACGTCGGTGGGATGGGGAGCGGGCCGAGTGGAACGGTGCAGCCCAACTACCTGTTGCTGGGCGCAATTGCCCGAGGCCAGGACGCAAACTGGTTTTTCCGGGCGACGGGACCCCGGGTGACGCTCGAAACCCAGCGCACAGCCTTCGACGGGCTGATTCGCTCGATCAAGCGAGGCCAGTAGGCGACGTCGTGTGCTCGACGGTCCGTATCGAGCACAGAGCCAGTCGCACCACCTTCTCGGCGACGCTACCAGAACCATATGCTCCCAGTCCGGTGCGACCATCGGTTGCCATCACGATGAGATCGGCACTGCGCTCCCGGGCGAGGCGGACGATCGTGTCGGCAGGACGTCCGACCGCGATCTCGACTTCCCACCTGCCGCGGCAGGCCTCCGGTACGAGGTCGCGGAGTCGGGTCAGCGCCTCGTCACTGAAATCGTGGCGTACGACCGTCGGGTCTGACACGGAAGCCCTGGCGAGGGGACCACCCGCCATGACGTGGTTCGATCGATCTAGCAAAATGATGTAGCTGCTTCATTGTGTCTCGGCAGGGCGGCTGCTAACGTGGGTTTCGAGGGAGAATCTCCTAGGGATTCTTCTCGGCGCTGTGAACCTCAAAACGGAGGCTGGATGGCGAAAAAGTCCATTAGGAGGGCCGCCGCTGGTCTTGAGCACGCTGGCGGGGCCGAGGGAGCAGCGAGCTGATAGCACGACATAGATCCCGGCGCACGCCGGGACGCGGTAACCAAGGGTTACCGCACGATGACCGCCCGGTGCATGGGGTAACGCGAACCCCATGACACCGGGCACTGTTTTCTCTGCGCCAACGTCGCCGCACCGTGGTGCGCGGCCTCCTCGTGGCCTAGGGAAATGAGCCGTCTGCATCATGGAGATTCCTCGCGCGGGGGAGCATGCTTTTTGCGACGAGTTCCTCTGCGGTTGAAAGGAGGTTTCTCTCATGGAATGGGTTGGCACGGTCGTGGCGTCATTGGTCCTGTTCCTCCTGGTGGTCCCCTTGATCGTGGCCGTGGGATCCGTATTCCTGCTTGGGGCTGCGGGCTGGGCGTTCTCCGGCTCACCGAGTGTCGCGCGAACCGGGTTCTACTGCCCCTTCTCCAAGCGTCGGGTGACCGCGGCGTTTCTCACGCGGCCTGGCTCTGCGCAGTCTGCGGATGTGGTTTCCTGCTCTCGTTTCTTTGATCACGAAGACATCCGCTGCGCGAAGGGCTGTCTGGATCTGGTCGAGGCCGGCTGGACGGCTTCGGCCTTGATGCCGCGCTACGCGCTCCTGTCAGGTGACGTGGCGCAGCGTCCCCTGGCCCACGCCGCGAAGTAGCCACGCGCAGGACCGGCAGTGTCGGGCGGAGGTGGCTGGTTGACGAAGCATGCTCCGCTGAGCCCACTCACCTTGTTGTTGCTGGGTTGCCTGGCCGGCCTCGGGGGCGGGGGTGCGGCCTGGATCGCCGGCAGACACGGGCTGGGAGACGCTCTGTGGGCCGCCACGGCCGCCCTCGCGCTCGTCTCAACCGCGGTCACGCTGGTTCAGAGCCTCCTCCGGCGCTCGGCCGGCGTGGATATCATCGCGGTTCTCGCCATCGTCGGGGCACTCGTCCTCGGCGAATACCTGGCCGGGGCCGTGATCGGCCTCATGATCGCCACGGGTCGGGCCCTCGAGGCGTACGCGGCGAATCGCGCCCAGCGTGAGCTGTCGTCGCTGCTCAGGCGGGCGCCGCGCGTGGCCCATCGGCTCCGGGACGGTGCGGTGGACACGGTATCCGTCGAGCATGTGCTCGTGGGCGACACCCTGATCGCCAAGGAAGGTGACGTCCTGCCCGTCGACGGGATCGTGAGCTCGGGGCCGGCCCTTCTCGACGAGGCCGCGCTGACCGGGGAGTCCCGGTTGGTGGAGCGACAGGCAGGGGACCAGGTGCGGAGCGGAGCCTCGAATGCCGGGGCCCCGTTTCACATGCGGGCCACCGCGAGTGCCGCGGACAGTACCTATGCAGGAATCATCCGGATGGTGCGCGAAGCGCAGGCTTCGAAGGCCCCGCTCGTCCGCCTGGCCGACCGCTACGCACAGCTGTTCGTTCCCGTGGCCTTGACGGTCGCCGGAGCAGCGTGGCTCGTCTCCGGGAACCCTATCCGTGCCCTCGCGGTGCTCGTGGTCGCCACCCCGTGCCCACTCCTGCTGGCCGCACCGGTGGCCATCGTGTCGGGCGTGTCCCGGGCCGCCCGGCGCGGGATCGTCATAAAGGGCGGCGCGGCCATCGAGACGCTGGCTCGAGGCAAAACGCTCTTCCTCGACAAGACCGGTACCATCACCCTGGGCGCGCCTCGGCTGCAGCGGATCGCCCTCGCCAGGCCGGACGGTGACGCCGCGGAACTCCTCCGCCTCTCGGCCTCCCTCGACCAGATGTCGTCCCACGTGCTCGCCACCGCCCTCGTGAAAGCCGCTCGCGAGCGCGGCCTCGCCTTGGCCTTGCCCACCGAGGTGACCGAGAAGGCGGGCCTCGGGGTGGCGGGATGGGTCGACGGCACCGCGGTCCGGCTTGGCCAGTTCGCGTGGGTGTGCGAGTCGACGGGCCCTTCCTCGGAGCAGCTCGCGTTTCGGCGGCGCGTGATGCGCGACGAGGGGTCGATCGTCTTCGCCTCGATCGGAGACGCCCTGGCGGGAGCCTTCGTATTTGACGACTCCATTCGCCCCGATGCGCCCCGAATGCTGCGCCTCCTCAAACGCCTCGGCATCGAGGAGAGCGTCATGCTCACCGGTGACCACGTGACGGTGGCGGAGCCGGTGGGGGCGGCCGTCGGCGTGGACCGGGTCCTCGCAGATCTTACGCCCGAGGAGAAGGTCAACGCGGTCCGCCAGTCGCGCACCGACCGCGTGACCATCATGGTCGGTGACGGCATCAACGATGCGCCCGCCCTCGCCGCCGCAGACGTCGGGATCGCCATGGGTTCCCGGGGCGCGACGTCCTCCTCGGAAGCCGCGGATGTCGTCCTCGTCGTCGACCGGCTCGATCGGCTCGTCGAGGCCGTGGAGATCGCGCAGCGCACCCGCTCCATTGCCATCCAGAGCATGTGGATGGGCATGGGCCTATCCTTGATCGCGATGGGCGGGGCCATGCTGGGGCTGCTGTCCCCTGTGCTCGGCGCGGTGGCCCAGGAAGCCATTGACGCCGCGGCGATTCTCAACGCCCTCCGCGCGCTCCGCGACCGGCGGGAGGCGGCCCGCCCGAGGCTGTCGGTCGACGTGGTGGCGGGTCTGCGCCGCGAGCATCGACTGCTCATCCCCAGCGTGGACGAATTTCGGGAGCTGGCCGACCGTCTGCACGAGATTCCCGCGGCAGACCTCCGGCGCCAGCTCGACCACATCCGCGAATCCCTCGTGAGGATCCTCGCGCACGAGCGGATGGACGAGCAGCAGGTCTACCGAAGCCTCGCGGCGACCCTGGGCGGCGATGATCCGTTGGCCGCGATGAGCCGGACGCACCAGGAGATTTTTCACCTCGCGCGGGTGTTCGAGCGGCTCGTGGACGGCCTCCTTCACGAAGGGCCTGACGCCGAAGATCTCGTGGACATTCGGCGGACGCTCTACGTGCTCCATACCGTCCTGCGCCTCAACATTGCCCAGGAGGACCAGCTCTACCTCTCCCTCGACCCGGAGGCCCCGTCCACAGCTTGAATATCGCTTGGCGATATCGACCCGTGGAAATGTACTCGCGGCTCACGAAATGCTGCGGGGATTCCCTCGGCTTCATCAAGATCCACATTCTCCACCACGCGGAGCAAGAGCCGCTTTACGGCCTGTCGCTCATCGAGGAGCTGCGGCGTCACGGGTACCGGCTGGGTTCCGGCACCGTGTGTCCCATCCTGCACAGCCTGACCGAGGCCGGATACCTGGTCCGGAAGGATCAGGTGGCGGGAGGCAAGACGCGGAAATACTATTCAGCCACGAGGTCGGGACGCCGCGCCCTCGAGTATCACGACGTCGGCGCCCGTAGCGCGCCCTTCCGGGAGGAGGCCACCGGCATGAAGATTCGAGAGATATTGTTTGCCACTGACTTCTCGAGCGCGTCAGAATCCGCAGGTAAGGTCGCGCGTGAGTTGGCCCTCAAGATGGGCGCGCGCCTCCACGTTATTCACGTCGTACGGTCGGAGGCCGATTCCGCTGACGCGGCGGTTGCCCTCACCGCCGCCGCCGACACACTCGACCATGGCGTCTCCGTCGAGACGGCGCTTCTCTCGGGGCGAGCGGCCCACGAGATCATTGCCCACGCACGTGATACGAAGGCGGACGAAGTATCGCCCGCTGATCCTGTCAAAGCTGCCCGCCCCGGGCCAACCCGTGCGTCCGAGGGCTTCCAGGCCCAAAAGAAGATTCCGCCAGACACCTACAGGCCGCGGCATGGATCCGCGCGCGTCGCGGGGGAGGTCACGATCAGCACCTCGTACAGACGGCCGGCCGCCGCGCCCGGCACGGCATCCTTCGTTCCTCGCTCAGCGATTCCCATCACCAGCACCTTCCGAGCCGGGGCAAGGTGCCACAGGAATCGAGGAACGCCGATGTCCATGCGCACGTGGCCGTTGCCGGCAATCAGCCATGCCGGGCCGGCCGCGCCGGCGGCCATCAGAGCCTCCGCCATGGATGCGTCCCGCACTTCCTGCGCTGCCCGCATGCCCGGCACCCGATCCGCAGGCAGCTTGCCGCAATGACCAGCGAACAGCTCACGATCCATTGCCGCCTGCGCCTCGCTGTCGAGCGGGACCTCGCGAATCAGGTCGCCGAGAGGCAGAGGAGCGGCCGCTGTTCCCTTCTGTACGACCGTGCGTAACGCATCGTGCGAGAGCCCGCTGCCCCAGATTTCCCGCGCGTGGGCAATAGCCGCGGATACGATCGGGGCGTGCAGTGGCCACTCCCACCCTTTTCGGTCGAAGCCGTGGGCTTCGAGCCACACTTCCTCGCTCTCCCCGGCGGCGGGTGGAGGTATCGGTCCGGTAGTCCTGGGAAACTGCTCGAACACCACGGCGGGGCGTCGAGCCTGAGCCGCGGTGAGAAGAGCGGCCCGGAAGCTGTGATGGAGACTGTTGTCGTGGATCTCCCCCAGCAGCACGAAGTCCGCGGCCTCCGCCCGGCGCAGCAGCTCCGCAGGCGAAATCGTCACGCCCGTGGCAGCATCGAGAGCAACCGTCGACGCGGACGGGTTCGGGTTCGACGACGACGCTGTGTTCGCGGCGCAGCCCGCGCTCACCAGGAGGAGGAAAAGCCAGCCAGAGATGGCGCGCATGCGCAAGGGTATCAGATTCAGATTGGAACGTGCCGCGCCATGCCGGCAACGGGGGAAGCCACGGTCAACACGCTCATCACGCTCCGGCACGTCATGATGCTACTCTCACTCCGGAGAGGAACACCTCGATTCCACGCTCGACGGGAGGGCCCATGCTGGGCGATCGCCTGACCGTTCTCGCCGCTCTGCTCGCTGCACTGACGGCTCTCCTCGGCGGACCCGGGAGCGGACGCGCGCAAACGCGCCCCATGCCTCCGGGGCATCCCCCCATCACCGAGCCCAGGACGGCACCGGGTTCGTCTCCGTCCAGCGGCACCGATGGGCTCACGTGGAAGCCGCCGGCCGGCTGGACGGAGGAGACACCCACGTCCTCCATGCGCCGCGCCCAGTACCGGATACCCGGCCCCGGTGGGCAGGGGGAGCTGGTCGTCTTCTATTTCGGTCCCGGGCAGGGTGGTGATGCCAAGGCCAACGCTACCCGCTGGGCGGCGCAGTTCCACCGGCCCGACGGAGGGCCGGTGGGCGATGCCGCCAAGATCCGGGAGGTCAAGATCGGAGACATCCCCGTGACGCTCGTAGAGGTCGTGGGCACCTACGTGGGCGGGATGGGCAGTGGGCCGAGCGGGCCCGAAAAGCCGAACTACATGCTGCTAGGGGCCATCGCGCAGGGCCCCGACGCCAATTGGTTCTTCCGCGCCACGGGTCCACGCGCGACTCTCGAGGCGCAGCGGGCGGCCTTCGACGACCTGATTCGCTCGATCAAGCGCGCCACCCACTAGCGCCCGGGTCGACCCCTCCTGGAACCTCTCGCGGATCGTTCTGATCCCCGCTGTAGCCTGCGAACTCTGTGCGCTAGCAACACGCTGAACGGGCTCGTGCCGGAGAGGCCGAGGCAGAGAGGGACGTCGCTCTCCCCCGCCGGCAGAGGGTGCCGAAACCAGTGCGAGACCGGCATGGGCAGCCGGAAATCGACGCCCGCGCAAAGCGCCAGGCATTGTATCCTCGACGCACCAGGAATTTTCGAACGATGAGTCCAGCATTCTAAGAAAGGAGCGAGAGGTGCTCGTGCCTGTGGTCTCCATCGTGTCGTTGGTCGCTACGCGTGCATGGAAGTGGATTGTCGTCGTGGTCCTCTTGGGGCCATCGTTGGCGTCCGCCGCTGATCCACGAGATGCGATCCCCAAACCGGTGGGATGGGTCGGCACCACCGATCAATGGGCCACCGGACTGGGAATCGCCCTCGCTCTGCTGAATCTGGCGATCCTTTTCGTCGCCTGGCGCAGCGTGAGGCGAGCTGAGACGACTCGCCTCATGGGAACTCTTCTCATCGGGTTGGTCGTCTTGCCGGTGGTCGTCATGTTTTTCGGTTACAACCAGGGCATGTCGGGAATGGAGACGGTCCGCGCTTGCGGGGACTGCCATGCCATGACTTCCCACGTGCAAGACCTCCGGGACCCCAACAGCGAGTCGCTGGCGGCGACCCACTTCAAGAACCGCTTCATCAGGGAAGATCAGTGCTACACGTGTCACAGCGACTACGGCATGCTCGGCACGGTCTCGGCCAAGATGAACGGGATCCGCCATGTCTACCATTACGTCACCGGCACGTACACGTTCCCGCTCAAGATCGCCCGGCCATATCCCAATCTCCGTTGCCTCGAGTGCCACGGTGAGTCACAGAAGTTCCTGAAATCGGAGGGCCACCCGTCCGACGTCCGGCCCCAACTCATCTCGGGCGAGGTCTCATGCCTCACGTGCCATGGTCCCGCTCACACCCCGAAGGAGGCGAAGCGATGAAGACGGTGCGGACGGCGATCGTGCTTGCCATGGTCGGAATCGTGCTCTGCCTGTGGCTGCTCGTACGAGTGAGCTGGTACAATTTCGTGGCCTTCATGCTGTTCGCCCAACCGCTGCTGCTCCTCGCGGTCTTGATCTTCCTCGGGGCTGTCGCGAGGGACCTCAAGAAGAAGGGAGTGTTCTGACCGCTGGAACCTGACCGCCCGATGCTCAGGACCTCCTGAAGGCCGTCGCCGACTCCAGGGTGTCGCTCGCCGAGCCAGATCATCCCGGCGGCCGAGCAGTGGTCTACCCGAGGGACCTCGTGTTCCGTTGCCGAAACCCGATGGGATTGGACCACGGTGGCGGCCAGTCCTCGTGACGAGCGACTCGCCGCGGCGCCGGTCAGGTCCTCTAATCCGACGGCGTTGCATGCTCGGGGGGCGGGTGCCGGTCAGCCAGTCGAGGTAGGCTGCCTTGGTCCCGCTGAAGCCGTCCGGCAGGGGACTGCCCAAATCCGAGCAGCGATACCCTGACCACGGCGCGGCGATCGAGGCGGGCGACGACGGCGTCTCACACCAGCGCCGTGTCAGGAACGCCAGGTACGAAGACGACCGTTATGTCGTGAGCGGTCCACGGCAGCGCGGCATCAGGGCACCGTGGGCTGCCATTTCCCTGCCACCACCAGCGCCTCGCCGTCTCCCGGCCACGGCGGCATGGTCACCGCGACGGCGGCCAGCGCCTCCGTGCCCAGCGATCGAAACTGGAAGTGCGTCCCGAGGGGAATGGTCAGACACACGCCGGGTTCCATCGCCACCACTTCTTCGCGATCGGCCTGCCGTCGCCACATCTCGCCGCGGCCGGACAGGACGTACCAGATCTCCTCGACGGTACGATGGGTCACTGGTGTCGAGATCTGGCCGGGCCCCAGGACGAAGTGCGCCATCCCGCCTGCCGCGAGCGCGAGCAGCATGCGCACGTCCGAGCCATCCGGAGCGATCACGTCGCGTTCGACAGGGAGCTGCTTCGTGCCGAAGCTCTCCACGTTCCGCTCAGTGCGCCAGCTTGAGCGTGGCCACGCCCACGATGATCAGCACGACGCCGAGATAGCGGCCGAGGCTCGAGGGCAGTCGCTGACAGCCAGGCACAGCACGGACATCGTGATCCCGCGCCAGCGCGGCGCGGCTCGACCGATGCGTCGCGGGCCCCTCGTCACTTCTCGTTCGACAGCACGAGGGTCCCCGCCGCCGAGAGCATGCCACCCATGCCGTTCACCAGCGACACGCTGCATTTCGGGACCTGGCGCGCGCCGCACTCCCCGCGGAGCTGGCGCGTGGCCTCGATGATGGGAAAGATCCCGTACATGCCGGAGTGGGTGTAGGAGAGCCCGCCGCCGTTGGTGTTGATAGGAAGCGACCCGCCCGGAGTGGACTTGCCCTGGTCGAAGAAGCTCACGCCCTCCCCCGGCTTGCAGAAGCCGAGCGACTCCAGCATGATCGGCGGCCCCGAGGTGAAGGCGTCGTACAGCATGATGTGGTTGAAGTCCTTGTAGTCGACGCCCGCCATGGCGAAGGCCTTGGCCCCGGACTTCTTCGTGGCCTCGCTGAAGGTGAGGTTCTTCATCTGGGTCAGGCTCACGTGCTCCGTCGCCTCCCCCGCTCCGCGCACGTAAACCGGCTTCTTGGCGCAGTCCTTGGCGCGGTCGGCCCGCGTCAGCACCACCGCCCCGCCTGCGTCGGTGACGAGGCAGATGTTGAGGAGGTTGAACGGGTAGCAGACGGGACGCGAGTTGAGCACGTCCGCGACGGTGATGGGCTCGCGATTCCTGGCCTTGGGATTGAGGGCCGCCCACTGGCGGGTGGAGACGGCCACCTGCGCCCACTGCTCGAGGGTGGTGCCGTGCTCGTGCATGTGACGCGTGGTGATCATGCCGAACATGGTCGAGGCGCCGCCGAAGCCGAAGGGCGCCTCGTACTGCCCGGGAATGGCCGTGTCGCGCCGCGGAGTCACCCCCACCTGGGATCGGCCTGACTCACCGTGACAGACCACGGCCACGTCGCAGAGGCCGTGGTGGAGGGCGACGAGGGCGTGGCCGACCATGATGATGAAGGAGCAACCGCCCACCGTGGTGCCGTCCACGTAGCGGGGCACGATGCCGAGGGCCTCGCCGATGGTGGCGGGCGAGTGCTGTCCCGCCGTGAAGATGCCGTCCACGTCGCCGATCGTGAGGCCGGCGTCCCGGACCGCGTTGCGCACGGCCTCCACGTGGAGGGTGAGCTGGCTCTTGTGGGGCAGCGTGCCCAGCTCGTCACTCTCCTCCACGCCCACGATGCAGACCGAGTTGCGCAGCTCCTTCATCGCGCACCTCCCGTGGGCCGGAAGAGCGGCAGGGTGATCTCGTCGGTGAGCTTCTCGAACACCACCTCCACCGGCATGTCGCAGCGGATCTTCTTCGGGTCGGGCTCGATGCCGATGAGATTGGACATCATGCGCGGGCCTTCCTCCAGCTCGATCATGGCGAGCACGAAGGGCGGCTTGACCTTGAAGGCCTTGTTGAAGCTCTGATAGCCGATCTCGAAGGAGAAGAGCTTGCCGCGCCCGCTCGCCTGGAACCACTGGATGTCCGAGGCGTGGCAGTGGGGACAGACCACGCGTGGGTAGAAGAAGGCGCGACGGCAGGACCGGCAGCGCGGAAGCATGAGCTTCTGCTCGCGCAGGCCGTCCCAGTAGGGCTTGGCTTCCGGCGTGATGGGCTGGGGCAGCGGGCGCTCGAGTTCCATGACTCTCCGTTCTGGTGCGAGGTTGGTGAAGGACCCCTCGGAGAGTAGAGGTGACGGCGCGTCAGGTCAAGCGCTGCGTCGCCTCTCGCGACTCAACGGGCGGTCCAGGCGATGCCAGCGGCACGCTCGCGAAACAGCGGGGCGGACCAGAATGGTCGTGCTACGCTCGCCGCGATGTCGCTCTTGCTCAGATGGCTATGCGGTGCCCGGCGGTGACGATGTCCTCGCGCGTGTTCTGCGCCTTCTTCGACTCCACCAGGCTCGCCGCCGGCGGCGACTCGACGCCCACGAAGACGGTGGCGAGGTGCGGTTGCTCTATGAGGGCGAGGAGCAATGTCGCAGAACTCGCAGCTGGAGGGGCAGCCGGGCGCGAACTCGATGGCGATGCTTCGGTAGCGCTTCACCTTGAGGAGGTCGAAGCGCGGCAGCGGCGAGCCGAGCATGCCCGGCTTGTCGCCTTGGCGGTACTCCGCCGGCCAGGCGCCCTGCGTGTGGTCGCGGAGGAACCGCGGCCACGTGTACTCCGCCTCGCCGACGAACAGCACGTCCACGCGGTCCCGCAGCTCGTCCGGGCACAGGGTGGCGAAGGACCCGCCGGCGGCCATGAGCTTGCCGCGGCGGCGGAAGGCGTCGACGATCTCGAGGATGCGCCGCTTGTGCACGGCAAAGCCGGTGACGCCGACGAGATCGGCGTCGGTGTCGAAATCGATGGGCTCCACGTTCTCGTCGCAGAGCACGACCTCGTGCCCGGGCGGCGTGAGACCTGCCACCGTGGGCAGGGTTGGGGAACACGCAGCGTTTGCCCAGGCTCGGCAGGACGCGATCGAAGGTCCAGAAGGACTCAGGGTTCCTGGGGGCGGTCAGATAGATCTTCAGCCCGCCCTCCCGCGCGGGTTCACGACTCGCCCTTCCGGTACCAGAAGGGCCGGGTGCCCTCGATCTCCTCCTCCTCATACTCGGCGCCCGCCACCTGCCAGTCGCCGCACCCACGGCAGACCTCGGGCAGCTCCCCCCATGCGTGTCGGCGATGCGAAGAGCGCACCACCTCCCCGAGAAGCCTCCAGGCTTCGCGGATCGTGAGATCGCGAAGGTTCCCCACCGTGAAGCGGCCCTCGTAGTCCACCGCGCAGGTGACGACGCTGCCGTCCTGGTGGATGGCCATGGTGTTGTTGCCCCACGGGCAGGCGATCCGGAAGGCCGAGCCGCGGTCTATGGTGTCCGTCCGCACCGATCCCGTGGCCGTCCACTCCAGCATGGGGCGAACCTTGACCTCGGCGCCCCGCTCCTTCCAGTAGCGGCGGAAGGCCTCGACCTCGTGCGCGTTCTCCTTCATGATCGAGAACTGCGCCACGATCACGGGATAAGGTCGGCCGGTCTCCTGCCGGAGACGGCACAGCGCCTCGACGGCGGGATACACAACGTTCCACCGGGCTCTCGCCCGTATCCGCTCGAAGGTCTCGCGCGAGTGACCGTCCAGGCTCAGGATGAAGCGCCGCAGCGGCGAGGCGAGAACCTTCTCGATGTTGCCTTTCCGGCCCAGGAGGGTGCCGTTCGAGTTGAGGACGAGGTTGCGGCACCCGCAGCGCGCGGCCTGCTCGAGCCGGTCCCACAGCTCGTCACCCAGGATCAGGGCCTCGCCATAGAACGTCGGCCACACCTCGCAGTCCGGCGATTCCTGCCCGACCTCGCGCACGATGGTGTCCCACAGGGCGCGCTCCATGTGCCGCTGACCGCGGACCATCTCGCGATGCGAGCAGTGGATACACTTGAGATTGCAGTACGAGGTATTCTCCACCACGAGCTGCGGGGGAAAGGGGTGCTCGACCAGCCGAGACTCGATGGCCTCGAGCTCACGTACCCGCGTCGGGTCCTCGAGGTGCCGGCGAAGACCGCTGAACCGCGTCATGGAGACGTCGCCGCCATCAGGCGCCCAAGGCTGCGCCGAGACGCTCGACGGCCGCCGCGGCGTGCGGGCTCGAGACCTGCCGCCCCTGCTCGGCCTCCACGCCCTCGAACTGACGGCCGAGGGCTCTCTGGGCTGCCTCGTCGAGCACGGCGTCCGCTAGGGGGAACAGGACATCGTTCTCCTTCTCGATGTGCTCGCGCAGCATGGCCACGTACTCGCGTGCCGCCGCGGCCCTCGCCGAGGGATCGCCCGACTCCAGGCCGTGAATCAGCGCCCGGCCGCGCTCGTGCTCCTCGAGCATGACCCCGATGGGGCCGCCGAGCGAGGGCACGCCTGCCTTGACCATGGCCGGGAAGAGCGCGGTCTCCTCCTTGGCGTGGTGATTCCGGTCGGCGAAGCCGCGGAGCCATGCTACGAGGTCCCCCAGCCATCCCTCGGGCAGCGGCGCGCCGCGGTCGAGCCGGCGGGCGGCTGTCTCCAGGAGTTCGAGGGCGCGGAGGATGACCCGGTGCTCCTCGCGCAGGACCTCCGTGGGCATCATCATATGGCTCCGACCTCGCGTTCCATCTGGATCATGGGCCCGTGGCGGAAGCCGAGCCGCGTGAAGAACTCCCGGATGTCCGCCTGACCGAGGTCGATGAGCGTCGCGACCTTGGCGATCGACCGCAGCTCGCTGCCGCTGTCGAGGAAGCGCTGGAGCAGCGCCTGGCCGATTCCCCTGCCCCGGTACGGTGGATCCACCCCGATCAGATCGATCCAGCCGGTGGGCGCCGCGATGCCGAACTCGCTCTCGCTCACCCAGCCGAAGAGGAAGCCCGCGAGACGGCCGTCGGTCTCGGCCACCAGCGACATCCACGGCGGCCTCAGCGCGGCGATCTCGAGCCGGCGTCGCCAGTACTCCTTGCGGGTGTGCCCGGAGAGCTTCTCGTCGATGCGCACGAGCGCGTCGAGGTCAGACGGCTCCACGGGGCGGACGTCGATGTCCTGTCTGGTCATGGCGCTCTCCTGCTCAGGCGGCGGCAGCGGCGGCCTGCTTGCGATATCGCTGCCGCCCCAGGAGCGCCGCGCCGAGCGCCGTCGTGTATTCGGGCCCGTCCGGCACGTGCACCTCGACGCCGAGCTTGTCCCTGAGCGCGACGACCATGCCTTCCTGCCGCGCTACTCCGCCGATGAAGGTGACGGAGCCGTTCATGCCCACGCGCTTCAGCAGCGACAGCGCGCGGTCGGCAAGCGAGTTGTGGATCCCGCGCAGGATGTTCTCGACGGCGATGCCCTCCGACACGTGGTTGATGATCTCCGACTCAGCCAGCACCGCGCACACGCTCGAGATGGCCTGAGGCGTCTGGGCGCCCAGCGACATGGGCCCGATGTCGGC
This sequence comes from Candidatus Methylomirabilota bacterium, assembly GCA_046723845.1. Lineage (GTDB taxonomy): Bacteria > Methylomirabilota > Methylomirabilia > Rokubacteriales > CSP1-6 > AR37. The sequence goes on along the minus strand of JBKOVG010000346.1, from coordinate 5,413 downwards.
CACCGTCACCTCGAGGTACTTGGCCGCCCGCTCGAGGAAGCCGCCCGAGCCCGCGGCACACTTCTCGTTCATGTGAAACTCCTTGACCTTGCCGCCATCGCGCAGGTGGATGGCGCGCGAGCACTGGGCGCCAATGTCCAGCACGAATGCCGCGGTGGGGAAGAGCGTGGCTGCGCCGCGGGCGCCGCAGGTGAGATCGGTGATCTGGATGTCCCGGAAGGGCACGGCGTAGCGGCCGAGGCCCGTGGTGGCCACGTACCCGACGGTGTCCGTCCCGGCACCGGCGCATGCCGCCTCGAGCACGTAGCGGGAGACCTTCTCGAAATCAGCCTTGGTCCTGGTCTGCGCGCGCCCGCGCACCACACCCGCCTCGTCCACGAGCACGCACTTCGTGTTGCCGGACCCGATGTCAATCCCTGCCACCAGCATGGCTCACGCCCTCCCCGCGCTCTCGGCGAGAGGCTCGCCGCGGGCGCCGGCCTGTGCGCGCTCGAGGGCAAAGAGGGCGGCGCCCAGTGCGCCCATGAAGTGCCCCTCCTCGCTCACGTTGAGGGAACGACCCAGCACCTCCTCGAGCGCGTGGACCATGCCGATGTTCCGCGAGACGCCGCCCGTGAACGTCACCTCGTCCTCCACGCCCACGCGCCGCACGAGGGCCATGGTGCGCGTGGCGATGGCCTTGTGGACGCCGCCCAGGATGTCCTCGATGGTCTTGCGCTGGGCGAGATAGGACATGATGTCGCTCTCGACGAAGACCGTGCAGACGGACGTGAGACGTACGGGCACCTTCGCCTGGAGCGCGAGGGGCCCGATCTCGTCGAGGCCGACGCCGGTGACGTCGGCAGCCGCAGAGAGGAAGCGGCCCGTGCCTGCCGCGCACTTGTCGTTCATGGAGAAGTCCACCACCGAGCCGTCGGGGCCCACCTTGATGGCCTTGGTGTCCTGGCCGCCCATGTCGATCACCGTGCGCGTGGCGGGAAAGAGCGACTGGGCGCCGCGCGCGTGGCAGGTGATCTCCGTGATCTGGGCGTCGCCGAAGAGGATCTTGTACCGGCCGTAGCCCGTGCCCACGACGTAGCCGACGGCCTCCCGTGGAAGTCCCGCATCCTCGCAGGCCTTGACGAAGGCCTTCTCGCCCGCGCGGGAGACGTTCGCCCCGGTCGGGATGAGGGCGCGCGCGACAATGGTCCGCGACTCGTCGACGATCACCGCCTTGGTCTGGGTCGAGCCGACGTCGACGCCGGCGCCGTACATCATGATGGCCTCCTCGGCATTCTGAGATTGACGACGGTGATGGGTCTCAAGAGCCCGGCCCGCAGGATCAGCTCGGCCTTGAAGCACACCTGCCCGGCGATCATGCCGAGCCCGGCCAGCGCCACCGCGGGCGTCGTGACCGGTGCCGGCGCAGCCAGCGCCACGGCCAGCGCGGCCGCGGGGAGCGCGAGGCCAATGCCCACGATGACGCGTCCAACGGCCCCGTCGCGGAACGAAGCCGTCGGGTCCCCGACGGCCTGTCCCGCGGGCGTGGCGACATAGGCGCGCCCCCGCCTGAAACGTCACGACGAGGAGCGCAATGCCTGCGACAGTCACGCTCTCGGAGATGGCGCGGCCGGCCAGCGCCTCGAGCAGCAGATAGAGGCCGCCACCTGACACGAGAGCCGAGAGCACAAACAGCCAGGGCATGCTGGGCACCTTCCAGGCGGCGACGCCTCGTGCGCGCGGAGATCGGCACCCAGCCGGGGTCCTCGCCGCGGCCCTTCTTTGGATTGGTGCGGCGGAGCGGCGTCCGAATGCGCGCCGGGTGGTAGAGCTTCTGCACGAGGCCGTACGCGCGGACGCAGACCTTGCCGCCCGCCGGGTGCGTGTCGGCCATGTCGTAGTTGGGCTCGACGCCCACGGCCACGCCGTCCCTGACCACGACCTTGAGCAGATCGGGGCCGGCCACGCACTGGTAACAGTAGGTCGGGATGCGCTCCGTTGCGCTCATCGGGCGGCCACCAGCTTCCTGTGCTCGAGGCTTTCGAAGAAGGCATCGATGCGATTCTTGATCTGGGCCTCGGCGTAGTAGCGCGGATCCTCGAGGTCGGACTCGACCATCAGCGTGGGCACGCCCAGCTCCCGCGTGAAGTAGTCGCGCATGTCCCCCTGCCCCGCCGAGAAAAGGCGGCACGACTTGATCGAGTGGATGATGAGCGCGTCGGCCTCCCACTCCTCGACGCATCGCTTGATCTGGGCGTAGCGGGCCACGATGGAACGGTTGGTCAGGTTTTCCCTGAGCATCTGCTCCGCGATGGATTCAAGGGGCCGGCGGGGATCGTGGCGGAACCCCCACTCCCAGATGCCGCCCACGGTGGAGTAGGTCGACTGCACGGCCACCGCGCCCCACTTGGCGAAGAGATTGCGGAAGCTCTTGTAGAAGGGATACGGTGGCGGCCCCTCCACGACGGTGCGGAAGCGCTCCTCGGACAGGGGCCCATGGCCCCGGGCCACCAGATCCTCGAACTCGGCCACGGCGGTGTCGAAGAACTCCGCGCCGTCCCGGGTGCCCCGCAGCACGTTGATGGGACCCATCATGTTGATGGCGTCGAAATAGGCGTCGAAGGGCGCGGGGTGATGCTTGCAGAGCTCCTTGGCGCGGGCATAGCCGTCCTCCGCTCGCGCGGCATGCGCGAGGATCTCGCGCAGCTCGTCGATGTCGAACCGCTTCCCCGACACTGACTCGCAGAGCGCGATCAGCTCCCGGAGCTGAGCGACGACGTAGCGGATGTCGGCCTCGCCGAGCTCCGCCGTGCGGCAGAACGGCACGTCGAGCATGAAGAGCTTCGAGCCCGAGACGTCGGCCAGGTGCTCGAACCACTTGACGTAGACGTTGCAGCCCACGTAGTTGCACACGGTGATGGTCGGGAACGGGATGGGCTTGCCCGGCCCCATGCCGCCGTCGAGGAAGAGGCCGATGTCGGCCTTGACGTAGGCGCAGTTGTCACTCGAATACCCGGCCTGCTCGGCCTTGAGGATGAGGGGGAGCGACTTCTTCCGGATCGCGTTCTGGAGCGCTGTCACCTCGGGGAACATGGGCAGGATGCCGCACGCGCGCAGCAGCTCGACGCAGTTACCCGAGATCATGAGCGCGCCCGTGGGCACGCCCTCGGCCTCGGCGCGGCCGAGCGCCTCCATCCAGGCAGACATGAGCCGGCGCGAGTGCTCGTGCACCTGGCCCTGGTACTGCCGCTCCGTCACTGGAGTTGGCATGTCACTCCCCCCGGTTTCAGCCCTCGCCTCACCGCTCGAGGCGAGCGTTTCAGCTCGAACGGCGTCCCGGCTAGTCGAACAGCATCGACTCCACGAAGGTCTCGATCTCGTTGCGGGTGCGCTCGAAGGTCCACATCTTCTCCTCGAACTCCACGAGGAGATGCGGTATGCCCGCCCGATTGAGCCCTTGCTTCATGAGCACGTAGTCGAAGAGCGCGGGCTCGCAGAACTTCGCAGGGAGGAAGATGACGGCGTCCGCCCGCGAGCGCCGCACCCGCTCGATGAGGCCTGCCGAGCGATGCTCCCGGCCTTCGTGCCGCGTGGACGAGGGCTGGGCCTGGTTGACATAGGCGGCAGCCAGGCGCTCGAAGGGATCGCCGTCCGTCGCCACGTCGGAGGTGAACCAGCGCCACCCGAGCAGGAGGTCATCCTCCACCACGTAGCAGCCGGCCTCCTCCAGCACTTCGAGAAGCCCGAGCGGCGGCTGCTCGCAGAACGCGCCTTCGATGACCACGCGGAGGCGGTCGCGGGGGCGGGCATCGCGCCGCGGCAGATCGTCGAGGAGCGTCTGCACCCACGGCGCGCCCTCCTCGGGTGAAACCATCGTCAGCGCCCGCAGCACCGTGTAGAGCTCGATCGTGGAGAGCCGCTGGGGCTCGGCGATCCGGAGGGCATAGAGCTGCCGCACGCCGGCGCGCAGCGCATTGAAGGTCTCGATGCTCTTGCCGAGTGCCGTCGGCGCCACGCGAAGTCCCCACGCCGCTTCGAAGCGGGCGGCCAGTCGCCTGAGTTCGGCCGCCATGTACGGGTTGACCGCGGGCGATGTCGAGTTCTGGGGCAGATGCAGGTACTCGACCAGCACGTCGCCGAAGTTGCGCTGGTAGATGCTCGATAGGTTGCGGGCGACGTCACAGATGTTCGAGAAGACGAAGCCATCCACGCCCTTGACGAGACCCTGGAAGCCCAGCTCGAGGCTCGACTTGGCGATGGAGCAGACGAAGGACTGAAAGCGTGCGTCGGCGTGGCTCAGCTCCACCGAGGTACCGCCGCCCAGGAGACCAAGCGGCAGCATGCCGGCGGCGTGGATCACCTCGAGCGGCGCCCACACCGGATAGGAAGCGACCGCGCGTCCATCCGGGTGGCTGCCCTTCCAGCGTGCTGCGGCGGCGCCCAGCGGCTGGGCGATGAGCTCCCGACACTCTGCGAGCACCTGCTCGGCCGTCATGCCGGTCTCCTCACCTCGCGGGGGGCGGCCTCGAGGAAGCCATAGAGGAAGAGCGCGCCGACCTCCGCGGCGAGAGTGCGCGCGTTCTCCGCCGAGCGCAGGAAGGGGCGGGTCGCGATGCCGTTCAGCATGCCGAGCAGGAGGTTCGTGGCCGACAGCAGCTCGTCGCCCGAGCGCCCATGGGGATCGAGCTCCCGCAGCACGTGGAGCCCGCGCGTGAGGTACGTCTGTCGCTTGGCCGCGATGTCGTCGCGCCGCGGCGGCGAGAGCAGCTCCCAGTCGCGGTTGATGATCTTGAGCGCCGCCGCGTGCCGGAAGCCGAACTCGAGGTGGGTGCGGATGAGCGCGAGGAGCCGGAGCTCCGCCGTGCGCGCCTCGGCAAGGGCCTGATCAAGGGTGGCAAGGAGTCGGTCGAGCGAGCGGTCCAGGACCAGGAAGAGCAGCTCGTCCTTGCCGCCCACGTAGTGATAGAGCCCGGCCAGCGAGAGGCCGGCGGCGCGGGCCAGCTCGCGGATCGAGGCCTGGTGAAAACCGCGGCGCGCTATCACCTCGCCCGCGGCCTGCACGATACCTTCGTATCGCTCGCCGATCGCCATGCCGAACCTCCAACCGAACGACTGCTCGGTTGACGGCTACAGTAGGCGCGCCACTCCTCCTTGGGAATCGGCCGTATATCTCATTTTTCTAATGCATTCGTACTAGTCCGAACTATTCACGAACCCCCGGAGTGCGAGACGGGTCGGGGCCCGTCGTCGGGGGCGGGGGAGCGCTCCAGCTGCGTCACCCACTCGCCTGAATCGCAGCCCTCCGGGCTGCGCACAGGTCGTGGGGGTCCCACCCCGCGGGCGCGATCTCCCGCCCCCGACGCCACCCGCCCCTATCGCACGGGGGCACTCGCGAATAATCCAGGCTAGTCCGAGCCGCTACGACAGACTGTTC
>JBKOVG010000315.1:0-21530 GCA_046723845.1 Candidatus Methylomirabilota bacterium | reverse complement strand
TCCGGGGCGGGGGTGCGCACCCGCTGCGACACCCACCCGCCTGAATCGCCGCCCCCCCGGCGGCGCACCGGCTTCGGGGGACCCACTCCGCCGGAGCGCACCCCCGCCCCCGCCACCACCCGCCCCGATCGCACGTGCGGCACTCGTGAATAATCCAGGCTAGCGCTCTTGGCGCTCCTGGCGCTGCGGTGGCGGCGCTTCTCCCCGGCTGGGCGAGAGGCGGTTGGCGGGCTCACCGGGCAGCCGGCGAGGCGGCGGCTGAGTCGAGACCTCCTGATGCGCGGCCTGGGGTTGCGCCACGCGGCGAGCCGGTGCCTGAGGCTGCGGCGACGTTGTCGTGGCCTGCGTGCTCTCGATTCGCCGCGGCGGCGCGGACGGCGTCACGCGAGGAGCGGGAGCCGCCGGCGGCGTGGGCGCGGTCGCCGTCGCGGGCGGCGGCGCCTCGATCCGACGCGATGGCGACGGCATCGCGCGGCCGGGAGTCTCCGGAGTCGGCGCTGCGGACGGCGTCTCCATCCGACGTGACGGTGGAGGCGTGATGCGCGCGGGGGTCTCCGGAGTGGCAGGCGCGGTCGCCGTCGTGGGCGGTGCCTCGACACGACGAGAGGGAGGAGGTGCGGCGCGGCCGGCCGCTTCCGTTCCCGGAGCAGCCGTGCCCGTCACCTGCGTACCGCGCACGGGCCGCTGGCCGAACTCGCGCGTCGACTGACCTCGCGGCGGTGGTGGCGGCTGCGTGCGCACGGTCGTCACCGGACGCTCGATGCTGCTCCGACCGAAGGGCGGTCGCGGCGGCACTGAGGACACCTCGCGTGCTGGCGCGGGCGTCACGATGCGAGGCGCCGGCGCTGACACGATCCGCGCGCCCCCGCTGGGCTCGGCGGCCGCCGGCACGACACGCGGAGGACGCGTGGCGACCACGGATCGGCTCAGGCTCGCCGCGGGTGGCCGCACGCCGCGGCTCGCCGCAGGGGCGAGGCTCGCGGGCGTGACCGCCACGGGCGGCGCCTCGTGAATCGGCCGCAGGTTCCGCTCGTCCATGCGCTGCTCGCGCGCCCCGGTGATCGGTCCGTGCCCGAAGCGGTTCTCATTGACGACGACCACCGCGTTCTTCACGTCCGCGTTGTGGTACACGTTGATGTTCTGGACGTTCACCACGGTGGTGTTGACCACGACGTTGTTCACCACGCGCGGGCCACCCCAGCCGCGCCACGACGGCTCGTGAATGAAACCGGGGCGCCCCCACCACGGCACGACCGGCTCGCCCCAGCCGAGAGCGACCCACCCGACCACCGGTCCGCCGCCCACGGGCCCGCCGAAGAAGGCGACGAGAGCGGGAGCGTAGGGCGGCCTCGTCACCACCGGCCCCGGGGCCCACGCCCAGAAGCCGTCCACGAAGACCCAGCGTCCGTAGTGATAGGGCGCCCAGCCCCACGCCGCGCTGTCGACCCACGTCCAGCCGTAGTAGGGATCACGGATCCACGACCCCGAGCTGTACGGCGTCCAGCTGGGCGGCAGCGCGGTAGGCACCCAGATGGGCCCGTAGGTCGGCACCATGCGCCACGTCCCGTAGCGATCGAGATCGCCCTCGCCGTAGATCTCGGGCGCGATGTAGCGGCCGCTCACCGCATCCTGCAGCCGGTCCGTGCGCGCGTAGTTCCACTGGTCCCACTCGTCGAGCGGCGGGGCCACGAACGACGCGACCTTCGCCGCGCTCACCCCGTCGATGACGACCTCCTCGCTGGAGGTGATGACCACAGGATCGGCACCCGCGGGGATCGCGGTGGCGCGACCGGCGCGGCGGGTGATGAACGACGTGCGGTCACCCATCACGTCCACGCGATAGTAGCCGGGCTGGGTGATGCTGAAGGCGGAGTTCGGCGTGTCCACCTCGACGGTGCGCCCCGGCTCGAGGCGGCGGAGATCGAAGGCGGCGGAGCCGTCCGTCACCTTGAACTGGATGAAGTTGGGCTCCTGGTTCTCGAGGCCGATCTGGGTATTGGCCCAGCCGCGCACGAAGCCGTAGGGCCCGATCTGGATCTCCAGATTGCCAGGCGAGGAGGTCGAGACCTCGTCGCCGGGAGCGAGCGGCGTGTTCACCAGCGCCGTGGTCCAGTCGTCCGCACCCGGCCGCCAGAATGAGACCTGCCCGTCGGTGAGGCTCAGCCGGGGAGGCGTCAGATCGTAGGTGGCCTGGTCCGGGTCGGCGGGGTCGGCCGCTCTCGCCGTGGACACAGGGCCTGAGAGCAGGCCGACGAGCAGCAGCAAGGCCATCGTTCGCGTGAGTCGCATGATCGGATCCTCCTTCGCCCGTCTGTCCCCGTTCCAGAGTCTAGACCTCGTGCAGGGGACCTGCCACTACAGACGAACTGAGGAGGTGCGTCATTCGCGCTGTAAATGATTCTGTCCGTTGGGTCGTCTCATAGGCGAACCGCGAGCAGCGCAGGACCAGGAGGTGCGGCGATGAGACAGGCTACGGGGCTTCTACTGTTGGTGGCGGTGCTCCTCGGTGGCTGTGTCGCCTACGTGGGTCCAGGACGGGCAGGCATCAACATCGGGGCGCCCGTGTCGGCGGGGCCGACTCACTACGGGTGGGGCTGGCACCGGGGCTAGCCGGCGTCGGCCGAGTCGCCAGCGTTAGCTAGTCCGCCAGTTTCAGGCGGTCCGCCAGCGTCACCTAATTCGATAGACGCGGCAGGCCGTCCCGCTGAACATGGCGAGCTTCTCGTCCGCAGAGGCGCTGGCCACGATGCGCTTGAAGGCGTTCCACAGCGCGGCCCAGCCGATGCCCATCTTGTCGACGGCGAAGTTGCTCTCGAACATGCACCGGCTCGGATGGGCAGGTCGGGCTCGAGGATGGGCTCGGGCGGCCGCGTGGCGAGCCAGGCCTCGTCCGGGGCGTGAATGCGCCCGAACTGGGTCGGCCGCGTGGCGGCCGTCAAGCAGCCTTCCGGATCAGCGCGGCGCAGCGGTCGAGGACGGGCAGCACCTCGTCGGCCTTGGCGGCAGGCAGGTTGAAGATGGCGCGCACCACTCCGGCATCGCGACAGCGGCGGACGGCGTCCCCGTCCTCCGCCACGCCGAAGACGGTCACGGGGATGCTCGCAGGATCCCGTCCCGCCGCCGTCGCCATTTTCCGGAATTCGGGGAGGAGGGTGAGGATGTCGTCGTAGGCGGGGCGCCGCGCGTGCGGGACCCAGCCGTCGCCGTAGGCAATGGCCCGCCGCGCACCGTAGGGGAAGGCGCCGCCCACGACGATGGGCGGATGCGGCTTCTGGATCGGCTTGGGCCAGGTCATCATCTGGGGGAACTTCACGTGTTTGCCGTCGTATTCCGGCTTGGACTTCGTCCAGATGGCCTTCATGGCTTCCACGCGCTCGCGCATCACTTCGAATCGCATGGAGAACTCCGTGCCGTGATCCGCCATCTCCTCCGCGTTCCACCCTGCCCCGATGCCGAAGAGGAAGCGGCCACCCGAGACCTGATCGAGGGTGGCGACCTCCTTCGCGGTCTGGATCGGATCGCGCTGGACGAGGAGGCAGATGCCGGTGGCCACCTTGAGCTTCGTGGTGACGACGGCCGCCGCGGACAGGGTGACGAAGGGATCCATCACGTCGTAGTACTTCTTGGGCAGGTCCCCGCCCTGGGGAAAGGGCGAGCGGCGCGAGAGCGGGATGTGCGAGTGCTCGGGCGCCCACACCGACTCGAAGCCGCGCTCCTCGAGGGCCGTGGCCAGCTCGGCAGGGCCCATCGAGTAGTCCGTGAAGAAGATCGCCGCGCCGAAGTCCATCGCCGCTAGCGGCGGGTCTTGAGGCGATGGATCATGAGATCCAGTTCCTCGCGGATCTGGCCGGGGAGCCGCCGGCCGAAATCGCCGAAGAACGCATTGAGATCGGCGAGGGCGTCGAGCCATTCGTCGCGATCCCACGCGAGCGCCCGCTCCACCCGGCGTCGATCGATGTCGAGTCCGGCAAGGTCGAGGCTGTCCGCGGTGGGAATGAAGCCGAGCGGCGTCTCCGCGGCCTGGCCGCGGCCATGGATGCGATCGACCATCCACTTGAGGATGCGCGCGTTCTCGCCGTAGCCCGGCCAGAGGAAGCGCCCTTCCGTGTCGCGCCGGAACCAGTTCACGCGGAAGATCTTGGGCGGATTGACGAGGCGCGGGCCCATGGCGAGCCAGTGGGCGAAGTAGCGGCCCATGTTGTACCCACAGAACGGGATCATGGCCATGGGATCGCGGCGCACCACGCCGACCTGCCCCGTGATGGCGGCGGTGGTCTCCGTGCTCATGGCCGCGCCCAGGAAGACGCCGTGCTGCCAGCCGAAGCTCTCGAAGACCATGGGGATGACGTTGGTGCGCCGGGAGCCGAAGATGAAGCCGGAGATGGGCACACCCTGCGGATCCTCCCAGTTCGGCGCGATCGACGGGCACTGGCTGCATGGCACCGTGAAGCGCGAGTTGGGATGCGCGGCGGGCGTGCCGCCGGGCGCCCAGGGCTTGCCCTGCCAGTCCACCGTCCCCGCGGGCGCGTCGGTGCCGATGCCCTCCCACCACGGCTCCTTGGAGGGCGTCATGGCCACGTTGGTGAAGATCGTGTTCGAGCGCACCATCTTGATGCCGTTCGGGTTGGTGGCGGCGCTGGTGTTGGGCGCCACTCCGAAGAAGCCGCGCTCGGGATTGATGGCGCGGAGCTGGCCCTCGGCGTCCACGTAGATCCACGCGATGTCGTCGCCCAGCGTCCACGCGCGATAGCCGGGGAGCTTGGAGACGACCATGGCGAGGTTGGTCTTGCCCGAGGCGCTCGGCATGGCGCCACCGAAGTACGTGATGCGACCGTCGGGATCTTCCACCCCGAGGATGAACATGTGCTCGGCCATCCAGCCTTCTTCCCTCGCCTGGTACGACCCGATGCGGAGGGCGTGGCACTTCTTGCCGAGGAGCGCGTTGCCGCCATAGCCCGAGCCGACGCTCCAGATGAGCTTCTCCTCGGGGAAGTGCAGGATGAGGCGCCGGTCGGGCGAGAGATCGCCCATGCCGTGGAGGCCCGCGATGAAGTCGTCGTCGGCGCGCATGTGGTCGATGGCGACCTGCCCTACGCGCGTCATGATGTGCATGCTCGCCACCACGTAGGGGCTGTCGGTGACCATCACGCCGGTGCGGCTGCCCGCCGAGCCCGCAGGCCCCATGAGGTAGGGGATGACCCACATGCGACGCGAGCTCATGCTGCCTTTGAGGTACGCGCCCGCCTTCGCCTTGGCCTCGGCAGGCTCCATCCAGTTGTTGGTGGGGCCGGCATCGTCCTTGTCGCGCGTGCAGATGAAGGTGAGCTGCTCGGTGCGCGCGACGTCCTGGGGGTGGCTCCGGTGCAGATAGCAGCCCGGATAGCTCTTCTGGTTCAGCTCGAGGAGGGTGCTGTCACGCAGCATGTCCTCCACGAGGCGCTCGTACTCCTGCTTGGACCCGTCGGCCCAGATCACCTTGCTCGGCTTGGTGAGGGCGGCGGCTCCCTCCACCCACTTCTCGACGACAGAGGTCTTGCTCATGACGCGGCTCCTCTCCTGTACGGGAAGACAGGGCTAGGGATTGAAGGCCGTGGACAGGCGGCTCATCGCTGACGCCAGCTCCGGGTCCGTCGCGACATCATGCATCGTCCGAGCCAGCGCCACGTCCATGACGTCGCGCCAGCCATTGTCGGAGTCCTTTTCCACGACCCGCCGGCTGATGCCCACGTACCGGCGGAGGAGCAGGGTCTCTCCGCTGCGCGGGTCGGCGAGGGTGACGGCGAGCACCACGCGCCCCACGTACTGCGTGCTCGAGTAGCCGCCGATCACGTCGAGCCGGAACTCCTCGACCGCTCCCGCGAGGACTACATCGCGGCGCTCGGCCGCCACGGTGTGGCCGTTTTTCATCACCTCGAGGACGAGGGCCTCGCTCACGATGTCCGTCACCGGCCGGCTCGTGACGATGTCGTGGCCCGCCCGGATGCCGATGCGCTTCGTGTCCGCGCGGCGGTCGGCCACGGGCAGGATTTCGACGCGGCGGGGCGGCGCCGAGGCGAGGAGCGAGCGGTTGACGCCGGCCTCGGGGTAGCGGACGTCGAGACCGGCAGTCTTGACGCCGCAACCGCTCGCGGCGAGCAGGCTCAGGACGAGGGCGACGAGGCGGACCGGACGCCGCGGGCTCACCGGCCAGCGCTCCGCGAGTAGAGGAGCTCGTTGGCCAGCCGCCGACCCGCCCGCTCCAGCACCACGATCATCTCCTGGCGGGCGAAGTCACGGTCGCGAAGAAACGTGTCGACGGGGATCTGCTCGGGGCTCGTCACGTCCTGGTTCTCCTCCCACAGGACGACCCCCGTGCCCGGCATGGCCATCTGGCCGCGCACGTCGGCAAAGCCCGAGAGGAGACCCGCACCACCGTCGCGCACGCGCACCAGGCCCCACCTCGGCACCACCACGCGCACGATGGCATCGGCGCGCCGGCGCTCCTCCGCGCTGGGCTCGCGCTCGACGGTGCGGACCTCCTCGAACCACCCCGTCGCGTCGAGCGTGCGCGCCACGCTCTCCGCCACCACCGAGCGGGGCAACAGTCCCTGCAGCCGTGAGGTGGCGGTGGCCGCGCGATCGGCCTCGAGCGCCCAGTTGATGCCACGGTGCACGAGTTGCGCGGCGGGACGGAGGGCCGCCTGGTAAGGCTGCCAGGGAATCCACTTGAGGATCTCGTCGAAGGTGCGGCCGGGCTCGGCGGAGTACTCGACCACGGCAAAGGTGCTCTCGCCGCCGGAGGGGACCACCATCACGCGCCGCACGTCGTCGAAGGGTCGCGCGGCGGGTCGGGGGGATGGAGGGGACGAGGCGCAGCCCGCGAGGGACAGCGCCACGAGAGCGAGCACGGCCGGAATGGCGCGCACCATGACGTGAGGTCCCATATATTCTGGCACGCCCCCGACGAGGTCAAGGCTTAACTGGTTCGCCCGGCACGGGACGGCGCAGGACGGCGACCAGATACCAGACGATGGCCACGTTGACGGCAAACACGACGAGCCGCATGACGGAGATTCGTCGCGTCAGCTCGTACAGCTCGAGGGGGATGAAAGAGCCCGTCACGATGACGGTGAAGTACTCCGCCCACCGCCGCCGCAGGAGGAGACCCACCCCCTCGGTGAGGAGCAGTCCCGCGTAGACGAAGGTGCCCATGCTTATGGCCCGGAGCCGCTTCGCGTCGAGGGAGAGGAGATGGCTCAAGGCGAGGTCAAGGAAGCGGTTGCCGGGCGCCAGGTGGAGCCGGCGCGTGATGGTGACGGCCGTCTCGGTCAGGTCGCGGTGGACGAGGTGGAGCGTGCCCAGGCCCACCACGACCAGAATGAGGCCCTTGGCGAGCTTGAAGGCGCCGATGAGCCAGAGCGCCGCGGGTTCAGCGGCGCGATCACGCTCACCTACCAGTCGAGCGTCTCGCCGGGTTTGGGCAGCCACACCGTGTCGGGATCGAGCTTCAGTCGCGCCACCTCGTCAGCGATCCGGCGCGGCGGCTCGTCGTAGGGCTCGCGCGCCAGCTTGTAGGTGCCCCAGTGTATCCCGATGAAGTCGCGGGCGCGGAGATCGCGGGCGGCGTGGAGCGCCTCCTCCGGCGACATGTGCACGGGCTGCGCGATGATCCGCGGCGTGTAGGAGCCCACGGGCAGCGCGGCGAGGTCGAAGGGACCGAGGAGCTCACCGATCATCTCGAAGTGCGAGGCATAGCCGCTGTCGCCGCCGAAGTAGAAGCGCTTCGACCCGATCACCGCCCACGAGGCCCACAGCCGGCGGCCGGTATCGATGAGGGAGCGACCCGATCCATGCTGGGCGGGGGTGCACACGATCTCGAGCCCTTTCACCTTCACCGACTCGCTCCAGTCCAGCTCGACCACGTTGGTGATGTCGCGATCGGCGAGCCACGCCTTGATCCCGAGGGACACCACGAAGAGCGGATTGAAGGTGCGGGCCAGCCGCCGCACCGTGGGCTCGTCGAGATGGTCGTAGTGATCGTGGGAGATGAGGACGACGTCGATCGGCGGCAGGTCCTCGAAGGGGATGCCGGGCGGAGTGAAGCGGGTCACCCCCACCGTGCCGGAGAGCGGGCCCAGCCGATGGCTCCACACGGGGTCGGTGAGGATGTTCACGCCATCGAGCTGCACGAGGAGCGTGGAGTGGCCGACCCACGTCACGGTGGCCTCGTGGTGATTTCGGCGCAGCGCCTCCACGTCGGGCTGGGCGGTGGGGAGGGGCGCGAATTTATGCGCGCTGCTCGTGATCGTGGCGAGGCTCAACAGGTAGAAGCGGGCGCGTGTCCAGTTGGAGGCGCGCCGGAACTCGGGATCCAGATTGCGGAACGTGCCGTCCTTGCGCGGGGCATGCGGCAGGCCCTCCCCGAGATGCCCGCGCTCGAGCTCGGGCGCGGGAGAGATCGGCGCCGCCGCCACCATGAAGGCGGACAGGAGGACAAAGGCCCAGAGTCGTCTCATGTCCCTCCCCACTGCAAGAGCAGGACCCCCAACGCGTCGTCGGAAAAAAGATCGCGGGCCTGTCGAGGTGACCGGGTCGAGGCTGGCTGCGCTCGTCCGCGACGGGACCGGGTGCGCGACAACCCGCCGGCATCACGGATCGGGACGGCGTGGCACGCACGTTGCGCTAGACACCTTCATGCGAAGAGGCTGGTGGATGCGCTCTGTCTTGGTGGTGCTTTCCTGTCTCGTTCCTCTCGCTCCCTCCCTCGCGGGCGCCGCGCCGGTGGAGGTGCGCTTCCTCGAGGGCGTCACGCGAGGCTTCCTCGTGCTGCGATCCACCACCGGCCAGACGGTCGGCCAGGGCGACCTGATCCAGACGGCGCATCCCGACCGCGTCGACAGCCAGATGGTCTTTCGCTTCAAGGACGGCTCGCTCTACGACGAGCGGGTCACCTTCTCTCAGCAGCATGTCTTCACGTTACTCTCCTATCGTCTCATCCAGAAGGGACCATCGTTCCCCGAGCCCATGGACGTGTCCTTCGATCGCAAGCCGGGCCGCTTCCAGGTCAAGTCGATGGACAAGGGCCGCGAGGAGACCTCGAGCGGCACTCTCGATCTGCCGGCCGACGTCTACAACGGGATGATCGTGATGATCTTGAGGAATCTTCCGCCCCGGCGCGCGGAGACGGTGCACTTCGTGGCGTTCACGCCCACCCCGCGCGTGATTCAGCTCGAGCTGGAGCCCGCGGGCGAGCAGAAGCTCCAGCTGGGCGACCAGGAGACACACGCCACGCGCTACGCGGTCAAGCCGAAGCTCGGGGTGCTGCTGGGCCTCGCCGCAAAGGTCCTCGGCAAGAAGCCGTCGGAGTACGAGTGCGTGATCTGGATGAAGGACGTCCCCGCCTTCATCCGCTGCGACGGGCCGCTCCGCCTCAATGGCCCCTTCTACCGCTTCGAGCTCATCAACTTCCGCTGAGCGCTTCGCTACCTCTGAACTTTCGCTACGGGGGGGGCGTCGAGAGCACCCGGAGACGCACGGGAATGGTGCCGCCGGACACCGCGCCCAGCTCCTTGGCCGCGGCATACGACAGATCGATAATGCGCCCGTCTACCGTCGGCCCTCGATCGTTGATGCGAACCTCCACGCTCTTCCCGTTCTTGAGGTTCGTGACCAGCACCTTGCTGCCCATGGGCAGACTCGGGTGCGCCGCGGTGAGCTTGTACATGTCGTAGATCTCGCCGCTCGCGGTGGGGCGACCGTGATGCGGCTCGCCATACCATGACGCCTCGCCCGTCTGGCTAGGCCGGGGAACCGGCTTTGCCTCGGGCCTCGTCTCCGGTGGGATTCTCGCCGAGGGCGCGCGCGGGCGCGACGTGGCGCAGCCGCTCGCCAGCGCCGACAGCACGATGGCCCCGATCCACACCGTGATCGGGAAGCGCCTGTCATGGAATGGGTGGGGGGGCATCCGGACCATTAGGCGCCACCTGCATAGGCCTTGCCCAGCGGGAAATGAATCCTCCGCGGAAGCTTCGACCCGGAAGTCCTGACCTGGCTCCGAAGGTTCTTCCCCCCACAGACCGCAGCTTAAGCCGATTCGCCGCAAATTGGCCATCTGCCCGCTTGGCATCACTGCTGCTTTAACCGGCATGAGTTCATGGGCAGAGACTCCCCGCCTCGAAGGCGTGCGGGTGCTCGTGGTCGAAGGGGTGCCGTACGTCCGCGATCTCGTCACGGATGCTCTCGAGCAGTGCGGCGCGCAGGTCACCGCGGTCGACTCCGCCCCGGTCGCGCTAGGGCTCGTCAAGCGGGACAGACCCGACGTGATCATCAGCAGCCTTCGCATGCCCGACAAGGACGGCTACTGGCTGATCCGGAGGGTGCGCAGCCTCTCCGCCGACCAAGGCGGCCGGACGCCGGCGATCGCCTTCACCGGTTGCACGACGAAAGAGGATCGGCACAACGCGTTGCGAGCAGGCTTTCAGCGCCACGTGCCCAAGCCGGTTGATCTTCGCGACCTGGCCGGCGTGGTGGCGCTGCTGAGCCTTCGACGGGGAGCGGTGCTGGCCTAGCGAGCCGCGGGCGCCACGCTACGGGCTGTTCCTTCGCCCCTCTCCGCTTCGCCTCGAGCCAGGCCGACGAGGTCGGCGAGGCCGACCGCGGAGTCGGCCCTGAAGTCTCATCGACGGAGAGGAGCGACAGCATGCCGGAGGTGTCGAACGGAGGGGCGCCCGGCCGGGTCACCACGAGCATCGCCGGTCTGGACGATGTGATGTCGGGCGGGCTCCCGCCCGATCGGCTCTACCTCGTCGAGCGAGAGCCGGGCTCTGGCAAGACTACCGACTCCCTCTCGGAGATGCGCTTCCTCGCCCGCGATCCGTTACGCTTCCGGCATCAGATCTGCGGGCTCAAGCAGGCCAAGGGCGAGGTGCGGCGCGCGATCTCCGTAGTGAAGAACCGGACGGGGCGTCACGAGCGCACCATCCGCGAGCTTCGGCTCGGTCCGGGCATTCAGCTCGGGGTGCCGCTCAAGCAGTTCCAGGGCGTGCTCTCCGGGGTACCCACGATCCTCCGGGACGGCGGGGTCCGACAGGATGGCGCCCGGGTCTAGCTCGCTGCAGGAACGCGTGCTCGTGCTCGCCCTCATGAGCCGGGACGGCGAGCTCACGCGCGACGCGCTCACGCGCGCGGGCATCGCCGCCGATGTGGTGCGTGGAATCGAGCTGCTCTGCGAGGCCATCGCCGACGGGGCGGGGGCCGTGCTCGTGACGGAGGAATCGCTTACCGGGCCCGCGATCCAGCTCCTCCTCAGGACGCTGGAGCGGGAGCCGCCCTGGTCCGATCTGCCCATCGTCGTCCTCACCAGCGCGGGCCAGGCGACGGGCCTGAGCCTCCGGACGACCCGGCGGCTGGGCCCCTCCGCCAACGTGAGCTTCCTCGAGCGGCCGGTGCGCACGATGACGCTGGTGGCGGCGATGCGCACCGCTCTCCGGGCGCGGCGGCGCCAGTACGACGTGCGCGACTACCTGCAGATGCGCGAGGAGGTGCAGCAGGCCCTGCGCATCGCCCACGCGGAGGCCGAGCGTTCCAGCCGGGCCAAGGACGAGTTCCTCGCCATGCTCGCCCACGAGCTCAGGAATCCCCTCGCCGCCATCGTCAACGGCCTCGCCCTTCTCGACCGCGTCGACCCCCAGAACGACCTCGACGCGCGGGCCCGCGGGGTCATCAGCCGGCAGGTGCACCACCTCACGCGGCTCATCGACGATCTGCTCGACGTCTCGCGCGTCATGTCGGGCAAGATCGAGCTGGAGCGCGCGCCGGTGGACCTCGCGCGGGCGACGCGGCAGTGCGTGGAGACGCGGCAGCTCGCCAATGGCGGGACGCACCAGCTCACCGTCCTCACGGACGCCCGTCCCTTCATCGTGGATGGCGACTCGGTGCGCCTCGAGCAGATCATCGGCAACCTCCTCGACAACGCCGTGAAGTATTCGCAGGCGGGGGCGCCCATCCACATCACCCTCCGCGAAGAGAACGGGCAGGCCGTGCTCCGCATCAAGGACTACGGGGTCGGGGTGGCGCCCGACATGCTCGAGTCCATCTTCGAGCCCTTCACCCAGATCACCACCTCCCTGCACCGGGCGGGCGCCGGCCTCGGCCTCGGCCTCGCGGTGGTCCGCGGCCTCGTGGAGCAGCATGGCGGCCGCGTCACCGCCCACAGCGCCAGCCTGGGCCAGGGCACCGAGTTCATCGTGCGCCTCCCCCTCTCGAGCGCAACCAGCGTCGCCACCGACGAGGTCCGCGCGCCCGCGGCGCCGCCGCGGCGCATCGTGGTGGTGGAAGACCACGAGGACGCGCGCGAAATGCTCCTCCAGCTCCTCACCCTCCAGGGCCACCGCGTCGAGGGCGCGGGCGACGGCCGCGCCGGCCTGAACCTCATCGTGGACAGCGCGCCCGATATCGCGTTGATCGACGTGGGGCTGCCTGAGCTCGACGGCTACGAGGTGGCACGGCAGGTGCGGCGCACCATGGGGCGGAGAGTCCGCCTCATCGCCGTCACCGGCTACGGGCAGTCCTACGATCGGGCCCGCGCCGAGGAGGCGGGATTCGATCTCCACCTGACCAAGCCCGTGAACTCGAGAGAGCTCAGTCAGGCCCTCGGGGCCGCCTAGGATCTCGGCGCTACCACCCTGAACTGCCCACGCATCGAGCTCTTTGTCGAGGACGCGCGGTACAGCACGTCGCCCTAGAAGAGCACGGCGTCGGCGACCCGTCTCGCGATGGCGAGACTCACGATGGTCCGCTCATGCGCGCTTCCCGCAGCAGCGTCTCGGTCGCCTCCATGGCCGACCGGCCACCGCGCGACCGCACCATGGCGAAGAAGGCCTCGATCTCACCCCACGCGGTCTCGCCACCTGCGAAGCCCTTCCAGTGACGCCGCACGCGGCCCACCAGTTCGTAGCAGGCGTCGATGGGTACGATGTGGCATTCGAAGCCCTCGGGGCGCTTGTAGACGAGGAGCGCCTCCACGTCGGGACGGAGCGTCTCGAGCAGAGGGTTGGCGCGCGTGAGCTGCCTCCACGTGCCGAGGGGGAGGAGGGATTCGGTGGCGCCCGCGGGACTCGGATAGAAGGCGACCATGCGATCGAGCAACGAGTTGAAGAAGAAGAAGGCCATGGCCACCGGAACCTGCAGCGCGTCCCACGGCTCGTCAGCGAGGGCGAAATCGGATGCCGCCACGTACCGCTCGGGTACCGCCCGGTACCGTCCCTGCCCCGTCCCCTCCTGAGTGAAGAGGAGGTAGCAGGCGCGACAGGCGCAGAGGAGGCCACGCGTCTCCAGGTTGACCACGTGCTGGTGCGCCTCGCCGATCTCCTGCCGGCAGAGATTGCACCGCTCGTCAAGCCGCGACAGCGGGCGAGGAGTGCGCAGAAGCTTGTAGGCGGCGAGCGGCGGTCCGCTCATAGCCGCGCCACGCCGTCTTCCAGTCCGGCGAGGGTCACGTCACCCTGTGGGAGGCGAGATACGACCCTTGCCCGAACACCGCACGGCAGGACCCGGGTCCAAGCGCCCCACTGTCAGCCCGCCTGCTCGGCGATGCCGCTAGGGCTGGCCACGTCGTTGGTCAGGGCAATGGCGGGCAGGGCGCGCTTCCCACGAGCACGGGATGGCTGAACTCGACGGCAATGTGCTGGGCATCCGTGCTCCCAGCGCCATTGCCGAACGCGATGAGCTTGCCGCCTCCACCGAACCTGGCTGCGAGGGCGGCCGCCTCACGGCTGACCACTTCCACACATTCGACCAGGCAGACCGGCTTCGCGGCGGCGGGCAAAGGCATCAGCAACGGCGCCGGATGCGACTCGTCCGGACTGCTCCTCACCAATGCCCTTCACGGATGCACCCCCAAGCCCCCCGCGCCGGAGAGAACAGCATCGGCCACACCGTCTAGCCGTGGCCGAGTTGCTCGATAGGCGAAGCAAGAGTAATGCCTCGCATCGATGAGCACAAGACGCGCGTGCCTGCTCGGGCACACGATGCATCGGCCGTCCATCCGCTACAGCGGCGGTTCGAACGACCGGGGAGTTTCTACATAGCAGTAAGAACTGCCGGTATCAGGTGGTGGATCCGTAGCTGTGCGCCGCGTGCGCTACTGGGTGTCCAGCGATACTGGCCCGTGAAAAGACCGCCGATGAAGCCGATGTGGTAGACGAGGAACAGCCCGACCCCGCGCTCAGCACTCCCGCCGTGAAGGCCAGTGAGCGATGAAGAAAGATGAAGCGCCGCGCCGTGCAGGCGAAGGGCACGGCGATGGCGATAGTGATGAGCATCATGCCCACGATGATCCCCAGGCCGAAGACGACCAGGTAGCCGAAGGCGGGGAGCGCTTCGCGGATGCTCGCGAGCACGAGGAGGGCGACGGTGGCCGAGCCAGCCAGCCCGTGGACCACGCCCACCACGAGCGGGCGGACGATCTGGTACAGGCCGAGCCGGCCGAAGCGAAGATCAAGGCGGGCCAGCGGCGTGTCGTCGTCGCCGTGGCCGTGACCGTCCCCCCCGCGGGATGCGGGTGTGCGTGGACGTAGTCGCCATGGGCGTGCGGCGGCGATCGGAGCGCGCCGAGCACGCTCATCGCCCCGAGCAGGACCAACATCAGCGCCACCGACAGCTCCATGGTCAGCCCCACACGCGGCGAGACCACGGTGCCGAAGACCACGATGGCGAGGCCGGCCAGCACGATGGTCACCGTGTGGCCGAGGCCCCACAGGACGCCGACGAGGGCGGCGCTGCCGAGCTTCCGCTCGCGGCTCACGATGGTGGTCACCGCGATCACGTGGTCCGGATCCGTGGCGTGGCGCATCCCGAGGACGAACCCCAGGAGCGCGATGGGCAGGAAGTGGGTCAGGGACGAGCCCTAGACGACGGCGTCGCGTCGCAGCCGCTCGATCTCGTCGACCGAGTAGCCGGCTTCCTTCAGGATCTCGTCGGTGTGCTCGCCCAGGATGGGCGGCTCGCGATCGATGCCCGGGCTACCGTGGTCGAGCCGGAAGCCCGCCCCGACCAGGCGGAGGGGACCGTAGCGCGTGTCCACGGTCTGGAGCACGTCGCGGTGCTCGAGCTGCGGATGGTGCACGATCTCGTGCACCTTCCAGATGGAGCCGCACGGCACGTCCGCCGCGGTCAGCCGCGTCTCCCAGGTGCGTGGATCGTCGGGGGCCATGGCCGCCTCGATGATCTCGCGCAGCGCGGGCTCGTTGGCGGTGCGCGAGGGCCAGTCCTTGAAGCGGGGATCCTCCAGGACCTCGGGACGCCCGAGGGCCCGCATGAGGCCGACGAACTGCTTCTCGGTGAGCACGGCCAGCACGATGTACCCGCCGCCGCAGCGGAACCGACTCGCCGTGGGCTTGCGGCTCACCGAGCCGTTGCCGATCTGGCGCGCCTCGATGCCCGCCACCGTGTACTCCGAGACCGGCCCTGCGATGAAGGCGAGCGCGGCGTCCAGCATGGAGACGTCGACCCGCTGCCCCTTCCCGGTGTGGGTGCGCTGGTAGAGCGCGCTCGCCACGGCCATGGCAGCGGTGATGCCGCCGATGGTGTCGCACAGGGCGAAGCCCGCCCGCGTGGGACCGTTGTCCTCCGTGCCCGTGATGGACATGATCCCCGACATGGCCTGGAGCTTGCCGTCGAAGGCGGCGGTGGTGCACTCCGGACCGGTGTGGCCGAAGCCGGAGACGGAGCAGTAGATGAGGCGCGGATTGATAGCGGACAGCGCCTCGTAGCCGAGCCCGAGGCGATCCATCACCCCTCCGCGGAAGTTCTCCCAGACCACGTCGGCGCCGACGACGAGCCGCTTCACCACCTCGATGGCCTCGGGGCGCCGGAGGTCGAGAGTGATGCTCCGCTTGTTGCCGTTCATGGAAAGGAAGGACGGCGCCATCTTCCGCTCCGCCCACGTCTTGTCCGCGGGGGAGATGCGCGTCTCGTCGCCTTCCTGCGACTCGATCTTCACCACGTCGGCGCCGAGGAGGGCGAGCTGGTAGGTCCCGTACGGCCCCGCCAGGTAGCGGGTGAAGTCGAGGATGCGAACGCCCGCGAACGGCTTGGTCATGTCCCCTCGCGGCGGGCCCGCGCGACGTCCTTGATGACGTCGAACTCCTTCCGGCGCTCCGCGATCTTCCCCGGGGTGAGCGTGGAGAGATCGTTGTAGTCGCGCTTCCACGAGGCGTCCTCGCTCCAGCGCTGCGGCGACTGCGCGGTGGTGCGGGGGCCGGGGGCGCTCTCCAGGACGCGGAGGGCGAGCTCGAGCGTCTCCGCCTGGGAGACCTTGTCGAAGGGGCGGCCCGCCGAGTTGCCGAGGGGAAAGTCGCTGAAGAGGAAGCGCGGGACGCCGCAATGCTCCACGATGTCCTTCGCGCACCCCATGATCACCGTGGGAATGCCGTCCGCTTCGATGTGCCGGGCGACCAGACTCACGGTCTGGTGGCACACGGGTCAGCTCGGCACGAGGACGACGGCGTCGACCTCGTCCTCGCGGCAGCGCCGCAGGAGCTCGGCGGCATCGACGAAGGTGGCGCGGTGGCTGCGATTGGTGGGAGCGCCGTGGAGACGGGAGGCGAGCGATCCGATGCGGCCCGCCGTCACCGCCTCGCGCAGGCACGTCAGCGGCAGGTACGTGTTGATGTCGGCGGCCGAGGTGTGCTTGCGATCGTAGCCCACGTGCGAGATGCGGAGATCGGGCACCTCGTCGGTGGCGACGGAGTAGACCTGGTAGAACTTGGCCGCGGCGTTGTACGGCGCCCCGGGCCCCTGCTCCCCCGCGTCCGGCCGATAGGGCGCGGCGGTGGTGATCAGACCCACCCGGGAGCGCCCCAGCGGCTTCCCGAGCGGGGCGAAGGGCACCTCGGTGAAGCTCGCCCAACGGTAGGGATTGTCGTAGCCGAGCGCGAGATAGTAGTCGCGGGTCCGCTGCATGTAGGGGATGGGCACGTCGTCCTCTTGGGCGAACGCCGCGTTCGCTCCCGGAGCGGTGGCTGTCATGTCCGGCTCTCCTCTCGTCCGCGCGCTCGGTCTAGCCTCCCGCGCCGCCGCCACAGTCTAGCCCGCGCCGCGCGCGACGTCCACCCGGGAGTCGCGCCGCCACCCGTGCTAGCATCACCCGCATGCCGGGCGTCCGGAATCGCGTGGCGGTGGTGACGGGAGCGGCCAACGGTCTCGGCCGCGAGATCGCGCTGGTCCTGGCCCGCGAGGGCGCCCGGGTCGCTCTGGGCGACATGGACGCGGCCGGCGTGGAGCAGACCGCGGCCGCCATCACCACGGCGGGCGGCGTCGCCGTCACGGTGGCCGGCGATCTCACGGAGGAGGCCCCGGCCGCGAAGCTGGTCGAGGCCGCGGTGGAGCGCCTGGGCGGCCTCGACATTCTCGTCAACAACGTGGGCGGTAGCCGCAACCGGAAGATCTGGGAGATGCCCGTTGAGGACTGGGACTTCGTCCTGCGCTTGAACCTCCGCTCCACCTTCCTCTGCACCCGCGCCGCCGTCCCCCACATGATGCGCAAGCGCTACGGCCGCATCGTCTGCATGTCCTCCGGCGCGCGCGAAGGCACGCCGTGGACGGCGTACTACCAGGGCGGCGCCGCCTACTCCGCCTCCAAGGCCGGCGTGCACGGCTTCGTGCGCGACGTGGCCCTCGAGCTGGCCGAGCACGGCATCAACGTCAACGCCGTCGCGCCTGGCCCCATCGACACGGAGCGCGCCGGCCCCTCGCTCAAGAAGATGAACGAGACGGTGGAGTTCAGCCCGAACCGCATGACGCCCATGCATCGGCTCGGTCAGCCCATCGAGGTGGCGCACGCCGTGCTCTTCCTCGCCTGCGAGGAGGCGAGCTACATCACCGGCCACACCCTGGCCGTGGCGGGGGGACGCTGATGCAGATGCCGCTCGAAGGGGTCCGGGTCCTCGATCTCAGCCACGCCCTCGCGGGACCGTTCTGCTCGACCATGCTCGCCGACTTCGGCGCGGAGGTGATCAAGCTCGAGCCCAAGGGCGCGGGCGACATCTCGCGCGCGTGGGGCACGCCGTTGTCCGGCGGGGAGACGTCGTACTTCGTGAGCCTGCATCGCAACAAGAAGGGGATCGAGGTTGACCTCAAGCACCCTCGGGGCAAGGAGCTGTTCTTCCGGCTCATGGAACGCTCGGACGTCGTGCTCGAGAACTACCGCACGGGCGCTCTCGAGCGCCTGGGCCTGAGCTACGAGGTAGCGCGCCAGCGGAACGCCGGCATCATCTATTGTTCCGTGTCCGGCTTCGGCCAAGATGGGCCCTACCGCGACCGCGCCGCCCTCGACCTGATCCTCCAGGCGGAGAGCGGCATGATCTCCGTCACCGGCGAGCCTGGCTCGCACGGCGTCCGCTGCGGGACATCCATCGCGGACATGACGGCGGGGATGTACGCAGCCTACGGCATCATGCTCGCCCTGCGCGTGAAGGAGCGGACGGGGCGCGGCCAGGCCATCGACGTGTCCATGCTGGAGGGCCAGCTCTCGCTCCTGGGCTCCATGATCGGCGGCTATCTCGCCGACGGCGAGATACCCGAGCCCATGGGCACCGCCTACAAGGCGCTTCTCCCCTACCAGACGTTTCGGACGAAGACGCGCGATTTCGCCCTCGCCGTGGGCAGCGAGAAGCTCTGGAAGATCTTCTGCCCCGCCATCGGCCGGCCCGAGCTCACCGACGACCCGCGCTACCGGACGAACGCCGATCGGGTCCAGAATCGCGAGTCGCTCATCGCCGCGCTGCAGGAGACCTTCCTCACCCGCCCCTACGAGGAGTGGGAGCCGATCCTCCTCGACAAGGGTATTCCCTTCGGCGCCATCAACCGCATCCCCGAGGTCGTCGACCACCCGCAGGTGAAGGCGCGCGGCGCGCTCGTGGATATGACCCACCCGCGCGCGGGCAAGGTGCGCATGGTCGGCGTGCCCGTGCGGCTCTCGGCGACGCCGGGCGCGGTGCGCACGCCCTCGCCTACCCTGGGCGAGCACACCGAGGAAGTGCTGCGCGGGCTCCTCGAGCTGCCCGCGGAGGAGATCGGGGCGCTCCGGGCCGCGGGGGTGATTCGCTGACGCATCACCGCCCGCCGATGGTGGGAAGGCCGGCGCGGCCCGCGTCGTGATCGAGCTCCGGGGAGTGACCAAGCGCTTCGGCGACCGCGTCGCCCTGGACGACGTGTCGCTCGGAGTGGCGGCGGGCACCGTGCACGTGCTCCTGGGCTCGAGCGGCTCCGGCAAGTCCACCGTGCTCCGCCTCGTCCTGGGCCTGCTCATGCCGGAAGCGGGCGACGTCCTCGTGGACGGTACGCGGGTAACCGAGGCGACGCGCGCCGCCCTCGTGCGGCGCATGGGCTACGTCGTCCAGGACGGCGGCCTCTATCCGCATCTCACCGCATACGACAACGTCGCCTTGCCCGCCCGGGCCCAGGCCTGGCCCGCTCCGCGCATCCGCGAGCGGGTCACCGCCCTCGGCGCCATGGTCGGACTCGACGCAGCGATGCTCGCCCGCTATCCTCGCGAGCTGAGCGGCGGCCAGAGCCAGCGCGTCGGGCTCATGCGTGCCCTCATGCTGGATCCTCCCTTCCTCCTCCTCGACGAGCCGCTGGGTGCCCTCGATCCGATCGTGCGCGCCGACCTCCAGGCCCAGCTCGGCGCGCTCTTCACCACGCTGGGCAAGACGGTGGTACTGGTGACGCACGACATTCGCGAGGCCGCCCTCCTGGGCGCCACCATCACCCTCATGACCGACGGTCGGGTCGTGCAGCAGGGCAGCTTCGCCGACCTCGTAGAGCGCCCCGCCTCGCCCTTCGTCTCGCGCTTCCTCACCGCGCAGACCTTGGCTCCCGTGGGCGCGGAGAAGGGCTAGCCGATGAGGCGCCTGGGCTGCATCGCCGTCGGCTTCCTCGCCCTGCACGCGACGGCGGGGAGCGCGCTCGCCGAGGGAGTCATTCGCGTCGGCTCCAAGTCCTTCACGGAGAGCTATATCCTGGCGGAGATCGCCGCGCAGGTGATCGAGCAGACCGGCGAGGCGCGCGTGGAGCGCCAGCTCGGCCTGGGCGGCACCGGCCTTGCGTATCGCGCGCTCGCCTCGGACGCCATCGACCTCTATCCGGAGTACACGGGCACGCTGTCGCACATCATCCTGAAGGACCCGTCGCTGCGCACGACCGAGGCTATTCGCGCGCGGCTGGGCTCCTCCGGTCTGACGGCCAGCGACTCCCTCGGCTTCAACAACACCTACGCGCTGGCCGTGCGCGCCGACGTCGGGGAGCGGCTGGGCCTCCGGAGCATCGGCGACCTCGCGCGGCACCCCACGCTCACCGCCGCCTTCAGCTCAGGGTTCCTCGAGCGCGAGGACGGCTGGCCTGGCCTGTCCCGCCGCTACGGGATCTCGCTCGCCCACGTGCGGGTAATGGAGCACGCCCTCACCTATCGCGCCATCGTGAGCGGGGAGGTTGACGTGATGGACGTGTTCTCCACCGATGGCCAGCTCGAGCGGCTGCGCCTGCGCATCCTCCGCGACGATCGCGGCTTCTTCCCCGACTACTGGGCCGTGCTGGTGGCGCGCAAGGAAGTGCCCGAGAAGTATCCCCGCACCTGGGCGCGGCTCCGCGAGGCGCTCGAGGGCCGACTCGACGAGCGACGCATGCAGCAGCTCAACGCCATGGCCGACCTCGACGGCAAGAGCGTGCCCGAGGTCGCCGCCGCCTTCCTGGGCATGGAGCGATCCGCGGGATCTGGGCGGAGCGGGCTCGGACGTGAGCTCTACGCCCTCACCCTCGATCACCTGCTCCTGGTCCTGGTCTCCGTCACGGTCGCCGTAGTGATCGGCGTGCCTCTGGGCATCACCGCCACACGCTTCCGCAAGGCCGGACAGGTCGAGCTCGGCACCATCGGCATGCTGCAGACCATCCCCGCCCTCGCCCTCCTCGTCTTCATGATCCCGCTCTTCGGGATCGGCAAGGTGCCCGCGCTCGTCGCTCTCTCGCTGTACGCGCTCCTCCCCGTGGTGCGCAGCACCTACGCGGGGCTCATGGCCATCGACGGCCGCCTCCTCGAGATGGCCTTCGTGCTGGGGCTCGGCCGGCTGGCGCGGCTGGTGCGCATCGAGATTCCCCTCGCCTCCATCGGCATCATGGCCGGCATCAAGACCGCCGCCGTCATGACGGTGGGCACGGCCACCCTCGCCGCCTTCATCGGAGGCGGCGGCTACGGCACGCTGATCGTGCGCGGTCTCGCCCTCGACGACACGGCGACCATCCTGGCCGGCGCGGCTCCGGCCGCGGCCATGGCCGTGATCTTTCACGTGGCCTTCGAGCTGCTGGACCGCCTCGCCGTCCCGCGCGGCCTGCGTCGCTGATCTAACCTGGATTATTCACGAGTGCCACCGGTTTGATCGGCCGGGTGGCGTCGGGGGAGGGGTACCCTCAGGCGGAGTGGGACCCCCTCGTCCTGCACGCAGCCCGCAGGGCTGCGATTCAGGCGAGCGGGTGACGCAGCATGAGGGCACCCCTCC
>JBKOVG010000019.1:0-21143 GCA_046723845.1 Candidatus Methylomirabilota bacterium | reverse complement strand
GTACTTCGACGGCAAGTACTACGGGGTGACCCACGCCATGGGCGCCACGTACTTCGCGGAGCGGCGCGACCTGCGCGAGCAGAAGGGGCTCAAGCCTCCCGCCACCTACGAGGAGATGCTCGTCCTCGCCGCCGCGCTGACCGAGGAGGGCAGGCGCCAGGCCCTGCAGATGCCGGGGGAGAAGCTCTACATGGGCTTCGTCCATCCCGCGGAGTGGCTGGCCGGCAACGGCGGATCGTGGGTCGACGCCAAGACGTGGCGGCCGCAGCTCAACAGCCGCGCCATGCTGGAGTCGCTCGAGTACCTGCAGAAGCTCAACAAGTACATGCCCCAGGGCTGGTCGGGGCAGAAGTACCTCGACACCCTCGCCGCGCTCTCCACGGGCAAGATCGCCATGGCCTATCTCTCGGGCGCGCGCACCATCGGCTACATCGAGCGCTACGCGCCGGAAAACATGCGCGACCCGGAGCACTTCCAGCCCATGCTCCGTCCCCACGGTCCCTCCGGCAAGGTGGGCATCTCCGCCCTCGACGGGGAGAACTGGGCGGTGTTCACCCAGTCGAAGTACCCCAACGAGTCCTTCGAGTTCCTCCGCATCTTCTACAAGAAGGAGAACTACCTCCAGTACTGTCACTCCGTGCCCATCCACCTCTCGCCCATCTTCAAGTCGATGCTCAACGATCCCGAGTACCTCGCCAACCCGCGCATCAAGAAGTGGAAGTCGTGGCACGACGTAATGATCGCGGGGCTCAACCAGCAGCGCTTCCTCCCCATCGGCTTCAGCCGGCCCGAGGACAACCTGCTCCCCTTCCTCGCGGAGCTGGACGGCTCCGGCATCGTGGCGGACATGGTGGTGGAGGTCATGGTGGGCGGCAAGAATCCCAAGGCGGAGGCGGACCGCGCCCAGAAGCGCGCGGAGGAGCTTCTCACCCAGCTCGGACACAAGCGCTGGTCCTAGCCGGGCGCGAGGCTCGGGCCGTTGCGCGCGGCCCGGGCCCCGCTCTCCCGGGCCCCCGCGACTCGCCCGTGAAGCACCGCACGCTCCTCGCCGTGACGGGCCGTCGATGAGGCAGCGCACGCTCCTCGCGGTGGTGACCCGCCCGTGAAGCAGCGCGCGCTCCTCGCCGTGACGGGCCGTCGATGAGGCAGCGCACGCTCCTCGCGGTGGTGACCCGCCCGTGAAGCACCGCACGCTCCTCGCGGTGGTGACCCGCCCGTGAAGCAGCGCGCGCTCCTCGCGGTGGTGACCCGCCCGTGAAGCAGCGCGCGCTCCTCGGCTGGCTCCTCCTCGCCCCCTCCCTGCTCCTGATCGGCGGGCTCGTCGTCTTTCCCATCGGCTACAACTTCTGGCTGAGCCTCTACGACAAGCACGCCTTCATGCCCGTGCAGACCTTCGTCGGGCTCAAGCACTACGTCTACTTCGCCCACGATCCCGAGTTCTGGTCGAGCGTGCGCTATGGCGCCATCTACACTGGGAGTACCCTCTGTCTCCAGCTCGTCCTGGGCATCGGGGCCGCCCTGCTCCTCAACGAGGCGTTCATCGGACGCGGGCTGCTCCGCGGCGTCGTGCTCTTCCCCTACATGATCCCGACCATCGTGGCGGTGATCCTCTGGAAGTGGCTCCTCAACGACTCCTACGGGCTCGTCAATCACCTCCTCGTCTCCACCCACGTGGCCCGCGCCCCGCTCGCCTGGCTCGGCCCCGACTACATCATGTGGTCGCTCATCTTCACCAGCGTCTGGCAGTTCTTCCCCTTCGTGGTGGTGGCGTACCTCGCCCGCCTGCAGATCATCCCGCCCGA
The DNA here is from genome assembly GCA_046723845.1 of Candidatus Methylomirabilota bacterium. GTDB lineage: Bacteria > Methylomirabilota > Methylomirabilia > Rokubacteriales > CSP1-6 > AR37. The sequence goes on along the minus strand of JBKOVG010000019.1, from coordinate 19,341 downwards.
GCTCTACGAGGCGGCCAAGGTGGACGGAGCGGGGGCGTGGGGCCGGTTCCTGCACGTGACCGTGCCCCAGACGCGCAACGTGCTCTTCGTCATCGTGCTGCTGCGGTCGATCTTCATGTTCACCAAGTTCGACACGGTGTGGCTCATGGCGGGCGAGGGCGGGGTGAGCCGCTACATCCGCACCCTGCCCGTGTACGCCTACGCGCGGAGCTTCACCTACCTGCAGGCGGGCATGGGCGCGGCCCTGGCCGTGATCATGTTCGCCATGCTCCTCGTGATCTCCGCCGTGTACTTCCGTCTCCTGCGCGACGAGGAGTCGACGGCATGAAGATGGCCCCGGGCGGGCTGCGGCGGGCCAGTGTGCTCTACGCGGGAGGGCTCGCCCTCTTCCTCGTGGGCGCCTTCCCGCTCCTCTGGATGCTCTCCACCTCGCTCAAGCCATCCAGCGAGATCTTCGCCACCCCACCCACCCTCGTCCCCATCAAGAGCACGCTGGAGAACTTCACGCGGCTCTTCGCGGAGACGAGCTTCCTCACCTATTTCCGCAACAGCGTGGTGGTGTCCTTCGCCACCGTCCTCCTCACCCTGAGCGTCTCCGCGGCGGGCGCCTACGGGCTCACCCGCTGCGCCTTCCCTGGGCGCGAGAAGGTGGCGGGGCTCATCCTGATGACCTACATGTTCGCGCCCATCATGATCATCATTCCCTTCTACATCCTGGTGAAGGGCCTGGGCCTCGTGAACACGCACCTCGCCCTCGTGCTTTCCTACACGACCTTCTGTCTGCCCTTCTGCCTCTGGCTCCTCCGCTCGTTCTTCCAGAGCATTCCCCTCGAGCTGGAGGAGGCGGCCCTCGTGGACGGGGCCGGTCTCGGCCGCGCGGTGTGGTACGTGGTGCTGCCCCTGGCCCTGCCCGGCATCATCGCCGCGGGCATCTTCACCTTCATCCTCGCCTGGAACGATTTCCTCTTCGCCCTCGTGCTCATCACCTCGGAGGAGCTGAAGACCCTGCCCGTGGGCGTCAACGACCTCTTCAACGCCACCATCGTGGACTGGGGCATGATCATGGCGGCCGGCGTGGTCATCACCGTCCCCACCATCGCCTTCTTCGTCGCCGTGCAGCGCTACCTCATCCAGGGCTGGGGCGCCGGCGGCGTCAAAGGCTAGCCGGTGGCTGAAAAAGGCCCATCTGCTTCGTTGGCTCCTTCGGCCGCACGCTCAACGTACAGAGAGTACGCCTCGCGTGCGGCTCTCAGTCGCCGCCTCGCATCTGGACCTTTTTGAGCCACCGGCGGCGCGTGCAACAGGGGAGCAGAGCGGGAGGGTGGCGCCGGGGGCTCCTCCGACGCCAGCGGCGGAGTGGGACCCCCTCGTCCTGCGCGCAGCCCCGCAGGGGCTGCGATTCAGGCGAGTGGGTGACGGAGCCGATGGCGCGGAGGACCCCCGGCGACAGGACCCACCCGCTCTGCTCCCCGCCGCCGCCGCCCCGTGGCATGTCTTGACTTCGCGCCGTGCCGAAGTAGACTCGCGGAGAGCCGTCCAGGCGGCCGACGGTCCGCGTGAAGGGTTGAACCCACCTGCCGAGCCAATCGACATCACCAACCTTCCCCCCGACATCGCGGACACCGGGCACAAGGAAGGATGGTGCGCCATGCCCCTGCCGGATCGTCCCAACCTCGAGTACCTGAAGAAGCTCGCCAAGGACCGGCTCCGCGATCTCCAGCGCGCGGACTCCTCCACCCAGCTGGCCGACGCCCAGCTCGCCGTGGCGAGGGAGCACGGCTTCACGAGCTGGCGAAAGTTCCGCGCGCATCTCGACTCGCTGGCCGCTCCTCGTCCCGCGTCCGCCGACGCGGCGCCCGAGCTGGTCGAGGAGTTCTTCGGCGCTGTCAACCGCGGTGACGAGGCTGCCCTCGGCCGGATGCTCGCGACCCATCCCGGCCTCGTCAATGCCCGGCATTCCGACGGCACCACGCCGCTCCTCGCCGCCGCCGACCACAACAAGCCGGACGTGGTCGCGCTCCTCCTCGATCGAGGCGGCGATCCCGGGAGCGTCTGCGCGCACTCCGCGCACACGCCGCTCTCCTGGGCCCTCACCGCGGGCAGCTTCGACGCCGCCCATGCCCTCGTGCGGGGCGGGGTCGAGCCCGATCTCTTCTGCGCGGCAGGGCTGGGCGACGTGCCGGCCATCGAATCGTTCTTCGACGCCGAGGGCCGGCTCGAGGATGGCGCCTCGACCACGGGAAGCTCGCGCTACGCCCCGGACGGCTCGCGCCTCCCCTGCCCGCCGGCCTCGTCGCGCGAGATCGTCGCCGACGCGCTCTACATCGCGAGCCGCAACGGCCGGGAGGAGGCGGTGCGGGCGCTCCTCGCCCACGGGCCCGATCTCTCGTTCCGCGCGTTCGCGGGAGGGACGGCGCTGCACTGGGCCTACTTCGCCGGCTCGCGCGGGGCGGTGGAGGCGCTGCTCCGCGCGGGAGCGGAGCCGACTCTGCGCGACGACGACGTCGGGTGCACGCCGCGGGCCTTCGGCATCTCCTGGCCCGCTCACGTGGGCTGGGTGACGAAGGTACGACAGCGGCTCGCCGACGATCCCACGCTGGTCGACGTGATGGACGGCGGCCACACGCCACTCCATCTGGCGGCCAAGGCCGGCCAGCTCGGCGTGGTGAAGGCGCTCCTGGAGGCGGGCGCGAACGCCAACCTCAGGAACGGCGAGGGCAAGACGGCGCTTGACCTCGCGCGGGCGCGGCCCGATCATGCCGGCTGCGTCAAGATGGTGGAGTGGCTGACCTCGGGCGGGGAGCCTCGCGCACAACCCTAGCCCTCCGCGGCGAGCGATGACGGAGCGGTCCCCCGGCGCCACCCGGCCGGGGCGACCGCTCCCCGCGAGGTGACGATGACGACACCGGCGGAAGCGGGCAGTCGCGAGATCCCCGCCGCGCAGAAGTGGGCCATCACCCTGTCGGTGATGGTGGTGGCCTTCATGCAGGTGCTCGACACCAGCGTCACCAACGTGGTCCTCCCGCACCTGCAGGGCTCGCTCTCCGCCGGCCTCGAGGAAGTCTCCTGGGTCCTCACCTCCTATCTCGCGGCCAACGCCGTGATCATCCCCGCCACGGGCTGGCTCGCCGGCCTCCTCGGGCGCAAGCGCTTCTTCCTCATCTGCGCCGCTCTCTTCACCGTGAGCTCGTTCCTTTCCGGCATCGCACCCAATCTGACCTTCCTCATCGTGGCCCGGATCTTCCAGGGCATCGGCGGCGGGCCCATCATTCCGCTCTCCCAGGCCATCCTGTGGGAGATCTTCCCCCTCGGGCAGCGCGGACTCGCCATGGCGGTGTGGGGCATCGGCTTCATGATGGGGCCCATCATCGGGCCCACCCTGGGCGGCTACATCGCGGACAACTGGTCGTGGCGCTGGATCTTCTACATCAACCTGCCCGTGGGCTTGCTCGGCTTCTTCATGGCCTCCGCCTTCCTGTTCGATCCACCGTACCTACGGAAGCCGGGGCGCATCGACTGGCCGGGGCTTTGCCTCATGGTGCTGGGCTTCAGCTGCCTTCAGCTCTTCCTCGACCGCGGCGAGCGCGAGGACTGGTTCGACTCGAGCCTCATCGTTACTCTCGCCGTGCTCGCCGCCACTGCGCTGGTGGGATTCGTCATCCGCGAGCTGATGGCCCGCGAGCCCATCCTCGACCTCGCCGTCTTCGCCGATCGCAACTTCGCCACGGGGGCGACCTTCATCGCCCTGATCGGCCTCGGCATGTTCTCGAGCATGCTCCTCCTCGCCGTGTTCACCCAGAAGCTCCTCGGCTACGACGCGTGGACCTCGGGGCTCGTCCTCGCTCCCGGCGGCTTCGGCAACATGCTCTCGCTCATCCTCTCCGGGCGCCTCGTGACGAGGATGGACCAGCGGGTGCTCTTGAGCTTCGGCTGCGCAGTCAACGCCCTCAGCCTGTACATGATGTCCAACCTCACCCTGGGCGTCGACTACTGGACGCTCGCCTTCCCGCGCTTCATTCAGGGCTTCGCCCTGGGCTTCATCTTCGTGCCGCTCTCCACCCTCACGCTCTCCACCATCGCCCGCGACAAGCTCGTGAATGCCACCTCGGCCTACAACGTCCTCCGCAACCTGGGCGGGAGCGTGGGCATCGCGCTCGCCACGACCCTGCTCGCCCAGCGGAGCCAGCATCACCAGGCCACCATCGTCAGCCACGTGAACGTGTGGGACGTCGAGACCCAGGCCCGGCTCCAGCGGTGGACCGATCACTTCATCGCCCACGGAGCGGACACCTTCACGGCCCAGCGCCAGGGGCTGGCCATGCTCTACCAGGACGCGGTGGGGCAGGCGCAGCTGCTCGCCTACGTGGACGACTTCTGGCTCCTCGCCGTCCTCTTCTCGCTGATTCCACTCTTCCTGCCCCTCATGCGCCGCGTGCGCGTGGAGCCGCCCGAGGAGGCGAAGCCGGAGGACCCGGCCGCCTCCGGGCGCGTGCCCACCTTGCCCGCGCCCGTCGACTGAATCGCCGGCACAAGGTCGACGTCGTCATGCCCCAGATCATCTGGCGCCTCCGCGCGCGCGACCGCCTTCCGCTCGCATCTTACGTCAGGAGCGGCCCGGCGCCGTGAAAGGTGACGGCCCGCCCCCGGCGGGGCGGCCGCGCCGAGTCAGGTAGAATACGGCTCTATGTGGATCGTCCGGATCGCCCTGGACCGCCCGTACACCTTCATCGTCCTGGCGCTCCTGATCCTCATCGCGAGTCCCGTGGTCATCGCCCGTACCCCCACCGACATCTTTCCCTCCATCAACATCCCGGTCATCGCGGTGGCCTGGCAGTACAGCGGCCTCAACGCGGAGGAGCTGGAAGGGCGCATCACCACGTCCTACGAGCGCGTGCTGACGACCACGGTCGACAACATCCAGCGCATCGAGTCCACTACCGTCAACGGCCAGGCCATCATCAAGGTCTACCTGCAGCCGGGGGCGCGGCTCGACACCGCCAACGCGCAGATCGCTGCCATCTCGCAGACCGTGCTCCGGCAGTACCCGCCGGGGACGGCCCCGCCCCTCATCATCAACTACAGCACTTCCATCGAGCGGCCGACCGAGACGAAGAAACCCTGAGGAGATCGCGCATGCCGGCTACCCTGCCGCCCCAGATCGAGCAGTTCATCCACGACAATCCGCAGGGCGTGCTGACCTCGTTCCGGCGGAACGGCATGCCGCAGCTCAGCATCGTGACGGTCTACCCGCGCGACGGCGGGGTGGGCATCTCCATCACGGAGACGCGGATGAAGTTCAAGAATCTGCTGCGCGATCCGCGCTGCTCGGTGCTCATCTCCCACGCGGACTGGTGGTCGGGCTTCCTCGTCTTCGAAGGCAAGGCTGAGCTGGTGCACTCGGGCAACAGCGATCCCGAGATGCTGCGCCTGGCCCGGCGCCACATCTTCAGCGCCACCACCCGCCGTCGCAGCGCGGACTGGGCGGAGTACGACCGCATTGCGGAGGCGGACAAGCGCGTGGCCATGATCCTCCGCCCGGAGCACATCTACGGCTCTGCGCTCGCTCGCCTGCGGGAGGCCGCCCGGAAGTAGACGGACGATCAGGCGAGGAGCGCGCCGCTCGTCTTCGCTCTCTCCCGTGGACGACGTCGTGGTGTGAGGCCTCGACCGCGGCGAGTCTGCCACGAGCTTGCGCCGGACGTCCAGCCGGCCGCGCGCGCACGCGCGGGGACGGCGAACCCAGCGATGCATCCTCAACTTCAAGACGGTCAAGGCGCTGGGTTGACGATGCCGCCGTCGCTCCTGCAACGCCCGGACGAAGCGATCCGGTAGCGAGCACCTCGACGGGCTCGGATGCTCCACCTGCCTGGCTAGCGCTTCTGGTACTCCGGACGCCAGCGGAGCAGCCGCACCTCGATCTGGCGGATGCCCAGGGCCATCACGATGCCGATCAGCCCCAGCACGACGAGGGCGACCATCATGTCCGCGGCGTTCAGCGTGCCGAGGGACTGGATGATGAGGTAGCCGAGGCCGCCGCCCGACTCGCCTCCGATGAACTCCCCCACCACCACGCCGATGAGGGCGAAGGAGATGGACGGGGTGAGGGAGGCGAAGGTCCACGCGAGCGTCGACGGCACGATCACAGTGCGGAGGATCTGGCCCTCGCGCGCCCCGAGGAAACGCGCGCTCGAGATCAGGTCGGCGTCCACACTGCGCGCGCCCTGGAAGGTGTTGAAGAACACGATGAAGAACACGATGCTCCACGCGAGCACGATCTTGGCGAGGAGCCCGAAGCCGAACACCATGGTGATGAGGGGCACCAGCGCGATGCGGGGGAGCGAGTTGAAGGCCACGATGAAGGGATCGAAGACGCGGGCGGCGCGGTCGCTGCGCCCGAGGAGGAGGCCGGCCACGAACCCCGTGCTGATGCCCACGAGGAAGCCCCACAGCGTGGACTGCACGGTGGAGAGCGCCATCTTCCAGAGGGGCAGGCGCACGTTGTCCGACATGAGGTAGACGAAGCGCCGGGCGATGGCCGAAGGCCGGCTGATGAAGAAGGGATCGATCCAGTAGAGCCCAGGGGTGCGGGAGATGGCCTTGATGCCGGTGAGGTACTCCCAGGCCACGAGGATGGCGAGAAGGATCGCGATGCGCCAGGCCCACACGCCCGCGCTGCCCCGGGCCTTCACGAGGCCGCCCGCTCCTGAAGCTCCTCGCCCAGGGCATGCCAGATCTCGCCGTACTCCTTGAGGTATTCCGCGCTTTCTCGGAGCGCGATGACGTCGCGGGGCCGAGGCAGCTTCACGTCGTAGACCAGCTTGATCCGTCCCGGCCGCCGCGTCATGACCACGATGCGGTCGGCGAGCGTGATGGCCTCGGAGAGGTCGTGGGTGACGAAGATCACCGTCTGTCGCCGCGCTCCCCACAGCCCGAGCAGCTCGGCGTGCAGGTTGAGCTTGGTGTGCGTGTCGAGGGCGCCGAAGGGCTCGTCCATGAGGAGGATCTCGGGATCCACCACGAGCGAGCGCATGAGGGCGACCCGCTGCCGCATGCCGCCGGACAGCGTGGCGGGGAAGGCGTGCTCGAAGCCCTCGAGCCCGGCAAGGGCGACGGCGTGCCGCACGCGCGCGCTGATCTCGGCGCGCGGCAGCCCTCGGTACTCGAGGCCGAGGGCGATGTTGCGCTCCACGGTGCGCCAGGGGAAGACAGTGTCCTTCTGGAAGACGTACCCGATCTGGGAGACGGGCCGAGCGCCCACCCGTGCGCCGTCGACGAGGATCTCCCCGCCCGTCGGCTCCACGAGGGAGCCGATCATGTTCAGGATGGTCGACTTGCCGCAGCCGGACGGGCCCACGATGGCCACGAATTCGCCGTTGAGCACGTCGAAGGACACGGCGGACACGGCGGGGACGTCGCGAGGACCCTGGCGGAAGGTCTTCGTGAGGTCCCGGATGGCGAGGCGGACGCGCGACACTACGGGAGCTTGGCCTGCGCCTTCTTCACGAACGACATGTCCACCGCTTGCTTGAAGGGGATGGGCTTCTCCACCGCGAGGGGAACCCACACCTTCATGCCGCGCTCGTAGTCCTTCTCGTCGATCGTGAAGTCCCAGTCGAAGATGGTCTTGTAGTAGCGCACGGACTCCAGGATCTCCTCGCGGCTGTAGGTCGACATGTACGGCTTCTGGAGCAGGTCGACGATCTCCTCGTCCTTGACCTTCTTGATCCACTGCTGGGCGCGGTAGCAGGCGTTGACGTAGCCCTGCACGAGATCGGGCGACTTCTCGACGGTCTCCTTGAGCACGTAGCCTACGGTGACGGGAATGGGCCCGCCGAAGACGCGGTTCCACGCCTTCTCGTCCTGCACGTCGTAGATGGGATGGCCGAAGCCCTGGGCCACCGCCTTGGACTGCCATTCCGGCACCGCCATGATCGCGTCGAACTTCCCGCCCTTGAGCCCACCCAGCATGGTCAGGTCGCCGCCCCCGCCCACCCACTCGACCGCGTCGTTGACGGGCTTGCCGTCGGCTCCCTTAACGTGCTTGAGCACGTAGACCCCGTACACATAGGTACCGGAGCCGATGGCCGTCGCCGCGACGATCGCCTTGCGCCCGACGAGCTTGGCGTCGGCCAACGCCTCCACACTCTTGACACCCTTGTCGAACAGCTCCTTGCGCACCACGATGTTGGCGTAGGAGCAGCGCCGGTCAGTGGCGAAGATCATCAGGGCGTCCTTGCCCTTCTCCGTGATCTTGAGCGGGTGATTCGAATCCCCCAGCGCGAAGAGCACTTGCCCCGCCGCGAGCGCCTGCACGACCTTGGCGCCGCCGCCCGGCACCACGAAGTCCGGCGTGAGCAGACCTTCCGCCTCGAAGAACTTCTTCTGGGCGGCGACCAGGTGCTGGCCGTAGACGAAGGTGGAGACGCTGTGCGAGGCGCTGATGGGCTTGGGGCTCTGGCCGCGGGCGCCGGCTGGCCAGCCGACCATGGCCACGCCCCCTGCGACGGCGGCGGTCCTGATGAAGTCTCGGCGCGTCCAGGGCGAGGTGCCTGGCTTCCTTGGCATGGGGTTTCCTCCGTGAGGGGACTCGGCAGGTGCGGCCGGGGACAGGCCGGCACTCTACAATGCCGCCGACGCAACTGTCAATCGCGGGGTGGCCCAAACACGTTGACAGCAAAGGTGTTTTGGGCTATCCTCCCTCAGTGGAATCGGTGCCCGTCTCCCCCTTCCCACGCAGGCAGAGGCTCCAATGATTCGCAGCATGACCGGGTACGGGCGCGCCGAGACCGCGGGAGCCCGCCTGAATCTCTCCGTCGAGTGCAAGTCCCTGAACCATCGCCACCTGGACGTCGCCATGAAGCTACCGCGGGCGCTCTCATCGCTCGAGCTCGACGTCCGCCGGATGATCCAGGGCGCGGTCAACCGTGGGCGCGTCGAAGTGACGGTGAGTATCGCCCCCACCGATGATGCGCCGGCCACGGGGCTGGCCGTCGACATGAGTCAAGCGCGCGCCTACGTCGCCATGGCGCGCAAGGTCGGCGACGATCTGAGACTCGGCGGTGAGCTGAACCTGCAGTGGCTGCTCGGGCAGCCCGGCGTCCTCTCCCGCGAGGAGCAGCCGCCTCTGTCTCGCGAGGACGGCTGGCCGCTCCTCCTTGATGCCCTCGCCAAGGCGCTCGCGGAGCTGCGCGCCCGGCGCGAGGCGGAAGGCGCCGTCCTGGCCAGGGAGCTCCACGTGCTCCTGGCCGCGCTGAGCGAGCACGTGGAGGTGATGGTCGGCCGCGGACCCGCCGCTCTCGAGCGAAAGCAGCAGCGGCTCCGCGAGCGCGTGCAGGCACTCATGGGCGCGCAGCCCCTCGATGAAGGACGGCTCGCCACGGAGGTCGCCATGTGGGCCGAGAAGAGCGACATCACCGAGGAGGTGGCGAGGCTTCGCGCTCACACGGGCGAGTTCACACGACTCCTCGACGAGGGCGGACCCATCGGCCGCACCCTCGATTTCCTGATCCAGGAGATGAATCGCGAGGTCAACACGGTCGCCTCCAAGGCCGACGAACTCGAGCTGTCCCAGGCCGCGATCGCCGCCAAGTCCACCCTCGAGAAGCTGCGGGAGCAGGTCCAGAACATTGAGTAGCTCGTCGACCGCCGGTCGAGCGCTGAGGGCCGGGCGAGCCGAAGCGCGGCTGACGAGCCGCCGCTCAGGAGCGCGATGAGGCGAGAGCTGAGCGCGGTGCGAGCCGAAGCGCGGCCGACGAGCCGCAGGCGAGGAGCGCGATGAGGCGAGAGCTGAATTGGAGCTGATCAAGCGGCGCGGCGCGCTGATCGTCGTCTCCGCTCCCTCGGGGGCGGGAAAGACCACCCTCTGCCACGAGGTGCGCCAGCTCGTGCCCGGCCTCTTCTACTCCGTGTCCCAGACCACCCGTGCTCCGCGCCCCGGCGAGGTCAACGGGACGGATTTCCACTTCGTGACGGAGGCGGAGTTCCTCGCCATGCGCGATCGCGACGCCTTCGCAGAGTGGGCCTCCGTGCACGACCACTACTACGGCACACCGGTGCAGGCGCTGGAAGGGGCGCTGTCGCGCGGCCTCGACGTGCTGCTCGACATCGACACCCACGGGGCGCGCCAGCTCCGCCAGCGCTATCCGGAAGCAGTGTCGATCTTCATCATGGCGCCCTCCATGAAGGAGCTGGAGGCCCGCCTGCGCGAGCGCAAGAGCGACGCGCCGGTGGAGATCGCCCGACGACTCGCCCGCGCGCGCGAGGAGATCGCCGCGTGGCGACAGTACGATTACCTGATCATCAACCGGGACGTGAAGGAGGCCGTGGACCAGCTCGCCACCGTCATCGAGGCGGAGCGCTGGCGCACGAGCCGGCTCACGCTCACATTCCCCGACGTGGAGGTCCCAGAGTGATGTCATTTCCCTCGCTGGAGCAGTCCCTGGACAAGGTCTCCAACCGCTATCTCCTTGTGGTCCTGGCCGCCAAGCGGGCGCGGCAGCTCAATCGTGGCGCCGCTGCCCAGGTCGACAGCCGCCACAAGAAGCCGACCAGCCTCGCCCTCGAGGAGATCGCCGACGCCAAGGTCGGCTATCGCGTCCGCGAGGAGGACGCGCCCAAGGAGTAGCGGGGCGGAGGCGCCTTCGTGAGCGCGGCCGGCAAGCACATCATCCTCGGCGTCACCGGCAGCATCGCGGCCTACAAGGCCGTGCTGCTGCTGCGCGAGCTCACCACCCGCGGCGCCGAGGTCACCGTGGTCATGTCCGCCAACGCCGAGCACTTCGTCGGCCCCCTCACCTTCCGCACGCTGTCGGGCCGGCCCGTCCTCTCGAGCCTGTTCGACCCGCAAAGCGAGGATGCGGTGGAGCACGTGGCGCTGGCGGAGCGGGCCGATGCGTTGGTGGTGGCGCCGGCCACCGCGAATCTCCTCGCCAAGGTGGCTCACGGGGTCGCCGACGACTTTCTCACCACGCTGCTCCTCGCCGCTCGCTGCCCGGTGCTCATCGCCCCGGCCATGGACGGCGGCATGTGGGACCACGCGGCGGTCCAGGCTAACGTGGAGACGCTCCGCGAGCGCAACGTGATCGTGCTCGAGCCCGACGCGGGCGCTCTCGCTTCAGGACTCAGCGGCAAGGGCCGCCTGCCCGAGACGGAAACCCTGGTGGAGGCGATCGAGCGGGCCCTCACCTCGCGGCGCGATCTCGTGGGCGAGCGCGTGCTCGTCACCTCCGGTCCCACGCGCGAGCCTATCGATCCCGTGCGCTACCTCTCCAATCGCTCGTCGGGGAAGATGGGCCACGCCGTGGCCACCGCCGCCCTCCGCCGCGGCGCCGACGTGGTGCTGATCTCGGGTCCGACCGTCCTCAAGCCGCCTCCGGGCGCGGTGTACGTGCCCGTCCAGACGGCGGAGGAGATGCGCGAGGCGGCGCTGCAGCACCTGGGCTCGGCCACCGTGGTGATCAAGGCCGCCGCCGTCGCCGACTACCGAGTGGACAAGCCCAGCGCGACCAAGATCAAGTCGGGCGGCAAGAACGACGTGCTCACCCTCGCCCTCGTCCCGAATCCCGACATCCTCAAGGAGATTGCCCAGAAGAAGGGCGGAGCGTTCCTGGTGGGCTTCGCGGCCGAGACCAACGACGTGCGGACCAACGCCGCCGACAAGCTCCGCGCCAAGTCCATCGATCTCCTCGTGGCCAACGACGTGAGCCGGCAGGACATCGGCTTCGAGGCCGACGACAACCAGGTCATCCTGCTGGACCGCTGGGGCGGCGCTCAGGAGCTGCCGCGCATGACGAAGATCGAGGTGGCCCACGCCATCCTCGACCGGGTGCTCGCCCTGCGTCCGACGCCCGAGCCCCGCCGCTCGCCCTCGCGCTGAGCGCGATGGACGATCCGCGCGCGGCTCTCGGCGAGGCCTTCGCCGCCGTGGCCGACACCCTCCGCCATCACCGCGATCTCGGCTTCACCGACGTCGCCCTGACGAGGCCCGAGGCGCCGGATCCCTCCGCCGCCCTCGTCGCGCAGGAGAAGGCCCTCCAGGGATGCACCCTCTGCAAGCTCTGCCAGAGCCGGAAGACCGTCGTATTCGGCTCGGGCAACCCCGGGGCCAAACTGGTCGTCATCGGCGAAGGGCCGGGCGAGGAGGAGGACAAGCAGGGCAAGCCCTTCGTGGGTCGCGCGGGGCAGCTCCTCACCAAGATGCTTGCCTCGGTCGGATTCGACCGCGAGCGCGACTGCTACATCTGCAACGTGGTCAAGTGCCACCCGGAGCGGAACCGCAATCCCGAGCCGGACGAAGTCGCCGCCTGTAACCCCTTCTTGATGGCCCAGCTCGACGCCGTTCAGCCCGCGGTGATCCTTGCCCTCGGCAACTTCGCGGCCCAGACCCTTCTCGGCACCAAGGACGGCATCACCCGCCTCCGCGGCCGCCCCTATCTCTATCGCGACATCGTGCTCGTCCCGACCTTTCACCCCGCCTTTCTCCTTCGCAACCCGGGCGACCAGTACAAGCGCATGGCCTGGGATGACCTCAAGCTCGCCCGCCGGGAGTGGGAACGCCTCACCAGCGGCGTGAGTTGACGCTCGCTGCCCCGCCTCACGTCGCCGACGTCGTCTTCGACGTCCCGCTAGATCGCCCTTTCTCCTATCTCGTGCCGGACAGCCTCTCCGTGGCGGTGGGGCAGCGGGTGAGCGCTCCCCTCGGCGGGCGCTCGCGGGTCGGCGTGGTGGTCGCGCTGAGGCCGGAGGGAGCCGGGACGCTCAAACCCCTGCAGTCCCTGGTCGAGCCGGCGCCCATCCTCTCCGGCGCAGCCCTCGAGCTGGGACGATGGATCGCGGACGAGAGCCTCTCCTCCTGGGGCTCCACACTCCTGGCCATGCTGCCGCCGCCTCCGCGCTTCCGGCATGCCGAGATCGTGGCGCCCGCGCCCGAGCCTGCCCATTCGGTTCCGCCCTCGCCCATCGAGGTGTGGATCGACGCCGCGCGGGAGGAGCGCCTGGTCGCGGAGCTCGGCCAGGCCCCGGGCGGCGCCCTCGTGATCGCGCCCGACACGGAGAGCGCCGGGCGCTGGGCGGAGCGCCTCGACGCCGCGCGACTCGACAGTGGGGCCCCGGCCGCGGAGCGACGGGCCGCGTGGTTCGCCTCTGCGCGCGGCCGCTCCCGCGTCGTCGTGGGCACGCGCGGCGCCCTGCTGGTGCCCGTCGCCTCGCCCGGCACCCTCGTGCTCCTCGACGAGCAGGACGCCGCCCACAAGCCGCCGGGGCCGCCGCGGCTACACTCCCGCGACATCCTGCGCCGCCGCGCCGGACTCGAGGGCAGCCGGCTCCTCATGCTGGCCGGCGCACCCTCCATGGAGAGCTGGCAGGACACCCTAGTCGGCGCCGCTCAGCGCGTGGACGATGCGACGGCCGCCGCGTGGCCTGCGGTCATAGCAGCCGACACGCGCGGCATTCTCCGCAATCATCCGCTGACCCTGCCCCTGACCCGCGCCATCGAGACCATGTCGCGCGAGGGCCGGAGCGTCCTCCTCGTGGTGAGCCGCTCCACGGGGGCGCTCGGCTGCAACGACTGCGGCGCCGTCCTCCGCTGCCCCGAGTGCGGGGTCGCCCTCTCCGTGCGGCGCGATCGCCGCTCCTTCGCCTGCCGTCTCTGCGCGCGCGCCGAGCGCTTGCCCGAGCGCTGCCCGGAGTGCGGCGGCCACAAGCTCGCCCCCTTTGGCTGGGATCCCGAGCGCGTCGAGGCCTCGGTGCGGCGCCGCTTCCCGCGCCTCCGCGTCTCGCGCACCGATCGGGAGGCCCAGGTGGTGATCGGCACGCCCGCGCTGCTGCGGGCGCCTCGGGCGCATCCGTGGGGAGCGGTCGGCTTCATCTGGCTCGACGGGCTACTGCGCACGCCCGACTTCCGCGCGGGCGAGCGCGCATTCCAGCTCCTGTGGGCGGCCGCCGAGCGCACGGGCGCGGGGGGGAGGGTTATCGTCCAGACGCTCCATCCCGAGCACTACGCCCTGGGCGCGGTGCGCGACCACGATCGCGCGGCCTTTTACCAGCCCGAGCTGCAGTTCCGGTCGGAGCTCGGCTATCCACCGTTCCGGCGGCTCTGCCAGATCTCGGCGCGCGGCAAGACCGCGGCGGGAGCCCGCGCCCTTCTCGACGAAGTGGCGGCAACGCTCGGCGGCCTTCCCGGGCTCACCATCTATCCCGCCATGGCCCTGGGGTCGGCCACCGCGTCGACGGCCACGCGCATGCGCTTCGTGATCAAGGGGCCCGAGGATCTCCCCCGGCGCATCGGCCCGCCTCTCCGCCCGTTCCTCGAGCGGGGACGACGCGCGCACGGTATGCTAGAAATAGAGATGGATCCGGTTCGGATCTAGGAGGTGTCTTCGCGTGGCCCTACTCGACGTCAGGCTCTACGGCGACCCGATGCTGCGCCGCAAGGCGACGTCCGTGCGGGAGGTGACACCCGAGCTCCGTCGGCTCATCGCCGACATGGTCGAGACCATGTTCCACCAGGTCGGTATCGGCCTGGCCGCTCCCCAGGTGGGCATCCCCTATCGCCTCCTCGTCATGGACGACGGCAAGGGCGGCGCGCGCGCGCTCGTCAATCCCGTCATCACCCAGCGGAGCGGCTCCGTGGTCGACGAGGAAGGTTGCCTCTCCCTTCCCGGGATCTATGCCGACGTGGAGCGGAGCAAGTCGATTACGGTGGACGCGACGGACGAGGATGGCAAGCCCATCAACTTCGAGGCCACGGGCATGCCGGCGCGCGTCATCCAGCACGAGATGGATCATCTCGACGGCATCCTCTTCATCGACTACCTCTCGCCGGTGGCGCGCGACCGGATCAAGAAGAAGATCCAGAAGCACGGCTTCCCCAAGGAGCGGCGATCTCGCGCCTTCGCCCTCTAGCTTGAAGGTCTTGTTCTACGGGACGCCCGAGTTCGCCTTGCCGACGCTCGAGTCCCTCCTGGAGCGTCACACCGTGGTCGCCGCCGTCACCCAGCCCGACAAGCCAGCCGGCCGCGGCCGGCACCTGAGCCCGCCCCCCGTGAAGGAGCGGGCGCTCGCCGCGGGTCTCCCCGTGCTGCAGCCTCCGCGGCTCCGCGATCCCGGCTGGCCGGAGCGGCTGCGCGAGCTGGATGCCGACGTGGCCGTGGTGGTCGCCTTCGGCCAGATCCTACCCAAAGCGGTGCTGGACGTGCCGAGCCGAGGCTCCATCAACGTGCACGGCTCGGGGCTCCCGCGCTATCGCGGCGCCGCCCCCATCGCGTGGGCGATCATCCGGGGAGAGACGGAGACGGGCATCACGACGTTCCAGATGGATCCGGGGATGGACACGGGCGACGTGCTCCTGACCGAATCGACCCCGATCGGTCCAGAGGAAACCGCGGGTGAGCTCTCCGCGCGGATGAGCGTGATGGGCGCGCGCGTCCTGATCCGCACCCTCGACGCGCTCGACACTCTCACCGCCGTTCCGCAGGACCACGCGCGGGCGACCGTGGCCCCGCGGCTCAAGAAGGAAGACGGCTGGCTCCGCTTCGGGGAGCCTGCGGCCTCGCTGGTCAATCGCGTGCGAGGAACCAACCCATGGCCGGGAGCGGCGGTCATGA
Organism: Candidatus Methylomirabilota bacterium; assembly: GCA_046723845.1. Lineage (GTDB taxonomy): Bacteria > Methylomirabilota > Methylomirabilia > Rokubacteriales > CSP1-6 > AR37. Next base: position 3,739 of record JBKOVG010000019.1, on the reverse strand, counting down.
CGCCCGCGGGCCGGCTCCTGATCTGGCGCGCGGTGGCCGTGCCCCACGCATCAGGGGCCGACCCGGGCACGCTGGTCGTGAGCGGACCCGGCGCCCTCTGCGTGGCCGCGGGCGAGGGCCTGCTCCTGCCCGTGCAGGTCCAGCCCGAGAATCGCAAGGCCATGGCGTGGGAGGATTTTCTCCGCGGCGCCCGGCTCACGGCCGGCGCGCGCCTCACGGAGATCCACGCGTGAGCCCGGTGCTGCGCGCGGGCCCGGTCTCCCAGTCACGCTACGAGGCGCTCCGCATCCTCGTGCGCGTGGAGGAGGACCGCGCCTTCGCCGACATCGTTCTCGAGCACGCGCTCGAGCATGCCCGCCTCGAGCCGCGCGATGCCGCCCTCTGCACCGAGCTGGTCTACGGCACGCTCCGCTGGCGCCGCCATCTCGACTGGCGGCTCGCCCCGCATCTCAAGCGGCCGCTCGACAAGCTCGATCCCTGGGTGCGCGCGCTCCTGCGCCTCACCGCGTACCAGCTCTTCTTCCTCGACCGCGTGCCGCGCTGGGCCGCCGTGGACGAGGCGGTGAGCCTAGCCAAGCTCAAGTCTCGCGTGCCGGGGCCGCCGGAGTTCGTCAACGCGGTCCTCCGGTCGCTCACCCGCGCCACGGGGGCGCCGCCCCTGCCCGCTTCGCCCGTGGAGGCGGCGGCCGTGCGCTGCTCCTTCCCCGACTGGATCGCCGCGCGCTGGTTCGATCGCTACGGCGCCGCGGAGGCGGAGTCGCTGATGGTCGCCTCCAACGACCGGCCGCCCACGACGATCCGGGTGAACGCGCTGCGCAGCACGCGGGAGGCCCTCGCCGCGCGCGTGCGGGACGAGGAGCTCGCGAGCACGCACCCCACGGAGCTCGCACCCGAGGGCCTGATCGTGAACCACGGCGCGGCGGGGCGCTGGGCCGCCTTCGCCGAGGGATGGTGCACGGTGCAGGACGAGGCATCCATGCTGGTGGCGCGGCTCCTCGATCCGCGGCCGGGCGAGCTCGTGGGCGATGTCTGTGCGGCGCCCGGCACCAAGGCGACGCACTTGGCCGAGCTCATGGGCAATCGCGGGCGGATCGTGGCCATGGATCCGCAGGCGGCGCGCCTCAAGCTCGTGGCGAAAGCCGCCGCCCGCCTCGGCATCGGCATCATCGAGACCCACGTGGGCGGCGCCGCCTCCCTCGCCGGGCGCTGGCGGAGCCGCTGCGATGCCGTGCTCGTGGACGCCCCCTGCTCCAACCTGGGCGTGCTCCGCCGCAATCCCGACGTGAAGTGGCGGCGCAGCCCCGACGACATTCGTCGCCTCCAGGCGAAGCAGCAGACCATCGTGGCCGCCGCTGCCTCGATGGTGAAGCCGGGGGGACGACTCGTTTACGCGACTTGCTCGCTCGAGCCTGAGGAGAACGAGGCGGTGGTCGCCTCGCTCCTGGGCCACGGCTCCGAGTGGCGGCCGGACGCGCTCGAGAGCTTCCCCGTGCCGCCCGACGCCGCGGGTTTCGTTCGTCTCTTCCCTCACCGCCACGGCACCGACGGCTTCACGACGATCCGGCTGCGGCGGGGCCCGTGAGCGCCCTCGCGTTTGCGGCCGCTCAGGTTTGCGACCGGAAGACAGCTGAGGTAAGGTCAGGGCGGGATGAAGATCTCCCCGAGCATCCTCTCCGCCGACTTCGCCGCGCTGGGCGAAGCCGTCGCGCGCGCCGAGGCGGGCGGCGCCGACATGATCCACGTGGACGTCATGGACGGCTGCTTCGTGCCGAACCTGACCATCGGCCCCTGCGTGATCGAGTCCATCCGGAAGCGGACGCGCCTTCCTCTCGACACGCATCTGATGATCATCCAGCCCGAGCGATACATCGAGGACTTCGTCCGCGCCGGGGCCGACCCCCTCACCGTCCACGTCGAGGCCTGCCCCCACCTGCACCGTACCCTGCAGCAGATCAAGGAGGCAGGGGCCAAGGCGGGGGTCGCCCTCAATCCCTCGACCCCCCCCGACGCCATCGAGTGGGTCCTGGACAGCCTCGACCTCATCCTGGTCATGTCCGTGAACCCGGGGTTCGGCGGGCAGTCCTTCATCCCGTCCGCGCTCGCAAAGCTGCGTCAGATAAGGACGCTGGTCGGGAGCCGCCCCATCGAGATCTCGGTGGACGGGGGGGTCGCGCCCGACAAGGCAAGGCTCCTGGCCCAGGCGGGGGCGACCACCCTCGTCGCGGGGTCCGCTGTGTTCGGTACGGACGACCCTGCCCGAGCCGTGAGGGATTTGCGTAGTGCGTCGGAAGTATTGAAGTAGGCTTGACTTTTTCCCCTCCGATCAGTATCGTATAGCGTTTCCTGAATCCTACTTCAGGCCGAGACCATGCTCGACAGCCTCACCGCGCGACTGACAGGGATCTTCGACCGGCTTCGCGGCTTCGGCCGGCTGACGGAGGAGAACGTCCAGGAGGCGCTCCGCGAGGTGCGGGTGGCGCTGCTCGAAGCCGACGTCAACTTCAAGGTCGTCAAGAGCTTCATCGAGCGGGTGCGGGCGAAGGCCATCGGCCAGGACGTGCTCACCTCGCTCACGCCCGGCCAGCACGTGGTCAAGGTCGTGCACGATGAGCTGGTCGAGCTGCTCGGCGGCTCGGGCCACCGGCTCGCCATGGCGCCACATCCACCGACGGTGGTCATGCTCATCGGCCTTCAGGGCTCGGGCAAGACCACCTCCGCGGCCAAGCTCGCGCGACACTTCCAGAAACAGGGGCAGCACCCCATCCTCGCCTCCGCCGACGTGTATCGCCCGGCGGCGATGGAGCAGCTCCGCCGGCTCGGCAAGGAGCTGGGCATCCCCGTACTCGGCGAGGAGAGCAAGCAGCCCGCGGACATCTGTCGGGCCGCGCGAGACGAGGCGGCCCAGCGCGGCCTCTCTCCCCTCATCCTCGACACCGCGGGCCGCCTCCACATCGACGAGGAGATGCTGGAGGAGCTGCGCGCGATCAAGAAGACGACGGCGCCCCATCACGTGCTCCTCGTGGTCGACGCCATGACGGGCCAGGACGCGGTGACGGTGGCGGAGAAGTTCAACGCCGCGGTCGGCATCGACGCGGTGGTCCTGACCAAGATGGACGGCGACGCGCGAGGGGGCGCCGCGCTCTCCGTGCGCGAGGTGACGGGCCGCCCCGTCGCCTTCGTGGGCGTGGGCGAGAAGACGGAGGCGCTGGAGCCGTTCCATCCAGACCGGCTCGCCCAGCGCATCCTCGGCATGGGCGACGTGCTCTCCCTCGTGGAGAAGGCCCAGGCCACCGTGGACGCCTCCCAGGCCGAGGAGATGGCGCGGAAGATCCGCGAGGAGAGCTTCACCCTCGAGGACTTCGCTACCCAGCTCAAGCAGCTCCGCTCCATGGGCCCCCTGGGCCAGATCATGGAGATGATCCCGATGTTCAAGGGCGCCAAGGGCCTGCCCAAGGAGCTGAAGGGCGAGGAGCAGGACCTCAAGCGCTTCGAGGCGATCATCGGGTCCATGACGCCCGACGAGCGCCAGAAGCCCGCGATCATCAACGGGAGCCGGCGCGCCCGCATCGCCAAGGGCAGCGGCACGCAGGTCGCCGACGTGAACCGGCTCCTCAAGCAGTACGCGCAGCTCAAGCAGATGATGAAAGGTCTCAAGCAGATGGAGGGACGCATGGGCAAGCTCAAGGGTGCCCTGCCGTTCCTCCCGCGCTAAACCACACGAAAGAGGTGAGCTAGTGGC
>JBKOVG010000418.1:0-10748 GCA_046723845.1 Candidatus Methylomirabilota bacterium | reverse complement strand
GATCGGACCCGGCTGTATCGGCTGGTCGAGGTCGTCGGGCGCTGGTCGATGCTCGACGTGTTCGTCGACACCTTCACCGTGGCGCTCGTGCAGCTGCAGCCGCTCATGTCCGTGAAGCCAGGTCCAGGCGTGGTCTTCTTCGCCGCCGTGGTCGTCCTGACCATGCTGGCGGCGATGTCCTTCGACCCCCGTCTCATCTGGGATGCCGGCTCGACGAGGGAGGGAAATCATGGCTGAGGGCGATCGTGGGGAGGTGGCGCAGGCCACCATCGTGTCGAGGAAGCGCTCGCGGATCTCCATGGTGTGGGTTATCCCGATCCTTGCCGCGGTGGTGGCGGTCGGGATCGCCGTGGAGCGCATCCTCACCGAGGGACCGACCATCACCATCAGGATGAAGATGGCCGACGGGATCGAGGCCGGAAAGACCGACGTCAAGTACAAGGACGTGAAGATCGGTTTGGTGACCAAGGTGGAGCTGGCCACGAACTCCGATGGGGTGGAGGTGACGGCGAAGATGTCGAAGCGCGTCGCCCACCTCCTTGTGGAGGACTCGAAGTTCTGGGTGGTGGAGCCTCGCGTGACCCTGAGCGGGGTCTCGGGGCTCGGCACCCTGCTCTCCGGCAACTACATCGGCTTCGCCGTCGGCAAGTCGACCAAGCCACAGCGCACGTTCACCGCGCTCGAGATACCGCCCATCATCACCAGCGGCCAGCCGGGGCGTGCGTTCATCCTCAAGGCCCACGACCTGGGCTCCCTGGGAATTGGCTCGCCGGTCTACTACCGCCGCCTGCAGGCGGGGCAGGTCATCGCCTACGACCTCGCCGGCGACGGCGAAGAGGTTGACGTCACCATCTTCGTCAATGCGCCCTACGATCGCTATGTGAATCCGAACACGCGCTTCTGGAACGCCAGTGGCATCGACGTGTCGGCCGGCGCGGGCGGCCTGAACGTCCGCACGGAGGGTCTTGTCGCGCTGATCGCGGGAGGCATCGCCTTTGACACGCCGTCCTTTGCCGTCAAGGCCGGGCCCGCGGCGGCAAAGACGGTCTTCATCCTGAATAGCGACCGGGCCACCGCGCTGAAGCAGCCCGACGCCGTCTCGGCGCGCTACGTCCTCTACTTCACCGAATCGCTGCGCGGGCTGAGCGTGGGCGCGCCGGTGACCCTGCTCGGTCTCCCGGGGGGCGAGGTCACCGGCGTTGGTCTCGATCTCAACCCCTCGACCAAGAGCATCCGCGGGCGGGTGGAGATCGTGTCCTACCCCGATCGGCTTGTCGCCCGCTTGCAGCAGAACCAGGCAGGCCTTGCTCGAGCCCTCCTGCAGAACAGAGCCGAGCGCCACGGCCTCATCCAGTACATGGTCGAGCAGCGCGGGCTGCGCGCTCAGCTCCGCAGCGGCAGTCTGCTCACCGGGCAGCTCTACGTGGCTCTGGATTTCTTCCCGGACGCGCCCAAGACAAAGATTGACTGGACCTTGGAGACGCCGGTGCTGCCGGTCGTGCCGAGCACCCTGCCGGACCTCGAGGCGAAGATCACCAACATCCTGGCCAAGCTGGACAATCTGCCGCTGGAGGCCATCGGATCCGACCTGAGCAAGGCCCTGGCCACTCTCGACCAGACCCTTCAGAGCACGGACAAGCTCGTGAGCGGGGTCGACGGCAAGCTCATGCCCGAGCTCAGCTCGACGTTCACGGATCTGCGCGCCGCCATTGCCAGCGCCAACGGCGTGCTCCAGAACACGGACGCCACCCTCGTGGGCAAGGACGCCCCGGCCCAGCAGGACCTGCGCGACGCGCTCCAGGAGATCGCCCGCGCCGCCCGATCGCTGCGCGTGCTGGCCGACTACCTCGAGCGAAATCCTAACTCCCTCGTCTTCGGCAAGACCCAGGAGAAGCCCTGATGCGTAAGGTGCGAGCGGTCATGGTGTCCGCCTCCTTGGCGATCCTCGGCGTTGGCTGCTCATCCACTCCGCAGGCACGCTTCTACACCTTGAGCCCAACCTCGACCCCCGCGGCCGCCTCTTCCGAGACGTCGGTGGCGGTGGGGCCCGTGGCCGTGCCCGCCGCGGTGGATCGGCCCCAGATCGTGGTCAGTCTGGGCCCGAACAGCGTCTGGCTGGACGAGTTCAATCGATGGGCGGCGCCGCTCCAGGACGACATCGCGCGCGTCGTGGCCGAGAACCTCGTGGCCATGCTGGGCACGCCCCGCGTGGCGAGAGCCTCCCAGACGGTGAGCGCGGGCTTCAGCTACCGTGCGGTCATCGCCGTGGAGAGGTTCGAGTCCGTCCCCGGCGAGATGGCGAGGCTGGACGCGGTCTGGACGGTGAGCAGGGGCACGGACGGCACGACCAAGACCGGCCGCACCACCGTGCGCGAGCCGACGACGGAGAAGGGCTACGAGGCGCTCGCCGCCGCCCACAGCCGCGCGGTGGGGAAGCTGAGCCGTGACATTGCCGATGCCGTCGGCACTCTCGAGCGCCAGGACAAGTAGCGAGGAGCAGATGCCGGCTGACCGGACGCGACGAGCCTGGTTCTTATGCGTGGTCTTCGGAGTGGGTGTGGCTGCCCTCCTCGCCTGGTTCACTACCGTCGTCCCCACCCAGACGTGCACCGGCCGGCAGCCGCGCGGCACCTCGGCCTTCCTTGCCTATCAGCTCGCGCGCACCACCGCCGACATCGAGGCCGTCTTCGGACAGCAGGACGATCCATGTCGGGCGACCATGGTCGCCGCCCTCAACCTCATCAACAAGGTGGATCTCATCGCCTTCATCGCCATCTACAGCGGCTTCTTCGCGAGCTTCTTCCTCGCGCTGAGGCGATCCGGCTTCGCGGGCATCGCCCGGATTGGCTTCGTCGCCGTCGTCTTCACGCTCGTGTGTGACGTGCTCGAGACGTCGACGCAGCTGTATATCACCTCCTCGCTGCCCGGCCCTGTCACCTCCCTCGTGTTCCTCACCATCGGCGACACCGGGAAGTTCCTGGGGCTCGGCATAGTGGGAGTGTGCGCAGGGGCCGCCATGCTCGTGCGCGGCGCGCCCGCCGCCGGCCAAGCATTCTCTTGAGCTGCAACAACCTCACTCCTAGCCAGCAGACAGGGAGGGCACTTCCCTTGAAGACAGCCATTGCGAGACTGATGACCACGGCCCTGATACTTGTGGGCGGATGGGCCGCGCATGCCCAGCCTGCGGCGAGCTTCGAGACGGAGCCCGTGCTCAACGCCAAGGACCTCGCCACCCCCGAGCTGCTCAAGGGTCCCCACTTCACCGTGGATCCCAAGGTCCCGGTGAAGGGCTTCCTCGAGCGCTTCACCATACGCTCGACGTACGGAACTTTCCAGGCCAACGGGCTGCGCATGCTGCCGATCCGGGTGAACGAGGTCGAGGCGATCGCCAAGCTCGACGAGCTCAGCAGGACGAAGGAGTTCGCCGAGGCCGCCGGCCAGGCCATCGCGCGCCCCGTCACCTCCACCGTCAACATGATCGTCCACCCCGTAGAGACCATCACGGGATTCCCCGACGGGGTGGGACGGCTCTTCGACCGGATCGAGCTCGGATCCGAGCGCGTGTACCAGGCCGCCACCGCGCCGGGCCAGAGCGGCGGGGAGCGCGCCCAGGAGGCCTCGAAGCGCGTGGGCATGGCCACCATCACCGCGCTTGGCTTCGAGAAGGAGCGGCGCGACCTCGCCAAGAGCCTCGGCGTCGATCCCTACACGACCAACCCGGTGCTCTCCGAAAAGCTCACCAATGCTGCCTGGGTCGCCTTCTCCGGACGCATGGTCATCCAGACGGCAACCTCGATCCTTGTGCCGTACTCCATGGCCATGTCGGCGGTGACCATCACCAATAGCAGCATCTACGACACGCCGGCGGCCGACCTCGTCAACGCCGCCACCACCATCTTCAGCGAGGCGGGCGCCACGGAGCAGCAGGTGCAGGCGCTCGTGCAGAACCCGCAATACTCGCTGACGGTCCTCACCGACCTCGCCATCGCCATCCGCCGGCTCCAGGGCGTGCCGGGGCGCGACGCGGTGGTGATCTTCGCCGCCGCCGCCAAGACGCAGCCGGAGACCCGCTTCATGGCGGGCGCCGTCGGCATGCTCGCCCGCTATCACGAGGCGGTGGCGCCCATCGTCCAGGTCTCGGCGCCCGGGCCCATCCTGGGACGCACCGCGGCCGGCGCGCTCGTGGTGCCCATGCCCGTGGACTACATCGCCTGGACGGAGCGCGTGGCCCAGTTCCCCCAGCGCCCGGACATCCAGGCTCCCGAGCACGTGGGCTTCATATCGGGCCGCCTGTCTCCCTTGGCCAACAAAGAATTCGCGAAGCGCGGCTGGAAGCTGTACGAGAGCTTCACCATCGCCGCCGAGCGATGAATCGAGAAGGGGACCACTTGAGAGGGCGGCTTCCGCGTCCCCATGCTCGTGCGCCGGCTAGTTGGAGCGTGCGGACATCGTCGAGCTCGAGCGCGTTGTGGGCGACACGGCCGAGCCGCTCCGTCTCGATCTCACTGAGCTCCTGTCGACGGATCGGGCCGCGCTGACCTTTCTCAACGCACTCCACACGAGAGGTATCTCACAGGTGGAAGGCTCTCGATTCATCCGCTTGCTCCTGGGGATCGAGACCTCCCGGGCGCCGCCGCGCCACGGCCCGACACCGAGGAAAAGGAAGACGTGACCGACGCGCCCCGCCAGAGCGCTTACACGCCCCATCAGGGAGACAGGGCCCGGGTAGGGAACGGGAGAGAAGGACGCAAGACGCCCGATCAAGGAGGCAACGATATGAGGAACCTCGTGCTTCGAGGGAGGCGAGTGAGAAATGCGCCATGGTTTTCACTGCCAAGGAGACGCGACATGAACGTTACACGATGGTTGTTTGTATTTGCGACCCTGATCGGACTTGTTATGAGTACGTCGGCGCCGGCGTTGGCGCAAAAGAAGCCCAACATCGTCATCCTCATGACCGACGACACCGGCTGGAACGATTTCGGTGCGTATACGGGCGGTGGGGCAGCCCTCGGGGCAACATGGCCGTGACGGATACCGGGCTTCGAACGGCGGCTGACCTCCACGTCGAGGCCTGCGCGAGGCTCCCTCAGTCCCGTACACTTGGAACGGGCGTCGAGCTTTCCCCACATGATGGCGGCCGAAGCGCGTGCTCCTCTCTGGGAACGGCTGGCCATCTCTTTGGAGCGGCGTTGTCCATCCCTCAGCGCCCGACCCGAAGCGGATAGCCTGCTGGCGGGGCTAGCGAAGTGGGCTAGCGTCGACGGTCACTATTGGAGAGCTGTGGGCTGATGTCGAGCGGAAGGTTGCTGTAGATCAGAGAATTATCGGGACCAGGATATCGGTAGATCCGCTGCGGACTCCGACCGAGCGCCTCGAGCATGCCGGCCTGCCGCAGCACCTGCTGCACGTATTGCTCGGTTTCAGGGTACGGGGGGATTCCTCGGTGAAAATCGACGGCTCCCTCACCGGCATTGTAGGCCGCGACAGCCATGGCGACGTTCCCCCGATAACGGTCGAGCAGATATCGCAGGTGCCGGACGCCGCCCCTGATGTTCTCACGCGGGTCGAATGGGTCGAGCACGCCGAGGGCCGAGGCTGTTCGCGGCATCAATTGCATGAGGCCGCCGGCACCTTTCCGGGAGACGGCAGAGGGATTGAACGCCGATTCGACCCGGACCACCGCTTGGACGAGCACCGGATCGACGTCGTGCTGGAGCGATATCTCGCGAATGTCCTTGGCATACAGGCCCCACGGGAGATCAGATCTCGAAAACCATCCCAGGGCTGTTCCAGATGTACCACGCACACCTCTGTAGCGCGGATCCTCAGGAACATTCGTGAAGTGAACGATCCCGTTTCCGTCAATAAGGCGGGCTGCGCCCGCCGACGCCAAGTGAATCGCTGGAGGGACGACCACTACCATCGCGACGGCGAGTACCGCGCGTGTGGCCATCTCGAATGGTCGCCTTAGCAACATCTCGCGAGCACCATATCCGAGACGCTCGTGGTAAGCAACCCGACACAACCGTCGAGGTGAACGGCGCGCCCGCCGAACTGGTAATAGCGAAACGACGCTAAGGCGGCGGCGCGGGGCATCAAATTGAGGTTAGTTGCTCGTTGAATAGATCGACCGTGCCCCGGGCGTTGTCGGTTACCGCAAAAACCTCGTAGAAGTCGATCTGCGGTTGCATTCCGTAGCGCTGGACAATTCCGTCTAGCCAAAGTCCGGAATAAAACGCCTTCGCGTCCTCGAGCCTCTCCCATTGGTAGACTCCGCAGATCGGTAACCAGTCGCTCACCGCACGGAACCGGCGAGCATGCGCCAAAGCGCGCGGTTGGCGACACCATCTGACCACAAAGGGGTTATGCCCCTATCCCACAGGGGTATTTCCCCTGGCATCCCTACCCTTGATATACGGGTACGCTCGGGTTCACGGGAACCCGAGCGTCGGCACCGAGTACGCCTCGATTCGTGCGACCCGACGCACGGCGGCTGGCGCTGGTCGTGCCTATCGAGCCAGGTGGCCCCATGTTCCTCCGTCGAGTATCAACACTAGCCCAACCGGGACGGTTTAGAGGAGCCACCCCGGCGGGGACGCAGGGCTCTCGCCCTGCTCGAGCAGACAGCGGCCCTACGCGACGAAGGGAGGGATCGGTGGGATGTCCACCTGCCGGGTCTTGACGTCGCTCACGCCGACGACCGCGCGCGCCACGTCCACCGCCTCGTCCATGGCTGCCGTACCCTCGAGGGTCACGACTCCGGTCTTCGCTTCCACGGTGATCCGGTGCCTGCGGGTCTCGGGACTACTCTCCAGGGCCACTTGGACGCGCGAGGCGAGGGCCCGATCCGCGACGAGTTGCTGGCTCGCCGGCGTGGTGACCATGTCGGGACGCTGGAGCACGCCAGCGATGAGCGCCACGGCGGCGTCGATCGAGAGCTTCTCCGTGTTGATCACCAGGTCGTAGAGGGCAGGGTCCCGCACGTCCACCTCGTACAGGTACCGCATGCGCCCTACCTTCTCTGCATCGTCCCGCCGGGCCATGTCGTGCACCATCCGCGGATTCGTGTGCTCGCCCATCTGGCCCGAGAGCCGCTTGCCGAGGTGCTTGACGCGGAGGTCGAAGGGCGCCATCACCCGCACCCGACACACGTGTGGGATACCCCTCAGGAGCCACTGCCCCGACCGCCCCATGAGCACCACGCGGTCCTGCTCGGCAAACTCGTACAGCGCCGTCTGCAGCACGGTGATGTAGCGCCGCGTCTCAGCGTCAAAGCGCTCGAACAGCGAGGGCTTGGACTCATCCAGGCTCGAGAGCTTCTCCTCCTGAAGACCGTACCGCAGCGCCGCCTCGGAGATGAGCTCTTGGTCGACATAGTGGAGACCCAGGCGCTCGGCCAGCTGCTGGCCGATCTCCGGGCCGCCCGCGCCGATTTCGTGGGAGAGGGTCACGATAGGCATGGCCGTCACTCCTTCCTGCACTTGGCGCGAAGCACGGCAGGCGCAATGGCGCTGCGCTTGCCGCTCACGTTGTCGAGGACATAGACCTCGTCGGCCAGGGTGCCGCTGGCAAAGGCCTTGACGACTTCAAGCGCCTCCTCGGCCGGGCGCGTCAATCAGGCCTTGCGCGACGTCTGAGAGAAGAACGTGCTCACCAACGGGCGCAGCGCCGTGTTGCCGCACTGCGGGCATGCGGCCTTCGCGTTGTCATTGCTCGCTGATAGAGAGGGTGATGCTCACGTCCCGTCGGCAGTTGTTACAGTAATACTCGTACACAGGCATGGCGGCTCCTCCTCGAGACTCCAAGGCCCGGTGAGTGGTTCGGGGTCCAGAGAGTACTGCGGGCGCCACCCGACAGCTAGACGCGACGCACCAATTGCGAAGACTTGCTGTGTGGCCGTTTCGTGCACCGAAGTTCGGCGGACGGACCGACGCCGCAACTCCCCGCGAACCGAGAGCTGCGGCGCGCGACGGCCTGCCCGCGGGGGCGCTACTTCGGAACGTCTTCCGCCTTCGACGGCACCTTGTAGTCGATGCCCACGTCGGCCGGACTCTTCTGCTTCACGACCTTGATGAACCCATAGCCCATGGCGGCATGGCATTCATTGCACGTCTTCATCGCGGACATGTAGGCCTTATCGAATGCGGCGAAGTCCTTGGCCACGATGGCCTTGTTGACGGAAACGAAAGTATCGTCGTAGAAGCTTTTCCACATCGCGTATTCATCTGGCTTCGTGATCCGCGCGGGGTTCATGGCCCCGTTCATGTACTTCGACATGTAGAAGGCCAAGCCCCAGTTGCCGTCCTTGGCCGCGAAATACATGTTCTGATAGCGGTCCCCGACCTCCCGCATCGGGATGGCGAACTTCGGAAGCACGCTGATGACATCGTTGAGGTCCGCCGCGAACAGTGTCGTGACCAAGTTCTCCAATCCTCGCGAGATCAGAGGGTTACCGGCACCGCCTCGAGAGGACGCATAACCCAAAGGTCGCTGGTTCAAATCCAGCCCCGATCTGCGCGGGGGCATCGCAAAGGCTGATCGGTGGGATAAGAGATATGCATTGGACGGTGGCATCGCTGGCCGCTACCCTGCCAAGGAAGGAGGTCCGGACGCCCTCGACATATCGAAGCGCCAGGTGCTTAAAGATCGACGCGCTGTCCTCGCGATGAGGCGCTTCGTCACCCGATGTACGGTCGGCGTGCTCGCGCTGCTGTGCCTGGGCTGTCTCGCCGCCCTGCGCGGCGATCGGGAGCCCCGCGGGAACTGGCCGGCCTACGGCAACGACGCGGGCGGGGGGCGCTACTCACCCCTGAGTCAGATCGACCGCGAGAATGTCGGCCGCCTCCGGGTGGCGTGGACCTACCGGACCGGCGAGGCCGACGATCGGAGCCCGGCGCGCCAGAAGTCGGCCTTCGAGGCCACGCCGATCATGGTGGACCGCACGCTGTTCCTGAGCACGCCCTTCAACCGCGTGATCGCGCTCGATCCGGAGACCGGAGCCGAGCGCTGGGTCTACGATCCCCGCGTCGATCGGGAGCGGACCTACGCGCTGGTGACCTCGCGCGGCGTCTCGACGTGGCTCGACCCCGACCGCGCCGCCGGGGAGCCGTGCCGCCGCCGCATCTACGTGGCCACGATCGACGCCCGGCTCATCGCCCTCGACGCGGCCCGTGGCGCGCCCTGCACCGACTTCGGGCGGGACGGCCAGATCGACCTGACCCAAGGGCTGCGGCCGAACAGCTACATGCGGTGCTGCTACCAGGTGACCTCGCCGCCCGCCGTCATCGGCTCGCTGATCGTGGTGGGCTCGTCGATCGGCGACAACATCATGACCGATCTGCCCCGGGGCGTGGTGCGCGCGTACGACGCCCGGACCGGCGCGCTCCGTTGGACCTGGGATCCCATCCCGACCGATGGAGCCGACACCGCGGTCGCCACCTGGCGCAGCGAGAGTTGGCGCCTCACCGGCGCGGCCAACGCCTGGCCGCCGATCTCGATCGACGCCGAGCGCGGCCTCGTGTTCGTGCCGACCAGCAGCCCGAGTCCCGACCACTACGGCGGTGAGCGCCTCGGCGCCAACCTCTACGCGAACGCGGTGGTCGCGCTGTGCGCGGAAACGGGCAAGCTTGTCTGGCACTTCCAGGTCGTCCACCACGACCTGTGGGACTACGATGTCCCCGCCCAGCCCGCGCTGCTGACGCTCACCCGGAATGGCGAAGCGGTGCCCGCGGTGGTGGTGGCCACGAAGATGGGGCACCTGTTCGTGCTCGACCGCTCGGACCGGGACGCCACTGTTCCCGGTCGAGGAGCGGCCGGTGCCGCGCAGCACGCTTCCCGGCGAGGAGGCCTCGCCCACCCAGCCGTTCCCGGTCCGGCCGGCCCCACTCGTCCCGCAGCGCGTCACCGCCGCCGACGTGTGGGGCGCGACGCCGGCCGACCGGGAATTCTGCCGACGCCGCGTCGCCGGCTTCCGGTCGGAGGGTATCTTCACCCCGCCGAGCCTCGAAGGCACCGTCGCTTTTCCCGGCTTCGGCGGCGGCATGCACTGGGGAAGCCTCTCCCACGACCCGGTCCGCGGGCTCGTCATCGTGAACACCACGCGGCTCGCCTACATGGCCGCCTCATCCCGCGGGCCGAATACCAGCAGATGCGGCAGAATGCGCGTGCCAATGGAACGCTCGGCGAGTTCGCGCCGCAGCTCGGCACCCCGTACGCGATGTATCGCGAGCCGTTGCTCTCGCCCTCGGGCCCGTGCAATCCGCCGCCGTGGGGCACGCTGGCCGCGGTGGATCTCGCCCGCGGTGCCGTGCGCTGGGAGGTGCCGCTGGGCATGGTCCCGCAGCTCGCGGGGATTCCCGGCGCGGCCGGGTGGGGCTCGCCGAACTTTCCCGGCGGGCTGAATGGGCGGCAGCTCGCCGATGAGGCCCGTCGGCGTCGCCGAGACCTCTTGGTGCTCTTCACAACCGGTTACACGCGAAACGCCATCATCATCAAGGGAGGCTCGACCCCGGCGCTGAATTGATCGGGAAGCCATTCACCTATGCCACCCTGGTCGCAAAGATCCAACGCTTACTGAGGCGCGCGGCCTAGGAAATCGAACCCCATGGAACATCTGACGATTGAGGCGAACGGCGCGAGCTTCCATGTCGCGCGGACCGGCGCGGGGCGGCCGTTGCTGCTGCTGCACGGCTGGCCGGAGTTCTGGCTCTCCTGGGAGCCGGTCATGAAGCGGCTCGCCGATCGCT
>JBKOVG010000363.1:0-21071 GCA_046723845.1 Candidatus Methylomirabilota bacterium | reverse complement strand
GGGCGGCGGTGTCGGAGCGGGCGGGGCGCCCGGCGTGGGCTGGGGCGCGGTCGGTGGCGGCGTTGTGGCCGCGGGCGGCCGCTGCGCCTGGGCGACGGCCGCGGGCGGCGAGGAAGGCGGCGTGGCCTGGGCAGCCGCGCTACTCGTCTCGGCGGCCACGCGGGCGGGAGCGGTGCGGAGCTGCTCCTCCAGGCTGTCCGCGTACTCGCGGAAGCCCTCGCGCCGGAGCACCGCCACCGCGCCCAGTACCGACTCGCGAATCTCGTCGAGGCCGCCCGGTTCGTAGCTCTTCTCCCGCACCCGGAAGGATTGCCAGTCATAGAGATCCCGGGCAAGGTCGAGATTGAAGCGCTCCCCACGCATCATGGCCTTGTGGAAGCCGCAGCGTCCGTGGAACTCGAGGGCGAGCGACTCCATGTAGCCCACGGCGAAGATGTAGTCGAGGGCGGCGGCCTGGCAGGCATCCCAGTCGCCCATTGCCGCCGCTTCCTGGGTCCGTCGCGCGGCGATCCAGATCTCGGGCCTGGGCACGCAGATCAGGGTGAGAGTGAGGTCGCGTCCGCCGCGCGAAACGCCCACGCTGAAGGGCGTGCCCGGCGGCACGCGGGAGGGCGGCCGCGGTTGGTTGCCGAGTTGGGACGCGGGGACGCCGTCGACGCTCGTGATGCGATCGCCGCGGCGCAGCCCCGCGCGCTCGATCCACTCCGAGGTGGCGAGCACGCTGAGCTGCCGTCCCGTGAGATAGCCGATCTCGCAGGGCGGCGGGCTCGGCTTCTCCCGCGCGAAGTCCAGGAGGCCTTGCCGCGCCTGCGCCTTGAACTCGTCCGCCTCGCGCCGCATCGCCGACGAGCCCGCTTCACGCCCGCCGTTGCGGAAGGCACACCCTACGCCGATCGCGGCGACGACCGCGAGAGCAAGACCCCAGCACAGCCAGCGTTGGCGCATCAATGGCCCTCGGCGCGTGAGCCCGGCGAGGCGGAGCGGGCGCGTCCTCCCGTCAGCGGGGGTGCCATAGTAGCAGAAGGCGCCCGCGCCGCGGCACGAGGGCCGCGCGCGCTACTTCACGGCCGCCGCGCCCGCGTCCGAGCACTCCTGGTCCTGCTGGCCCGTGCCCCCGCCGCAGCCGATGGCGCCGATCACCGCCCCGTTCACGGTGATGGGGGTGGCGCCGAGAGTGGGCAGCACCTGGCCCTGCAGGACGGTAGGCATCACCGTCCAGAACCCGCCCTGGGCGACCATCTCCGCCAGCTCCTTGTTCGAGCGCCGGAAGGCGGCGGCGGCCATGGCCTTGGCGCGCGAGGTCTCCGGGGTGAAGAAGCCGGTGCCGTCGCCGCGCGCGGACAGGACCAGGCGCCCCGCCTCGTCGACCACCGTCACCGTCATGGGCGAGCCGAGCGCCTTGGCCTTCTGCTGCGCTGTCCGCACCGCGGTCTCTGCCATCTGGAGCGTGAGCTGGATCATGGGAATCTCTCCTGTGAGATTTCAGTGGCCGAGGAAGATGCGCTTCACCTCGGACGAGGTCAGCAGATCGGCCGAGGGCCCTTCGAGAATGGTCCGTCCCGACTCGAGGATACAGGCGCGATGCGCCATGCGCAGGGCCAGCTCCACGTTCTGCTCGATGAAGATCACCGTGATGCCGCGCGTGCGGTTGATCTCGGTGAGCACGGCGGCGATCTGCTCGATGACGCGGGGGGCGAGCCCGAGAAAGGGCTCGTCCACCATGAGGATAGACGGCCGCGCCATGAGTCCGCGCCCGATGGCGACCATCTGCTGCTCGCCGCCCGAGAGGGTGCCCGCCCGCTGGCCCTCCCGCTCCTTCAGGCGCGGAAAGAGCGCCTCGACCTCGGCCAGCGTTTCCGCGCGCCGGGCCCGCGCCGCGGGATGATAGGCGCCGAGGAGGAGATTCTGGCGCACGCTCAGATAGGGAAAGAGCCGCCGCCGCTCGAGGACGTGCGCCAACCCGAGCCCGACGATCTCGTGGGGAGGCAGGCCGTCGATGCGCCGGCCGCCGAGGCTGATCTCTCCCGTGCGCGCCCGCACGAGCCCGGAGAGCGTGTTCATGAGGGTGGACTTGCCCGAGCCGTTCGGTCCGAGGATGGCCGTCACCTCGCCCCGCGGCGCCACGAAGGACACGTTCCAGAGGATCTGGTAGTCGGCATAGAGCACGTCCAGCCCTCGTGCGGTGAGCGCCGCTTCAGCGCACAAAGGCCTGGCCCAGGTAGGCTTCGACCACCCGCGGATCCCGTCCCACCTCGACGGGAGGACCGTTGGCGATGACCTCGCCCAGGTTGAGGGCGACGATCCGGTGTGAGATGTCCATGATGACGCCCATGTTGTGCTCGATGACGACGAGGGCCGTGCCTCCCGCATTGACCTCGCGCACGAGGGCGACGAGGCCGGGAATGCTCCGGAGGTCGACCCCGCCCGTGACCTCGTCCATGAGGAGAAGACGCGGACGCGTGGCCAGCGCTCGCGCCAGCTCGAGGCGCTTGCGTTGCCCCGTGGACAGCACCTGCGCCTGCGCCTGCGCTCGGTCGGCCAGCCCCACCCGCTCGAGCGACTCGAGGGCTTCACGTCGGGCGTGCGCGGGATCCGCCGTCTTCTGAAAGGCGCCCACCATCACGTTCTCGAGCACGGTCATCTGGGTGAAGGGCTTGAGCTTCTGGAAGGTCCTCGCCACACCGAGGCGGCTGATCTCGTCGGGACGGAGCCGGGCGATGGGTTGGCCGTCCAGCAACACATCGCCCGCGTCCGGGGTCTGGAAGCCGGTGAGGAGATCGAAGAGGGTGGACTTGCCCGCGCCGTTCGGACCGATGACGCCTACCAGCTCGCCCGGCGCCACCCGGAACGAGATGTCGTGATTGGCCACGAGACCGCCGAAGCGCTTTGTCACCCCGCGCACATCCAGCAATGCTCCCTCTCCGCCTGCGGGGGAGAAGGAAGCATGAGGGGGCGTGGCTTGAGCGTGCTCGCTCATCAGCCCGTGCGCCGTCGGCCCCGCCGGGCCAGCGCCATGATGCCGCCGGGCTGGACCACCGAGATGATCATGATCAGGAACCCGTAGATCAGCAGGTCGATGGCCTTGCCGGTGCCGCCAAGGTAAATGCGCGTCGCCTCGCCCAGCGGGACGAGGATGGCCGCGCCGATGAGTGGCCCCCAGAGCGTGCCCACGCCGCCCAGGACGGTGATCAGGCAGATCAGGATCGACAGCGACAGCGGCAGCACCGATTCTGGATCGATGAAGAGGATGTACTGGGCGTAAAAGGTTCCGCCCAGCGCCGTCAGCGCGGCCGAGACCGCCATCGCCCGCTGCTTGTAGCGGGCCACCGGGACGCCCAGGCTCGCGGCGGCATCCTGGTCTTCCCTGATGGCGCGGAAGTAGTAGCCGGTGCGTGATCGCTCGATGCGCCGCGTGACCCAGAGCGCCAGGAGCAGGATCCCGAGCGCGATGTAGTAGTACACCTGCTTGTCCCTGAACTGGAAAGCGAGCAGGGAGCCCGTCCGGTCGATGGGGACGAAGAGCCCCCGCGCCCCACCCACCCAGTTCCAGTTGATCGTGAGCGTCTGGACGATCTCGCCCACCGCGATCGTCGCGATGGCGAAGTAGTGGCCGCGCAGCCTGAACACGGGATAGCCGATCACCTGGGAGAGCACGACCGCCAGCGCCGCCCCCGCCAGCATCCCCGCCCACGGCGAAAGGCCGAGCGACTTCACGAGCACGGTCGAGGTGTATGCGCCCGTGCCGAAAAAGACCGCGTGCCCCAGCGAGATCTGGCCGCAGTAGCCGGCCAGCACGTTCCACGCAGTGGCGAGCATGGCGTAGAGGAAGATCCGGATCATCACGTCGCGTGGGTAGGGAAGCGTGAACATCAGCGGGAAAGCGAGGAGCAGTGCCAGCACGACGAGGACGGCAGCGAGGGCGAGCAGGCGCGGCATCAGAAGCGTCCGAAAAATCCCTGGGGCCGCCAGAGGACGACCACGAGATACAACACGAAGACGGCCACGTACTTGAGCGCCGGCGCGATGAGGAGCCCGCCGAGCACCTCGACCACGCCCACGATGACGCCGGCCACCAAGGTTCCCGGCACGTTGCCGAAGCCGCCGAGGGCGACCGTCACGTAAGCGAGGAGAGCGAAAGTCGCCCCCACGTCGGGGAAGACGTAGAAGAAGATGGTCAGGAGCGCCCCCGCCACTCCTACGCAGGCCGCCCCGATGCCCCAGCCGAGCCCGAACATTCGTTCGGTGTCTATGCCCATGAGCGAAGCTGCCTGCCGGTCCTGGGCTGTCGCCTGCAGCGCCAGTCCCGTCTCGGTACGGCTGATGAACCAGTTGAGGAAGCCGAAGGCCGCGAGCGCCCCCACGCTGGCCACGATCTGCGGCAGCCCGATGAAGAGCCCGCCCAGAGAGATGCGCCCCCCGACGAGGGGATCTTTCACCAGGTGGAAGTCCACGCCCCAGATCGCTTGTGCCGCCGAGCGCAGGAAGATGGCCAGCCCGAAGGTGGCGAAGATCTGGGCCAGCATGGGGGCGCCCAGCACCCAGCGGATCAGGCCGTGATAGGTCGCGAACCCCAGCAGGAAGAGCGCGGCCGCGGTCAGCGGCAGCGAGACGACCGGATCGAGCCGCCAGAGCGCCCAGGCCCAGTAGGTCGAGAACATCGCCAACATCAGGAACTCACCGTGGGCGAAGTTGACAATCTCCATGAGCCCGAAGATCAGGGACAGTCCGGCGGCGATGAGCGCGTAGACGAACCCCATGAGGAGCCCGCTCACGACGCCCTGAAGGAGAACCTCGGCCGTCATGGAGCGCTAATCTACTATCACGGCACGCGCCCCGCGCCCCTCGAGGGAGAGGGGCATGGGGCGAGAAGACGCTGCCCGAGGGGCGCTATCTTCGGTCCTTCCAGGGGGTCAGCGGATACATCACATCGGCTGCAGCCAGCTCGAAGGGGTAGATCGTGGCGTACTGCCCCTTCTGCACCTGCTGCAGGATGGCGCGCACGCCGCTGTTCTGGCCCTTCTCGTCGAACTTGACGCCGCTCCAGGGCATGATGAGCTGTTCCGGCGGCATGTTCGTGGCCGCGAGCGCCTTGCGGATCTCCTCAGGATTGACGCTCTTGGCGCGGTTGATGGCGTCGGCCAACACGATGAAGCCGGTGAAGGCCCGCGCCGACACGTCGGAGATGTCCCGGCCGCCCGGGTTGTCCTTCATCTTCTTGAACAGCTCGTTGATCGGCTTGATCATCGGCTTCTTGTTCGCCATGTCGAGCGCGAACGGCGCTCGCGTGATGTGCCCCTCGGCATCCTTGCCCATCTCGCTGAGGAAGGTCGGATCGGTCCAGCCGGCGTTCTGGGCGATCAGGAGCTTTGGGTTGTAGTCGAGGTTCTTCGCCGTCTTGACGAAGAGGAAGGCGTCAGACGTGTAGGAGGTTGGCAGGAAAACGTCCGGGTTGGCCGCCTTGAGCTTGCCCAGTTCGGCGTCGAGGCTCGTCGTCTTCGCCCGGTACGCTATCTTGACCACTACTTCGTAACCGTGCTTCCGGGCGAGCTCTTCCTGCACCTTGGCGGAATCCACGCCGAAGAGCGTGTCCTCATGCATGATGCCCAGGGTCTTGATCTTGACCCCGCGGCGCTTCTCGAGCTCCTTCATGAAGTCGAACATCGCCACGCTGAAATGCCCGTCGTGGGGCGACGTGCGGAAGAACCACTTGAACCCGCGCTCGGTCAGGCCCGGAGAAGACGACTCGGCATTGAGATACGGCACGCCATACCGCTCGGCGACTTGGCTTGCTGTGGCCGTGACGCTGGAAAAATAGGCGCCGAAGAGCGCGTGCACCTTCTCCTGGGTGATGAGCCGCTCGGCCTCGGCCTGACCCACGTCCGGTTTGCCTTGGTGGTCCACGATGACGAGGCGGATCTTGGCCCCGCTCAGCCCGGGCAGCCCTGCGCTCTTTCCCAGGGGCAGGCTCAGGGTGGAACCGCCAGTGTTGATGATCTCCGTGACCATCTTGACAGCGTTGATGGAGTCGATGCCCACCTGGGCCACCGGGCCCGACAGCGGGTAGAGGATGCCAATCACGACCTCTTTGGGAGCCTGGGCTTGCGCGGGCGAGGGCGGTAGTAAGGCCACGGGCAGTGATGCCACGAGCGCCATGGAGAGCAGTCCGACCACACGTCGCATACAGGGATCCTCCTCAACGGGATGATTGGTCCGACGGGTCGGCGGTGACCGTTCAACTGGGTCGCGAGTGTAGCATAGGCGCCCGCGTCGTTGTGCCCGACCACGCGGGTGGCGGCACCCATCATCATCGCCACCGGCGAGCCGGTGATGGCAATGGGGGCTCGATCCCATCCTCACGCCGGAGAAGCTCGCCCAGCTCGTCGCCTCACACCAGGTTCGCTTCGCCATGCAGGGCGACCTCTCGCCCGATGACCACGGCATGGGAGCGGAGACGGCGGGCCGCGCGATCAGGGAGTGGATCCGGGAGCACGGGGTCCCCGTCGATCCCGGGCTGTGGTGGGCGGGGGCTCCCGGACGAGGGAGCGTCGCGACGGGAGGCGAGAGCCGCCACTGGCCTCGAGCTCTACGAGCTCAGGCCGGCGCCGAGCTCGTGCCGTCGAGGTCGAGCCGAGCTCGCTGACTCATCCGCCGTCGACCGCTTGCCGTGGCTCCTTCGACATCCAGGTTCCTGCCGGCTCGTCCTGTCAGCGAGAAGTGATCGCATTCGATTTCGTGGAGAACCATGTGAGCAACTAGACGCGAAGAGCCGGGTCGGGGCATGTCGTCGCGCCTTCGCCTGGCTCCGTCGTCGCGGGCGGGTGGGGAGGGCGAGCCTACTCCGTCGCGTACCCCTCGACGCTGTCGCGCCGTCTGAGCGCGGGATCGCGGTCCTCCGGCGGCCCGTAGCCGCCCCCACCCGGCATGAGCAGCTCGATCAGGTCGCCCGGCTGGATTACCTGTTCGGCCTTCGGATTTGCCGGGGCGCGGCCATTGATGAGGAGCGCCCCGCGTGCGCCGGGCCGTCCGCCGAAGAATCCCTGCGCGGGAATCGTCGTCCGGTCGCAGAAGACGGAGCAGGTCGCCGGGTCGTCGGTGAGCACGCGGAAGGCCAGCGCCTGGCCGAGGCCGCCGCGGAAGCGGCCGTCACCTCCCGACCCATCGCGCAGGCCCTTGCGCTCGATGAGGAGCGGCGCCAGGGTCTCCACCACCTCCACGGGCGTGCCCAGCACGCCGGAGGGAAAGGCGGTGGCGCTGAGGCCGTCCTTGGTCGGCCGCGCCCCCGTGCCGCCCGAGCCGAAAAAGGTGTACACGAAGGGCCGCTTCGCGCGGTCCTTCCCGGAGAGCTGGATGCCCCAGATGTTGGCCGAGCCCTCGGCCATCACGCGATCGGGCAGGGCCTCCTTGAGCGCGCCCGCCACCACGTGAGGGAGGAAGTGTCCGACGACGTGGCGGGCGGCCACGGGCGCGGGATGCTGGGCGTTGAGGATGCTTCCCTCGGGCGCGGTGATGCGCAGCACGCGGAAGGCGCCCTCGTTGTTCGGCACGTCGGGGCTCACGATCACCTTGACCCCGTAGGTGGTGTACGCCTCCGTGTAGTTCATCACCACGTTGACGCCGCGGCGGCTCGCCGGCGAGGAGCCGGTGAAATCGATCCAGAGCTGGTCGCCCGCGATCTCGCAGCGGCACTTCACGGTGAGGGGCTCGCCGTAGCCGTCCGAGGTGATGGCGTACTCGTAGAGGCCGGGGCGAAGGCGGCCGATGGCCTCGCGCATGGCCCGCTCCGTGCGCGTGACGATCTCGTCGGCGAGCGGCTCCAGGCGCTCGAGTCCGAACTCGTCCATGAACTCCGCGAGGCGGTCGCCGCCCACGCTGCCCCCCGCGATCTGGGCGTGGAAGTCGCCCATCACGAGGTCGGGCACGCGCACATTGGCGCGGATCATCGCCTCGAGGGGCTGGCTGATCCGCCCCGCCTCGTAGAGCTTCATGATGGGGATGAAGAGGCCTTCCTCGTAGACCTCGCGCGCTTCCGCGGACAGCACGTGCCCCCCGATGTCCGCGGAGTGACACGTGGAGGCGAAGAAGGCCACGAGGTCGCGGCCGCGGAACACGGGAGTGCAGATGGTCACGTCGTTGAGGTGTCCGGAGGTTTTCCACGGGTCGTTGGTGATGACTACGTCGCCGGGAGCCCACGCCTCCACGGGATAGACGTCGAGGACGTGCTTCATGGCAAGCGCCATGGAGTTGATGTGCCCCGGCGTCCCCGTCACCGCCTGCGCGATCATCCAGCCTCGGCGATCGAACACGCCCGCGGAGAGATCGCCCGCCTCGCGCACGATGGAGGTGAAGGATGTCCGCATCAGGGCGGCGGCCTGTTCGTTCACCACGCCGATCAGGCGATTCCAGCAGATGTCGAGGGTGATGGGGTCCAATCTCGTCCTCGCCTCACCGCTCTCGTCGCCGGCGGACGATGGATCCAGCCCTCGGCTCGCGCCGGTAGCATTCACCTCGAACGGCGGGCGGCGCTTCGGCTCGAAAGTCATCACGAGGCCTCTCCCGGCTCGAGGATCAGGGTGAGGCGACCGTCCACGCGGACGCGTGCGCCCGATCCGGCCACCGTGGTCGACTCGCGCTCCTCGACGATGGCGGGGCCGGCGAAGGCCGCCCCCGGCGTGAGGGCGTAGCGGTCGTAGACGGGCGTGTCCACGTAGCCGCCCGCCTCGGGGAAGTACGCCTGGCGCCGTCCCTTCGGCGTGGGCGGGGCGGCGGCGGGAGCGGCGCCCGGTCGGGATCCCGAGACGGAGATGTCGGGGACGGGCCCGGAGACGACCACGCGGAAGTTGAGCGCCTCGATGGGCACGCCCAGGGGGACGCGGCTGTAGAGCGCACGGTACGCCGCCTCGAAGCGCTCGACGATGAGACCGAGGCTGCCCGCCGAGAGATGTCCCGGCGGTAGCTCGACCTCGACCTCGTGGCCTTGCCCTGTGTAGTGCATCTCCGCGGTGCGGCGGATGCGCACCTCCGCCTCCGCGACGGAGGCGTCCCGCAGGATGGCACGTCCCTCCCTTTCCATCTCCTCGTAGAGCCGGTTGATCTGCGGCCAGTCGGCGGCGTCCAGCCGCTGCGAGGCGGTGCGGACGAAGTCGAAGGCAAGGGGGGCGGCGAGGAGACCGTACGCCGACATGGCCCCCGCGCCGAAGGGCACGAGCACGCGCGGCACCTTGAGGATGCGCCCGACGTGCCAGGCATGCACGGGGCCGGCGCCCCCGAAGGCGAAGAGCGGATAGGCACGGAGGTCCTTGCCGCGCTCGATGCCGTGCACGCGCGCGGCGGCCGCCATGTTCTCGTTGACCACGCGATGAATGCCCCAGGCCGCCTCCGTCACCGACAGGTCCATGGTGCGGCCGACGGTGTCCTCCACCGCCTGCCTTGCCGCGCTCACGTCGAGCCGCATGCGGCCGCCCAGGAAGAATCCAGGATCGAGATAGCCGAGGAGGAGATCGGCGTCGGTGACCGTGGGCACCTTGCCCCCCTGCGCGTAACAGGCGGGACCCGGATCGGCGCCCGCGCTGTCCGGCCCGACCTTGAGGAGGCCCATGCGATCCACGCGCGCCAGCGAGCCGCCGCCGGCGCCGATCTCGATGAGCTCGATGCAGGGGACGCGGATGGGCAGCCCCGAGCCCTTCTTGAAGCGGTCGGCGCGGGCCACCTCGAACTCGCGGGCAAGGAGCGGCTCGCCGCCATCGATGACGCAGGCCTTGGCGGTGGTGCCGCCCATGTCGAAGGAGAGCAGCCGGGGCTCGCCGAGCTCGCGCGCCATGCGCGCCGCGGCCAGCGCGCCCGCGGCCGGTCCCGACTCCACGAGACGGATCGGCACGCGCTTCGCGGTGCCCGGCGTGGCCACCCCGCCTGCCGACAGCATGATGTAGAAGCGGCCGGGAATGCCGAGGTCGTGGAGCTTGCGCTCCAGGTCGTCGAGATAGCGCGCCATGAGCGGCATGACGTAGACGTTGGCGCAGGTGGTGGAGGTACGCTCGTACTCGCGGATCTCCGGCACCACCTCCGACGAGCAGGACACGGGCACCCCGGGCAGGAGCTCGGAGCAGAGGTCGCGCAGGGCGCGCTCGTGAGCGGAATTCCGATAGGCGTGGAGAAGGCAGATGGCCACCCCTTCCACGCCGGCCTCGCGGAGTCGAGCGATGGCCGCGCGGGCCGAGGCCGGATCGAGGGGGGTCAGCGCGCTCCCGTCCGCCATCATGCGCTCGGTGACTTCCAGGCGCAGGTGCCGCGGGACCAGCGGTGCGGGCTGATCGATGAAGAGGTCGTACATGTCGTAGCGGCCTTCTCGGCCGATCTCCACCGCGTCGCGGAAGCCCGCCGTGGTGAGCAATCCCGTGCGCGCCCCCTTGCGCTCGATGAGCGCGTTGGTGGCGAGCGTCGTTCCGTGGATGAGCGACCTCACGTCGGCGGCCCGGCTCCCCGCCTCGTTGAGCACGGTGACCACGCCCTGCTCCACCGCCTGCGACGGATCCTTGGGCGTGGTGAGGAGCTTGCCGACCTGGACGGCGCCGGTGGCGTCGTCGACCCAGACGAGGTCGGTGAAGGTGCCGCCGATGTCGACACCGATGCGAGTGCGACGCGGCGAGGTGACCATCATGGCGCCAGAGTGTCACGGCGCCCCGGCACCGTCAAGGCAGGCGGCGGCTACTCGCTGCCCAGATACGAGGAGACGAAGGTGCCCGCGGTCGCGCGCCCCGCGAAGCGCGCGAGGCGGAACGGCGCGCGGTCCACGGGCGGCGTCGCGCCCGTGACGAGAGCGGCCATCATCTCCCCCACCGCGGGCGCGAGCTTGAATCCGTGTCCGGACATGCCGGCGGCGACGAACAAACCGGGGAGCGGCGACTCGTCGAGGATGGGCATCCAGTCCGGCGTGATGTCGAAGGCGCCCGCCCAGCCGCGGGCGTAGCGCGCCTCGGCGAGCCGGGGCAGGGCGCGGCTCGTGCGCTCGAGGGCGACCTCGGCCTCGTCGAACCCGGGCTCGGCGCCCAGAAGCTCGGGGTCCATCGGGTGCTGCGTCTCGTCGTCGATGAGGGAGCCGGTGAGGGTGAAGCCGCCCGTCTCCGGCCGCACGTAGCTGCCGTCGGCGAGGTCGAGGTAGACCATGTGGGCCCGGCTGAAGCTCGGGTCGCGCTCGATCACGAACACGGGATGCCGGCCGATGACGATGGGCAGCTCGATGCCGGCGAGCCGGGCCACCGCGGGCGACCACAGCCCCGCCGCGTTGACCACCACCGGCGTGTCGATGCGATCGCCCGCGGCCATGGTGACGCCGGTGACGCGGCCGCCCGACTGATGAATCGCCGTCACCTCCTGCCCCTGCTCGATGATCGCTCCGCGCTTCCTCGCCGCCTCCGCGTAGCCCGCGGTGACCGCGGTGGGATCACCGTAGCCGGAGCCGGGCTCGTAGAGGGCGGCGCCCAGCGACGAGGCATCGATGGCGGGCTCGACCCGTGCGAGCTCCGACGGCTCCAGGATCTCCGCCTCCACGCCGAGGCCACGCTGGAGGGCGAGCGTTTTCTCGAGGGAGGGGCGCATGGCCGCACTGACCCCGATCAACGCGCCGGAGCGGATGAAGCCGGACTCGCCCGCCACCGCCTCGGGGAAGCGCTCGAAGACGCGGAGGGAGCGCGTCACCATCTGCGTCGTCTCCGGCGTGGGATAGAGCTGTCGAATAATGCCCACCGAGCGGCCCGTGCCGCCCGCCCCGATGAACCGGCGCTCCAGCACCACCACGCGCCGGAGGCCGAGACCGGCCAGCTGGAAGGCGAGCGAGCAGCCGGTGACGCCGCCGCCCACGATGACGGCGTCGGCCGTCCTCATGGCGCGTCGACGAGCCGGACGCGGTCGCCCTGCTTGATGTCGCCCGTCCTGAGCACGCGGGCGTACACGCGGCTCCAGCCAGGATGGATCTTCTGGGAGACGCGGGAGTAGTCGCCGCCGCTGAAGCTCGACTTGATGTTGAAGCAGGGGCTCGTGTACCGCGTCACCTCGATCAGGACGCCGTCGCCAAGCTCGAGACGCGAGCCGGGAACGAGCCGCTCCCAGTCGAGGCCCTGCACGGTGAGATTCTCGCCGATGGAGCCGGGCGCGATGGTGTGCCCCTCGCCCTGGAGCGTCTGGATGTGCTCGAGGGGGAAGAGGCACAGGGCGCGCTCGGGACCGCCATGGTATCGCCGGTCGCGCTGCGTGTCGCCTTCGAGCCCGAGCTCGGTGACGGTGGCCCGCGGCACGGAGCGCTTGGGCACGCCGCCCTCTGGCGACACGTTGATCTGCGCGATGCTCGCGCTCACAGCGCGACCTCGGTGCCGACGCCCTGGGCCATGGCGCGATCATACGCGAGGCGCGCCGTCACCGCATCCTCGGGCGCCCATCCCACCGACTTGAACAGCGTGATCTGCTCCGCGCTCGCGCGTCCCGGCTTCCGGCGCGTCACCACCTCGCCGAGCTCCGCCTTGACGTGCCGCCGCGTGATGTCACGCGCCTTGATGGGGATGAGGAGATCGCCCGCCTCCTCCCACGCGCCCTCGTAGGTGTCCACCACCACGTAGGCGCGCCGCACCCCCTCCGTGTCGATCTCGCGCATCGCGGGACGGAAGGCGCCCACCGCGTCCACGTGGACGCCCTCGCGCAGGTCTCGGCCCGCGAAGACGGGACGCGCAGCGGTCGTCGAGCAGGTGACGAGGTCCGCCCCGC
The DNA here is from genome assembly GCA_046723845.1 of Candidatus Methylomirabilota bacterium. Taxonomy (GTDB): domain Bacteria; phylum Methylomirabilota; class Methylomirabilia; order Rokubacteriales; family CSP1-6; genus AR37. Next base: position 8,321 of record JBKOVG010000363.1, on the reverse strand, counting down.
GCACCGCGGCGCGCCGGTCGGTGGTGACCTCCACGGGCACGCCCAGGATCTCCCGCATCCGCGAGGCGAAGACCTGGGCGCGTGCGGGGTCGCGGCCGACCACCTGCACGCGCTCCATGGGCAGGACGGCCTGGAGGCAGCGGAGCTGTTGCTCGGCCTGCACGCCCGCGCCGAAGCAGGCCACGCGCCGGGCTTCCGGCCGCGCGAGGTGCCGCGCGGCCAGGGCAGAGGCGGCGCCCGTGCGCAGTGCGGTGAGGAAGCCCGCCTCCATGAAGGCCAGCGGCGCGCCCGTCTCCGGGTCGCTCAGGAGATAGGAGGCGTGCACGGTGGGGAGACCGCGCGCACGATTGTCGCCCACCACCGTGATCAGCTTGGCCCCCAGGGCCCGCCGCTGCGGCAGGAGGGAGACCATGCCGAGGAAGAGCTTGTCCTTCGCCATGGGCAGCACGGCGCGAGGCAGCGCGGCGGCGCGCCCCGCCGCGGCTTCCCGAAAGGCCGTCTCGACGGCGTCGATGACGGAGGGCGGATCGAGGAGCCGCTCGAGATCGGCGCGGCTCAGGACGAGCATCAGGCGGCGGAAACGGCCTTCCGCTTGATCATCCGCTTGATGGCCGCTTCCAGCACGATCTCGCCGCGCTGGTTCACGACCTCGTGTCGGTAGCCGACGATGCCGCGGTCGGGCTTCTTGGTCTCACGCTTGTCGGTGATGACCACGCGCACGCGCAGGGTATCGCCCACGAGGACGGGGGCCACGATCTTGGTCTCGCTGCCGAGATAGGACATGGCCGTGCCGTGGATGAGGCCGGTCTGGATCACCAGCCCCTCGGACAGACAGAAGGTGAAGGCGCCGGGCGCGGGCTTACCCTTGAAGACGGAGGAGGTCGCCACGTACTCCATGTCGTAGAACAGCGACTCGGTGAAGCCGCAGAGGTTGACGAAGGCGCAGACGTCCGCCTCGGTCACCGTGCGTCCCAGCGTCTCGTACTTCGTCCCGACCTCGTGCTCTTCCCAGGTCAGCCCCTGCCTGATCATGCGCCGTCTCCTTGGACTTGCCCTCTCCTCCTCCGGGGGCGAAGGTGTGCATTCCCTCTCCCCTCTGGGGAGAGGGCAGGGTGAGGGGGAGTGACTACGCCTCGCCCAGATACGCCCGCCGCACCTCAGGATTGTCCGCGAGGTCCCGCGCACTGCCTTCCAGCACGATGCCGCCCGTCTCCAGCACGTAGCCGCGGCCGGCGATGGACAGGGCCATGGCCGCGTTCTGCTCGACGAGCAGGATGGTCACGCCCTGGCGATTGATGGTCTGCACCGTCTCGAAGATCTGCTCCACGAGCACGGGGGCCAGGCCCATGGAGGGCTCGTCGAGGAGGAGGAGCCGCGGCTTGGCCATGAGGGCGCGCCCGATGGCGAGCATCTGCTGCTCGCCGCCGGACAGCGTGCCCGCGACCTGGGTGCGCCGCTCGTGGAGCCGCGTGAAGATGGTGAAGACGCGGTCGATGTCCGCGCGCACCTCGCCGTCCGAGCGGGTAAAGGCGCCCATCTCGAGATTCTCCAGCACGCTCAGCCGGTTGAAGATGCGGCGGCCTTCCGGCACGTGGGTCACCCCGCGCCGCACGATGGAGTGGGAGGCCACGCCCACCAGCGAGCCGCCCTCGAAGACCACGTCCCCCTCGCGCGGGACGAGGAGCCCGGAGATGGCGCGCAGGGTGGTGGTCTTGCCTGCCCCGTTGTTGCCGAGGAGGGCGACCACCTCACCCTCGCCCACCTGGAAGGTCACGCCCTTCAAGGCACGGATCTCGCCGTAGGACACGTGAAGGTTCCGCACCTCAAGCATGCTCGGCCTCCGGGCGCGGCGTCCACTTCCGCCGACCGAGATAGGCCTCGATGACGCGCGGGTTCTTCTGCACCTCGGCGGCGCGTCCTTCGGCGATCTTCTCCCCATAGTCGAGCACGGTGACGTGGTCGGAGACCTCCATGACCACGCGCATGTTGTGCTCGATGAGGAGGATGGTGAGACCGAGATCGCTCACCAGCTTGCGCAGGAGGGCCATGAGGCTGCGCGCCTCGCCCTGGGTCATGCCCGCGGTGGGCTCGTCGAGGAGGAGGAGGGCGGGCTGGGAAGCGAGGGCGCGGCCGATCTCGAGCCGGCGCTGATCGCCGTAGGGGAGGTTGCGCGCGACCTCATTGGCGCGGTCGCGCAGGCCGACCACGTCGAGCAGCTCGGCGGCGCGCGCCCACAGGCGTCCCTCCTCGCGCTTCCAGTGCGGGTTCCGGCTCACCGCGCCCCAGAAGCCCGCGCCCACGCGCGCGTGCATGCCCACCAGCACGTTCTCCACCGCCGTCATGTTCCTGAAGAGCCGGATGTTCTGGAACGTCCGGCAGATGCCGAGAGTGGTGATCTGGTCGGGGCGGAGCCCGGTGAGCGAGGTGCCGCGGAACGTGACCGAGCCTTCCTCGGGGACGTAGAGACCGGTGAAGACGTTGAAGAAGGTCGTCTTGCCCGCTCCATTCGGCCCGATGATGGAGGCGATCCGTCCCTCTGCGAGCTCGAAGTTCACGCGATTCAGCGCGACCAGTCCCCCGAACCGCTTGGTCACGCCCTGCGCTTCGAGGAAAGCGGCCATCTCAGGGCTCCCCGAGCTCGCGCGTGCGCCGGCGCGCGGGGAGGATGCCCTGCGGCCGGAAGATCATCATGAGCACGAGGATCAGCCCGAAGACCATGCGCTCGTACTTGGCGGGCTCGAGCTGTGTGGGGAGGTTGGCGAGATTGTAACCGAGGATCACCGTGCCCGCGTTGCGCAGCTCGTTGAGCCAGAGGGAGAAGCCCTTGAGCACTAGGAGGTTGAGCACGGTGACCACGGCGGCGCCGAGGATGGCGCCGGGGATGGAGCCCATGCCACCCAGGATGATCATGGAGAGCACGCCGATGGACTCCATGAAGGTGAAGGACTCCGGGTTGATGAAGATCTGCTTGGCGGAGAAGAGCACGCCCACCGCTCCCGCAAAGGAGGCGCCGCAGGCGAAGGCGAGCAGCTTCATCCGTACGAGCGGTACCCCCATGGCCTGGGCCGCCGTCTGGTCCTCGCGGATCGCCTCCCAGGCACGGCCGATGTGCGAGTCCTCGAGGCGGCGGTTGACGAGGATGGTGACGCCCACGATGAGGAGGACGAGAGCGTAGAGGTAGAGCGGGTAGATCAGATTGGGATTGGGCTCGAGGCCGACGGCGCGCAGCAGCGGGTCGAAGAAGATGGGCGGCCGGCCGATGGGCGTGATGCCCTTCGGCCCGTTGGTGATGTTGATGGGCTTGTCGAGGTTGTTGGCGAGTACGCGGATCACCTCGCCGAAGCCCAGGGTGACGAGGGCGAGGTAGTCGCCGTGCAGCCGCAGCACGGGCAGGCCGAGGAGGATGCCCGCCCCCGCGGCCACCGCCACCCCCACGAGGAGGAAGGCGAAGAACCACCACGGGGAGAGCGGGAAGCGGTCGCCGCCGAAGATCAGGTTGGCCTGGGGCGAGCCGAAGATGGCCCAGGAGTAGGCGCCCACCGCGAAGAAGGCGACGTAGCCCAGGTCGAGGAGGCCGGCCAGCCCCACCACGATGTTGAGGCCGAGGGCGAGGGCCACGAAGATGCCGACCTGGATGGCGATCTCCATGTAGTAGGCGTTGATCGTCCCCAAGACGGGCATGAGGACGCCCAAGGCGAGCGTGGTGAGGAGGATCTTGAGCCCGCGGGGCATGCGCGCGAAGTAGAGGAGGAGGATCGAGGCCTGGAAGAGCATGAAGAGCACGACGGAGCGCGGCGACCGGGTGACGGCCCACGCGGTGAGAGCGAGCGCCCCCACCGCGATGACGGTGGCCGGCCCCGGCCGCTCGAGGAGGCGCGCGAGCGGGTGCACGATCAGGCCCGCTCCCGCACGACCTCGCCCAGCAGGCCCTTGGGGCGGAAGATCAGGATGAGGATGAGGATGGAGAAGGCGAAGATGTCCTTGTACTCTGCGCCGAAGGCCCCGCCCGTGAGCAACGAAAGGTACGAAGCGGCGAAGGCTTCCAGCAGTCCCAGCACGAGGCCGCCCAGCATGGCTCCGGGGATGTTGCCGATGCCGCCCAGCACGGCGGCGGTGAAGGCCTTGAGGCCGGGGATGAAGCCCGTGTAGGGATTGATCAGGCTGTACTGCACGCCGAAGAGCACACCCGCCCCGCCTCCCATTGCCCCCCCGATGAGGAAGGTGAGGGAGATGATGCGGTTGACGTTGATGCCCATGAGAGAGGCGGCGGGCTGGTCCTCGGCCACTGCGCGGATGGCCTTGCCGATCTTCGTCTTGTTCACCAGCGAGTACAGCCCCCAGAGCATGAGCAGCGCGGCCAGGATCACCACCAGCGACTTCAAGGACACGTCGATGGTCGAGGAGAGCTCGAAACGCGTGTTCAGCGCGTCCATGGTCGGGTAGACGAGATTGAAGGCGTTCCGCCACAGCGATTCCACGAGGCGGATCAGGTCCTGGAGGAAGAACGACACGCCGATGGCGGAGATGAGCGGGATGAGGCGAGGGGCGTGGCGGAGGGGACGATAGGCGGTGCGCTCCACGATCACCGCGAGGAGGCCCGAGACGGCCATGCCCGCGGCCAGGATGAGGAGGAGCACGACCACCCAGGGGAGCGCGTCGAGCCAGCCCGAGGCCTTCATGCCCAGGAGGAGTTCCACGCCCACGAAGGCGCCCACGATGAAGATCTCGGAATGGGCGAAGTTGATGAACTCGAGGACGCCGTACACCATGGTGTAGCCGAGGGCGATCAAGGCGTACATGAAGCCCAGGGTGATGCCGTCGATGAGGACCTGCGGGAAGATGCCGAGGAGGAGCTCAAGATCCATCGACGCCCGCCGCGGAGAAAGTCGCGGGAGGGGCGGCGGGTGGGCCGCCCCACCCGGTGGACAACGTGTGAGCCGGTACTTCTTGGGTTCGGGGGGCGCGATGGTGAGCTGCTTGACGATCTTGTTGTCGCCCCACTTCACGGGGTCGTCGCTCTCCACGGTGAGCACGAAGTACTGGGCCTTGAGGCGATCGCCGTTGGCGTTGAAGGCGATGTCGCCCGTGATGCCGGAGAGCTTGGCCTTGCGCACGGCGGTGGCCACGTCCTCGCGGGAAACCTTGCCCTTCTTCGCCGTCTCCTCGATGGCCTTGATGGCGATGGTCGCCGCGTCGTAGGCCTCGGCCGCGTAGGGCTCGGGGTTCTTGCCGAACTTCTTCTTGTACTCGTCCACGAAGGCCTTCGCCTTGGGCAGCGCGGAGGCAGGGCCGGCCGCCGAGGTGTAGTTCATGCCCACCACGGCCTTGCCCGCGATCTTGGTCAGGTCGGAGGAGTCCATGCCGTCCGGGCCCATGAACTTGCTCTTGATCCCCTTCTCGCGCGCCTGCTTGAAGAAGGGCGCCCCCTGATCGTAGATGCCGCCGAAGTAGATCACGTCGGGATTCTTGGCCTTGATGGGGGTGAGGATGGAGTCGAAGTTCGACTTCTCCTCCGTGCCCTCGAAGCCGAGGACCTTGACGCCCTTGGCCTCGGAGTCCGCCTTGAAGAACTCCGCGATGCTCTGGCCGTACTGCGTCTTGTCGTGGACGATGTAGGCGCTCTTGATCTTCATGGTGCCGTGGACGAACTCCGCACCCACCTTGCCCTGCACGTCGTCGCGCCCGCACACGCGATCCACGTTGGGATAGCCGCGGTCGGTGACCACGGGGTTGGTGTTGGCGGGGGAGATCATGACCACGCCCACTTCCTTGTAGACTTCGGAGGAGGGAATGGCCACGCCGGAGTTCAGGTGCCCGATCACCGCCATGATGTCCTTGTCCGCGATGATGTTCTTGGCGTTGGCCACGCCCACGTCCGGCTTGGCCTGGTCGTCGAAGGGCACGAACTCGACCTTGTAGCCCATCTTCTCCAGGTTGCCCTTCGTCTTCTCGACGGCGAGCTGCGCGCCGAGCTTGATGCCCTCGCCCAGGGCGGCCTGACCACCGGAGAGCGGGCTCTGGGAGGCGATCTTGATGGTGCCCTTGGACTGGGCACCCACGGGATGAGCAGCCTGCAGCGTGAGCCCGGCGAACAGCGCGAACAGGGCAAGGGCGCTCAGCACGGGGCGGGTTCGGAGATTCCTCATGCGGTGTCCTCCTCCAAACGGGTAGCGCGGGTTGGCAAGCGGCGCCATTATAGCGATTCTGCTGGGGGGGTCAACGTTTGGCCGGGCTTTCCACGCTCGCCGCCTCGGCGCGCAGGGCATCGAGCTGACGCCGCGCCTCGGCGTCGTCGGGCACCACGGCCAGAGCCTCCTGGTACAGCGCCATGGCTTCCAGACGGTGGCCGGCCTTCTTTTGTTCTCCCCCTTCGTAGACGAGCGCGAGGGCAAGGTTGCGGGCGAGCTCCCCGAACTTGGGATCGCGGGCGTAGGCGGGCCGGAGGTAGGTGAGAGCTTCGGCGTAGTGCCCTTCCTGGGCCTTGAGCGCGCCCATGTTCATGAGGGCGCCCGTGAGGGCGGGATCGAGCTTGAGGGCGACCTTGAGCATCTCCTCCGCCTCGCGATACTTGCCCTGGCCATAGAGTGCGGTGGCCACATTGTTGGCCACGGTGGCCCGGTGGGGGCGGAGGGCCAGGGCGCGGCGATAGGCGGTCTCCGCCTCGGCGTGGCGCTTCTGATCGGTGAGCGCAGTGCCGAGGTTGTTCCAGCAGATGGCGCATTGTGGGTCCATGCTCGTGGCCCAGCTCCAGAGCGTCTCGGAGTCGTGCCAGACCTTGGACTGATCCCACGCTCCCGCCGCGAGCACGAGCACGACGACGGCGGCGCCCGCCGTCACCGTACGGGCGATGACGGCACTGACGCGCCCGCGGCCCCGCGCGGTGAGGAGCCAGCAGAGCCCGCCGCCGAAGAGCAGCGCCAGCCCCAGCCCGGAGAGATAGCTGTAGCGGTCGTGGGCGAGCTGATGGCCGGAATGCACCGCGCCGCTGATGGGGAGCAGCATCAGCACGGAAGCCGTCCAGGCCGCGAGCCCGGCCGGCCACCGCCGGCGCAGGGCGACGAGGAGCACCGTCACCACGAGGAAGGCGCCCACGGGGAGGAGGAAGCGCGGCGCGGTGAGCCGCACCTCGGGCGGCAGCTCGTAGAGCGGGAGGAGCTCCACCGGCCAGAACCAGCGGGCGGGATAGAAGACGAACGTGTAGGCGGTCATGGCGAGCCGCGCGCCTAGCCCGTAGTGCGTGTAATCCGTGACGCCGGTGCCGGCGTAGACGGCGCGGAGCGCGACCACCGCGCCGACCGCGGCCAGGATCGCCCACGGGATCTTCTCCACGATGAGCCGCGGCCACGCTGCGGCCTCACGCGCCCGCCGCAGCGGATAGACGTCGAGGAGCAGAAGCATGGCGGGCAATGGCATGGCCGCGGCCTTGGCGAGAAGCGCGGCGGCGAAGGCGACCAGCGACACGATCTGCCAGCGGCGATCGAGGCCGTCGGCGGTCACCGCCCTGAGATAGGCGAGCACGGCGCTCATGAAGAAGAAGCCGCACAGGACGTCCTTGCGCTCGGTGATCCACACCACGGACTCGACGCGCAGGGGGTGCACGGCGAAGAGGAGCGCGGACAGCGTCGCCCCGAGGGCGAGGGGCCACCCTCCGGGCTCCTCCCCGCCCGGCCGGGCGAGGCGGAGGAGCCGGCGCGCGATCAGGTAGAAGAGAACGGCGCTGGCGCCGTGGAGGCCGAGGTTCAGCAGGTGATAGCCGCGGGGGTTGAGGCCGCCCAGCACGTAGTTGAGGCCGAAGCTCATCCAGGTGAGCGGGATGTAATGGCCGAGGACGGCGCCCGTCCACATCCACCGGAGCTGCGCGGGCCCGAGCCCGTGCACGCCGGGATTGTTCACCACGTTGTCGCGATCGTCCCAGTTGACGAAGTCGCCGGAGACGCCCGGCCAGAAGGAGACCACGGCTGCCGCGAAGACGAGGACGCCCAACCCCGCGGTGAGGAGCCGGGCGCGGGTGGCGCTCACCGCGACGTGTCCTTCCGCGCGCGGTCGATGCGCTCGAGGAAGCTCCGCGTCGCCTCCGCGGGGTCGGCCGCTGCGCACACCGCCGAGATCACGGCTACGGCATCCGCCCCCGCGCGCACGACCTGGTCCACGTTGTCCGGAGTGATGCCGCCGATGGCGACGAGCGGCGCGGCGATCTCGGGTCGCACGGCGCGCAGGAGCTCGGGCCCCACGAGCTGGAAGCCAGGCTTGGACCCGGTGGGGAACATGCTGCCCACCGCCACGTAGTCCGCGCCGTCGTCCCGCGCGGCGCGCGCCTGGGT